>DASVNF010000042.1:0-27304 GCA_036384015.1 Burkholderiales bacterium
CTAATTTTTAATGCTTAAGAGGACTGAACGCCTTGAAACAAAGGCGTAAAAACCATATCCGCCCAACCGTGTCTGAACAGGGACGAGGCCCATTCATCCCCTCGTCTTCATCCACCATCCAGCCCTTGGTCAACTTGCTCATGCTCATAAAATTCGATAGCGATGCCGGCAGTTTCACGATGGACAGGGAAATCGGCGTTCAGCTGCTGCGGGCCATGGGGCATAGCGGCACCGTGCCGGGCGCCATCCTCCCGGCCGACATTCCGGGTGCCCTGGCGCGATTGCAGGGTGTGGTGGAAAAAAAGACTCCGCACAACGCGCCTCCCGACGGTAAATCCGACGAGGAAGCCGAAGTTCCGGTGTCGTTGCGCCAACGCGCGTTCCCCTTGATCGAATTGCTGGGGCGCGCCGCGGCACAGGGCAAGGACGTCCTCTGGAAGTAGAATCACAGTGATCGGCCGCAGCGCCGGCCGGCATTTGAACTGCAAGTGTGACCGGAGAGGACATGCCGCCGCTGCCCCGTTTCGAGTTGATTGCCGTCAACGGCATTCGCCTGCGCTGTGTTGTCGAGGGTGAAGGCCCCCTGGCCATCCTGGTGCACGGCTGGCCGGAGTCCTGGTATTCCTGGCGCCATCAGATCGCGCCGATTCGTGACGCGGGCTACCGGGTGGTGGTTCCCGACGTGCGCGGCTACGGCGGCAGCGACAAACCGGAGGCGGTCGAGTGCTACGACATGGCCAGCATCATCGGCGACGTGCTCGGGCTCATCGATCATTTCGGCGAAAAGCAGGCGGTGCTGATCGGCCATGACTGGGGTGCGCCGGTGGTATGGAATACGACCGCCCTGCATCCCGCCCGGGTCCGGGCCGTGGCCGCGCTGAGCGTGCCCTATGCCCCGCGCGGCAAGACATCCTCCATCGAATTGTGGCACCAGATTTATGCCGGGCGATTCTTCTACCAGATCTATTTCCAGGAACCCGGCGTAGCGGAAGCCGAGTTCGAAGCCGACATCCGCACCGCACTGAGGAAAATCTATTACGGCGGGTCGGGCGACATCCCCAAGGGGATGTTCCGGATCGACAAGGCACCCGGTGCGCGCATGCTCGACAGCCTTCCCGATCCGGCAGTCCTTCCAGCATGGCTGAGCCCGGAAGATCTCGACTACTACGTTTCGGAATTCGAGGGCAGCGGCTTTCGCGGACCGCTGAACCGCTATCGCAACCAGCAACGCGACTGGGAACAGCTCACGGCACTCGACGGCGCACGCATCACCCGTCCCGCCTGCTTCATCGCGGGCAGCCGCGACGGCGTGTTGCGCTTCGTGCCGAACGTCGACCTGGTGGAGAACATGAAGCGCTGGGTGGACGACCTGCGCGTCTGCGAAATCATCGAAGGCGCCGGGCACTGGATCCAGCAGGAGCGCGCGCAGCGGGTCAACGCGTTGCTCGTCGGGTTTCTCGCTACGCTTCGCTAGAAGGGAAAAGAGACGAGAGAAAAGGGAAA
Source organism: Burkholderiales bacterium (assembly GCA_036384015.1). Lineage (GTDB taxonomy): Bacteria > Pseudomonadota > Gammaproteobacteria > Burkholderiales > JACQAP01 > JACQAP01. The sequence continues at coordinate 1,504 of DASVNF010000042.1, forward strand.
GGTAAAAGAGGAAAGGTAGGAACAAACCGCCCTTCTGGCAGAAAACTCTTTTCTCTTTCCTCTTTTACCTTTTCTCTCTTCCCTGCTTTCCCATCATTTCGGGCACTGCGCCCCGCTGTCCGCCCAGGCCTGGATCAGCCTGCCGAATTCTTCCTGCGTGCCGGGCACCGGCGTGCGCCCGACGCCGGGGTTCCATCCCCAGCCTACCAGCGGGTCATGCGCCATGTGTTCGATGAGATCCTTCATGTCCTTCCCGCCATTGACGAGCGGATCCTTGATCTGCCTGCAGATCTGCCCCAGGGACTTGCCGACCCAGGCCATTTCTTCCGGCGCCAGGAGCCAGCGCGGATTGCCCGGCACGCGCCCGGGATCGTAGTTCGCCGCGCCATGACAGGTGAGGCAGCGCATGCCCGGCATGCCCATGCCGCCGGCGCCACGCTTGACGGGCGGCTCGTGCGGATGCATGTCGTCGCCCTGCAGCGGACGCTCCGTCTTCGGATGGCAGTTGAGACAGCGCGGATGCTGGATGACCTTACCGGCCTCGGCGAACAAGGCAAGCGAACGGGCGCGCCTGTCCTTGATCCCGGCGAACTCCGAGGCGGGTTTCAGTTCCGATGCCAGCTCACGGGGCGCGGCGCGCGCTTCGAGAAACGCTGCCGTCATGATCAACGCCGTACAGGCGAATGCGAACGCGCCGGTGAACAACATGGGATTCATTGTGGTCTCCTAGACTGATCGGGTTGGGGGCGCGGGCTTCGCGGGATTGGTAAAGGGCAGGCTGCGCACCGCCTTGCCTGTCAAAGCCCGCCAGGCATTGGCCACTGCCGGACCGATGGGCGGCACGCCCGGCTCCCCGACGCCGGTGGGATGTTCCATCGACTTGACGATGACCACTTCGATCCTGGGCATTTCATGGATGCGCAGCATCCGGTAGTCGTTGAAGTTGCCCTGCACCACCTGTCCCTGGTCGAGCGTGATCTGGTCGAACAGGATCGCGCCCAGTCCGAAACCGATCCCGCCTTCCATCTGCGCCTTGATGTTGTCGGGATTTACCGCAATCCCGCAATCGACGGCACACCAGACCTGCTCGACTTTCGGCAGGCCGTCCGGACCGCGGGATACCTCGGCAATCTGCGCGACGTAAGTGTCGAAGGATTTATGCAGGGCGACGCCGCGGGCGCGGCCATCGCCCACTTTCGAGCCTTTCCAGCGCGCTGCCCGCCCAACCGCTTTCAGCACTTCCGCGTAACGGGGCTGGTCTTTCAGCAACGCCAGGCGCCCGCGCAGGGGATCCCGGCCGCCGCCGACCAGCAGTTCGTCGATGAAGGTCTCGGTCGCGAATGCCGTATGCGTGTGGCCGACCGAACGCCACCAGAGCACGGGAACACCGACGTCCATGGTGTGCGCCGTCACCCGGAAATTCGCGATCTTGTAGGGCAGGTCGCTCGCGCCCTCGACCATGGTGGGATCCACGCCATCCTTGATCATCGCCTCGAAAGGCGATCCCTTGACGATCGATTGACTTACCACCACCTGTTCCCACGAACTGATGTTGCCCCCCTTTTCGAGACTGCCTTCGATCCGGTGCAGCGTGAACGGCCGATATCGGCCTCCACGAATGTCATCCTCGCGCGTCCACACCAGTTTGATTGCGGCATCCCGGCCGAGCGCCTTCAGTGCAGCGGCGGCCTCCGCCGCGAGGTCTCCGGCCGGCTGCGCGCGCCGGCCGAAACTTCCACCGGCGAGCAGCGTGTTGATGGACACTTTTTCTTCCGGCAGGCCCATCACCGCGGCGATGGTCTTGTGGTCGACGGTCTGCAGCTGGGCGCCATACCAGGCTTCACAGGCGCCGTCCTTGAGGGCGATGGCGCAGTCGAGGGGCTCCATCGGCGCATGCGCAAGATAGGGAAAGACGTACTCGACCTGCAGCTTTCTGGTTGCCCGCTCCCGCGCCTTGGCGACATCGCCGCGTTCGGCCGCCTTGGTGCCAGGTTGTTTCGACTGGCTCCGGTATTCCGCCAGCAACTGCTCGCTGCCGCGCATCTCCGCATTGGCATCGTCCCATTGGATCTTGAGTGCGTCACGCGCCTTCTTCGCCGCCCAGAACCCGTTCGCATATACCGCGACCCCCTGCGGAATGGTCTGCACATCGACGAAGCCGCGCACCTGCCGGGCCGCGCTGTCGTCGACCGCTGCCGCCTTGGCGCCGAACCGCGGCGGGTGCGCAACCAGCACAGTGAGAACCTCGGGTGGGGCAACATCGAGCGTGAATATTGCGCTGCCGTTGGACTTGGCCGGCGTGTCGAGCCGCGACACCTTGCCGCCGATCAGGGTGAATCTGGCAGGGTCCTTCAACTTGACGTCCCTGGGAGGCGTGAGTTGCGCCGCCTGCTCGGCGAGTTCGCCGAAACTTGCCTTCTTCACGGAGCGCGAATGGCTGACGACGCCCTTCATCACCGTGATTTCCGCCTCGGGCACACCCCAGGCCTGCGCAGCCGCGGCAACCAGCATCGCCCGCGCGGTTGCGCCGGCCTTGCGCAGCTGTTCGTAGGAATTCGCGATCGCCGTCGACCCACCGGTGCCCTGGATGCCGAATGCCAGGTTCTTGTAAAGCGCGGCATTCGAAGGTGCGCCTTCGGCGCGCATCTGCGACCAGTCGGCGTCGAGCTCCTCCGCGACCAGGGTGGCCAGGCCGGTGTACGGGCCCTGCCCCATTTCCAGGTGCTTCACCATGACGGTCACGGTATTGTCGCTGCCGATGACCACGAAGCCGGTTGCATCGATCGTTGCGGGCATCGATTCATCGGTGCCGATCACCGCGGCGGCGCCGGAACGTTGCGCATGGGCGTTGCCGGCCAGCCTGACCGCGATCACAAGACCCGCGCCGATACCGACGCCACGCAGGAAAGTCCGTCGCGAAACCGGACCGGTCAGGGATCGGGAAACATGGTTGGTCCAGCGCATGTTCAGGCCCCCGCCGTCCCAGCCGCGAGATGGATCGCGGCGCGAATGCGTATATAAGTGGCGCAGCGACAGACGTTACCCGCCATCGCGGCGTCGATATCCGCGTCCGAGGGCTTGGGGATTTCCGCGAGCAACGCCGCCGCGGTCATGATCTGGCCGGACTGGCAATAGCCGCATTGGGGAACATCCAGGGCAGCCCAGGCCTGCTGCAGCGCCTTCGCCTCCCTGGTATCCAGGCCTTCGATGGTGGTGACCTTGCCGCCCTCCATGGAACCGATCGGCGCCACACAGGAACGCCGCGGCAACCCGTCCAGATACACCGTACAGGCGCCGCACTGCGCGATGCCGCAACCAAACTTGGTCCCTGTCAGCTTCAGTTCGTCACGCAAGACCCAGAGCAGCGGGGTATCGGGCTCGGCTTCCACGGTGAAAGTGTTGCCGTTTACAGACAAAGTAGTCAAAAGAGCCTCCATTGCGGATATCGCAGCCGGTAGGAGTGAGAACAGCGGCCGGTGCGCCAAGTTCCAGAGGGAGCCGTGAATGTCGTGCCCCGGCTTCGCTGGATACCGGGCGTCGCCCATCAATGTCGTGAATGCCGCAGGAGCTGGCAGGGCCCGTGAACAGCGTAAAGGCCATGAATGACGGAACTGCGTCACCCGTTCCATTGGGTCTTGACGATATTCACGATAATCACGATATTGACGGGCGACGCCCGGTATCCAGCGAAGTCGGGCACCGCATTCACGCATTTTCAAAGGAAACCCATGCCCTCCACCCAAACGCCGAGCGGACTCGGCATCGAGGAAATCGTCGCCGGCGCTGGCGAAATCGCCGCAGCAGGCCAGCGCGTAACCGTGCATTACACCGGCTGGCTCACGGACGGCAGCAAGTTCGATTCGAGCAAGGATCGCAACGATCCCTTCGAGTTCTGGCTGGGAAAAGGCCAGGTCATCCGCGGCTGGGATGAAGGCGTGCAGGGCATGAAAGTCGGCGGAACGCGCAAACTGACGATTCCCCCGCAATTGGGTTATGGGGCACGGGGCGCCGGCGGCGTCATCCCGCCGGATGCGACGCTAGTTTTCGAGGTTGAGTTATTGGGGATTGGCTGAAAAAGCCGTGACGCGTGACGGACGTAACGACGTGACGGGGTAAATTCCTGGAAACAACCGCCGGTGTTTTACATCGCGGCTTTCGGTCGATCCTGCCTTTGCTCTTACCTCGTCACCCCGTCACGTCGTCCCGGCTTTCAGGGCGGCCAGATACTTCGCAATCACTTCCTGTTCGGTCCTGGTACGCTGGTTGGTGCGGCATGGAAAGCGCAGCAACAGCGCCGCCTTGCCGCCTTCGCCGAGCCTGATGGTCACGCGCGGCTCGGCCGAAGGCATGACGATGAATTGTTCTCCCTCGAGTTCCCGCAGCGCCTGGTGGGTTGGCGCTATGAAATCCGCGCACACGGCCATTGCCGCGTCGCCGAGGGCTTTCATCGCCACCCCGACATCCACGCCCGTCGCCAGCGGCACATTGATCAAAGCCAGCTGGTAGTCGCCGAGGCGTGAATGGTTTTTCACCGCGTGGGTGATGTAGAAACTGTTCGGGAATTGCGCCACCCGGCCCGTAAACAGATGCTCTTCGCTCATCTCCAGGATCGTAGTCGACAGCAGGGTCTGGTCGATGACCTCTCCCTTGATGCCGTTGATTTCGATCACATCGCCGAACTCGAAGGTGCCGGAGGTCGTTCGATGGATGTAGCCCAGCATCGAGGCCAGCAACTCCTTGCCACCCAGAACCAGCGCCACGCTCAGCGCAGCCAGGGACAGGGCTGCCGCGCGCAGCTCGGTGCGCCAGATGAGCACCAGCGCGACGAATGCCACCAGGAAGGAGAAATTGCGCCAGAACACCGAAGCGCGCAGCTTGGTCTCCCGCGACAGCCAGCCCCGGCCCCGCAGGGCCGCGGAGATCAGCACGTTGGCGAGGATGGTGACCACGAACACGACGATCGTGCCGAACAGTTCCGCGGGGATGTTGGGGAAGTCGAAAGACATGACTTGGTAGTATGGAATGAGTTAACTGGCGAGCCGTTCGTGTTTCTTGTTCAGGAAAACAAGGTGAAAGCCAAAAGGTTAAAGGTCAAAGTGCAAAACTGCCATCAAAACTTGATCGCTCCCAGTTTTACCTTTTACCTTTTCTCTGCGTTTACGTCACGCTCATGCCCTTGAACGCCTGCCACAGGCACAACACCGCTTCGACGGCAAGGATGACGAACGTCAATCCCGCACCCCAGGTGCGGCCGAACCTGAATCTCGGGGTATAGGAGAGCGCATAGCCATGAAGTATCCGGGACAGGATCAGCGCAATGCCGATAGCGTGCAGCACATAGGAAGAACAGCGGCTCAACTCGAGTATCGCCATCATCAGCAGCGCCAGGGGCACATACTCGGCGAAGTTGGCATGGCCGCGTATGACGCGCAGCATTTTGGGGTCACCGCCGTCTCCGAGCGGGATGCCCTTCTGGCGGACCTGCACCACTCGCAAGCTCAGCAATACGAACAACAGCGTGAGCAGCCCCGCGTATAACGGAGTGACGATCATTCTGATCTCCTGTCGTCCATCAGGTGCCGGATGATTGATAACGGGTGAGTGGCCGCAGGGGGATAGTACTTGGTTTTGACGATGCTTTTCGACCCCGGCCGGATGCACTGGCTCGCGCGCACCTCCACTGTGCATGCACGCGTATGATGGAAGAAAAAGACGGGGGAACAAATGAATAACATGGCCTGTAAGTTGACCACCCTGGTACTGGCTGTGGCCGCGGCCGGCATGCCGGCAAGTGCGGCGGAAGGTCCGCCTGCCTGGGCCTATCCTGTGAATCCTCCCGGCATCACGCCGCCGCCGGATGACGGAAGCCAGCGCCAGGTCCCCGGCAGTCCCAGGACGTTCACCCTCACCCAGATTCGCGACCTGTTCAAAGTGCCGGACTGGCATCCGGACGGACATCCGCCGATGCCCGGCATCGTCGACCATGGCAGCAAGCCCGGCGTATTCGCCTGCGGCTACTGCCATCTACCCAATGGCCTGGGTCGTCCGGAAAATTCCAGCCTCGCCGGCCTGCCTGCCTCCTACATCGTCCAGCAGGTGCGCGACTTCAAGAGCGGCGTGCGCAAGAGCTCCGAGCCCGCCTCGCTGCCGATCAATCTGATGACGGCCGTGGCGAAATCGGTGGATGAAGCCGACCTCATGGTTGCTGCGGAATATTTCGCGGCGCTGAAACCGCAACCCTGGATTCGCGTGATCGAAGCCGAGACGGTGCCGAAGACGCGCGTCGGCGGCTGGATGCTGATCGAAGCGGAAGGCGGCGGCACCGAAGCCATCGGCAATCGCATCATCGAAATGCCGGAAAACCTCGAGCGCACCGAATTGCGCGACGCTTCCTCCGGTTTCATCGCCTATGTTCCGGCCGGAAGCGTCGGCAAAGGCCGGTTACTTGCGGGCGGTGGCGCCGGCAAGACAATCGCCTGTGCCGCCTGCCACGGCGCAGGCCTCAAAGGCCTCGGCCCGGTGCCGGCCCTCGCCGGACGCTCACCCAGCTACCTCATGCGCCAGCTCTACGACATCAAGCACGGTACGCGTAACGGCGAATGGGCAGCACTCATGAAACCCGTCGTGGAACCTATGAGCGAGGAAGACATGGTTGCGATAGCGGCGTACGCGGCGTCGCTGACGCCATAACGGCGAGAGAAAAGAGAAAAGGTAAAAGAAGAAAGGTAAAAACCGGGTTCCGGGAAGACTCTTCTCTCCTTTCTCTCCTTTCTCTTCTCTTTTCTCTCTTCTCTTTTCTCTTTTCTCTCGCCTCTACTCCTCCGCCGCTTTCCTCTCCAGCTCCGTATAATCGATCGACGTACCCTGCAGCGCCTGCCTGCGGCTCTTTTCCAGGCCCTTCACGAACGCGACGATGGTCTCGTTGTACGGAACCGGAATGCCGAGGGCGCGGGCTTCGCGCACCAGCGCCCCGTTGAGCGCGTCGATCTCCGTGCGCTGCCCCTTCTCCATGTGCTGCAGCATCGAAGGCTTGTTGTAGCGCATGCGGCTGTGCTCGCGGATTTTCTTGCGCGGGTCATTTTCCGGCAGATTCCAGCCCTTGGCCTTGACCACCGCGAGGATCTCGTCGATGACGCGCTCCTGCAACGCATTCATCTCCGGCACCCGGAACAGCTCGCCGGTTCGCAGGCCGCTCACCGCGGCCAGGGCGTTGACGGCGCAGTTGTGCGCGAATTTTCCCCAGATCTGGGACATCGGGTCGGCAACGATTTCCGTGGGAATCTCCGCCTTGTTGAACATCTCCGCCACCTTGCGGATGCGCTCCGTGTCCCTGCCATCCAGTTCGCCGATGGACGTCATGCCCCCGTGGGTGTAGGCCGACCGCGCCAGCCCGGGATTGGCCGCACTGTTCATGGAGACGCCGGCGATGACCTTGTCCCTGCCCAGTTCGGCGACCAGCGCTTCGACGTTGCCGATGCCGTTCTGCAATGTCAGGGCGACGCCGTCCGGCTTCAGCAGCCGCCTGGCCGTGCGCGCTGCTTCGGCCGTCGAGTTCGCATCCGTAAAAACAATTGCCAGGTCGGCAGGCGGCAGGCCGGTTTCCCCAAGTTGCGAGGGCAGCCTGATCACGTGCGTGCCACGCACGCCCTCCACCGTCAGGCCATCGTTGCGGATCTTCTGGATATGGTCCTTGCGGATGTCGATGAGGGTGACATCGTAGCCGGCGCGCCTCAGCAGGCCGCCGTAGACGCCGCCCATCGCACCGGCACCGATCATGTAGATTTTCATGACTTTTCCTCGTGACTGGCGTGACTGCCGTAACTGTCGTGGCTGCCGCGTGCACTACGTCAAGAATTCGATTGCTTGTTATGAAGCCGTAACTCGATAGTCACGACGATGTCGTCTGTAAGATAGTCACGGCCTTTCCTTCAGTTCGGCAATCATCTGCCTGATCTCCGCCACTTCATCCCTGAGCGCATTCAGTTCGGCCTGCAGCGCGGCGAGGGTGCCGGGATTGGCGGTCGGAGCCTGCGGCGCAGCGGATTCCGCCGGGCCGTCTATTGTCCCGCTCAGGAGGTGCGCCCAGCGATGCTCGCGCGAGCCGGCCTGCTTCGGCAATCTGACGGCCAGCGCACCGCTTGACCGGCGTGCCATCTCCTCAAGGTAGGCTTCCACGCTGGAAAGATCGGCAAAGCGGTACATGCGCTCGCAGGCGATGCGCAGCTCGCCCGGTGTCTGGGGTCCGCGCAACATCAGGGTCGCAACCAAAGCCGTGGTTCCCTGGTCGGTGCCTAGCATCTGCGGCAGGCTATGCGAATAGCGCACCACCCGGCGCGAGGCGCCCCAGCTGTTGATCACCAGCTTCTTGTCCTTGAGGGCATCCAGCGCACCCTGCGCCTCTTCCTCGCTCACGTTCATGACCGGCTCGCGGCTGGTCTTCTGGTTGCAACCGGCGACCAGGGCATTCAGCGACAAGGGATAGTTGTCGGGAGTGGTGAGCTGCTTCTCCACCAGCACCCCGAGGACGCGGGCTTCCAGCGGAGAAAGGAGCGGCAGTGCGGGGTCGGCCATGGGGACGCGGGCAGAGAGCGAAGCCGGCAGTGTAAATAAAAACTGCGTGCCCCGTTTGCGGCGGCACGCAGTCAAGGTTCAGATTCGGGCCTCGAGGCGGACCCTGCTGCCCCGGGACAGGCGGTTTGGACGCGCATGTCCAGAATCTTGCACCCGAGCCGGCGCAACTTCCCGGCCCCCACGGCGAGCCTGTGTACGTCCGCGAGCTGAACGGTTGCGCAACGTAGTCCGTCCCTGCCCGCATCGCCGCCTGCCCTCGCTACCCGGTGCAGCTGCACCTTCGCTCCAGTGGCGCTATGGGTATGACGACAGGGCAGCGGGCACCTGCCGCCCATGGGGGAAACGGCGGTTGGGGCTGCGAAATTCCCCAGGCTGCCCGGCGGGCCAGCCGGCGAGCCGGCAAAGAAAGCCGGAGTCCGCGAATCGCGCACCCCGGCCCGGGTTTCTTGTGCGGCAGAGCTGTTATCTTTACCTTTTACCTCGTACCTTTTCTCTTTTCTCTTCTCTCTCGCCTTTACGCTGCCTCGGCCTCCGGTTTGCCGAACAGCACCGCGGGGTCCACGCCCATCCCGTTCCGCACGGCATCCTCGACGTTCTCCAGCAGGATGAATTCGAGCTTCTCGCGTGCATCTGCGGGCACGTCCTCGATGTCCTTCTGGTTGCGCTTCGGCAGCATGACGGTGCGGATGCCGGCGCGTTGTGCCGCCAGCACCTTCTCCTTTACGCCGCCGATGGGCATGACCAGTCCGCGCAGGGAGATCTCGCCGGTCATGGCGACATCCGAGCGCACCGGCTTGCCGGTCAGCAGCGACACCAGCGCCAGGAACATGGCCACGCCAGCACTCGGCCCATCCTTCGGTGTCGCGCCTGCGGGAACGTGCACGTGAAGGTCGAGCTTGTCGAGGGGTTCGCCGATGCAGGTCTTGGCCAGGGTCAGTGCCGCCTGCGCCGATTCCTTCATGACGTCGCCGAGCTGGCCGGTCAGGATCAGCTTGCCCGATCCCGGCACCTTGGAAGCTTCGATGAACAGGATGTCCCCGCCCACCGGCGTCCACGCGAGGCCCGTCGCCACGCCCGGCACTTGCGTGCGCAGGGCGATTTCGTTTTCGTAGCGCGCTGCACCCAGGATCGCATGCAGATCCGCCGCGTCGACGATCACCGCTTCGGCCTTGCTTTCCGCAATTTTCATGGCGGCGGAACGCAACACTGAACCGATCTCGCGTTCGAGGTTGCGCACGCCCGCTTCGCGCGTGTAATCGCCGATGATGCTGCGGATGGCTTCGTCGGTGATCGACGCCTGCTCCGGTTTCAGGCCGTTGGCATCGAGCTGGCGCTTCACCAGGTAGCGTTTCGCAATCTCGAGCTTTTCCTGCTCCGTATAGCCCGGCAACTGGATGATTTCCATGCGGTCGCGCAACGGACCGGGAATCGTATCGAGCTGGTTCGCCGTGGCGATGAACATCACCTTCGACAGGTCGAAGTCGACGGCAAGGTAATTGTCGCGGAACTTCGAGTTCTGCTCCGGATCGAGGACCTCGAGCAACGCGCTCGACGGATCGCCATGGAAGCCGCCCGCGCCGAGCTTGTCGATCTCGTCGAGCATCAGCACGCTCACGCGCGACTCCGCCCGGCGGATTGCCTGGATGATGCTGCCCGGCAACGCGCCGATATAGGTACGGCGGTGGCCGCGGATTTCCGCCTCGTCGTGCGTGCCGCCCAGGGCCACGCGCTGGAACTTGCGGCCCGTGGCGCGTGCGATCGACTGGCCGAGGGAAGTCTTGCCCACGCCGGGAGGACCGACGAAGCACAGGATCGGGCTCTTGCCGTCCGGATTGAGCTTGCGCACCGCGAGGTACTCGAGGATGCGGCGCTTGATCTTCTCCAGGCCGTAGTGATCCTCGTCGAGCACCTTCCTCGCCTCCGCGATGTCGATCGGCCTGGTTTCCTCGACCTTCCAGGGCAGTTCGCTCAACCATTCCAGGTAAGTACGCAGCATCGAACCTTCCGCGCTGCCTTCACCCATGCGCTGCAGGCGCTTCAGTTCCTTGGTGACATGCTTGTGCACGTCCTCGGGCATGCCCGCTTCGTCGATGGTTTTCTTCAGTTCCTCGATCTCGCTTGCGGTTTCCTCGCCTTCGCCGAGTTCCTTCTGGATCTGGCGCATCTGCTCGCGCAGCACGTGCTCGCGCTGGCGCTCGTCGAACTCGGCACGGGTCTTGTCCCCGATCTCCTTCGACAGCTTGAGCACTGCGACCCGCTCACCGAGCAGGCCGAGGACCCTGTCGAGCCGGCGCTTCAGGTCGAAGGTCTCCAGAACAGCCTGCTTCTCCTCGCTCTTGACGTCGAGAAGATTGGCGACCATGTCGGCGAGCAGCGCCGGTGAATTCATCGCCTGCACGACGCCGACCAGTTCGTCGGGCACATTCGGAAGCAGCTGGATGGCCTCCGTGGCGCTCTGTTTCAACTGAATGAAGCGCGCCTCGGTCTCGGGACTGGGGTCTTCCGCGCTGTCGATGATGGCGACCCGCGCGACCATGAACGGCCAGCCCTCGAGGAATTCAAGGACGCGAAAGCGCGACTGGCCCTGCACCACAATGTGGTGTCCTCCATCGGCGGCGGTGATGTACCGCACCACCTGGCCGGCGGTGCCGACCCAGTACAAGTCGTTCCCCCCGACCTCCTCCTGCGCCGGGTCACGTTGCAACAGGAAGCCGACCTTGCCCTCGGAGCGCGCCGCTTCCTGCGCGGCGGCGACCGACGACACCCGGCCGATCGTGACCGGCGACATCACGCCCGGGAACAGCACGGCGTTGCGCAGCGGCACGATGATCATCGCGTCGTCCGGGAGCGGCTTGACGTTCCCGGCGTTGCGCGACGGATTGGCTGCCTGCGCGGACCTGGCTGTCTCGTCCGGCGAGAGCGCTTCCTGCATGGTGGGCCAGCTGTTCATGTTGATTCCTTCCTGCTGAAAGTCAGGGTAAGACACCCGTCCTGCATTCTTTTATTGGCCAGCGTCAGGGCCTGCATCGGCAGGCCGATCCTTCGCTGGAATCGTCCGTACGGAATCTCCAGGACCCGGACCTCGCCCGCCCCTCTCGGGAACGAGCGGTGGGCCGATACGGTGAGCGCATCCAGTTCCAATCCCACGGTCACCGAACCGGGATCCACGCCCGGCAGGGCGACCTGCACCCAGACGTTCTCCGCGCTCTCGATCACGTCCACGGGCGGCTCCCAGGCGGGAGCCTGAGCGGCGGCCGGCTGGAAAAACTGGCGATGCAGCCGGTCGGCCTGCTCCAGCATCGAGAGGGCCTCGTTCCACATCAGGCGGGAAAGGTCGCGCGAATTCATCAGGCAGATCTCCGTTATGGACGGTAGATGGAGACCGGCGGCCGGGAATCAAGGCATCCCGGAGTCAGCGAAGAGAGGAAAGGTGAAAGGGCAAAGTAACAACACGCGCGGTGCGGCTATTGGATGCCACAGAGCACAGAAAATATCAAACAACTCAAAGGCTAGGCCATTGGTTACTGGCTCTTGACTCTCTCCTTTCCCCTTTCAGCTTTCCGCTGCGTCAGGGGAGCGTCCTCGCTACCCGAAAGCCGAGGTCGCTGTCCTTCGCGCCGATGAACTTGAAGCGATCCGGATTGCGCAGGTAGTTCTTTTCGTTCTCCAGGAAGGAGCCGCCGCGAAAGCCGCGTTGCGTGCAATCGCCCTTCAGGTTCGCGGCGCCGGCGATCGGCGCGCCACGCCATTGCAGGCCGGTCGGCAGGCAGTCTTCCACCCATTCCGAGACGTTGCCCATCATGTCATGGATGCCGAAGGCGTTCGGCTTGAATGAACCGACGGGAGCGACTTCCCCGAACTTGTCATCGCACGGCAGGGGATCGTATTCCAGCTCTGTCACCAGTTTCCCGCGCTTGTCGTAGACATTGGCGACCGCGCAAACCTTCGCGGGCGGGAGGTTGAGGAAGCGATGCCGCTCGTCTGTGCCGGATCGGTACGCGTACTCCCATTCCGCTTCGGTAAGCAGGCGATACTGCTTGCCGGTTTTTTTCGACAGCCACTTTGTGTACCCGACGGCGTTGTCCCAGCTGACGTAGACCACCGGCCGCTTGCCCTTGCCGCGCCCCTTGTCTTCGACCTTCGGGCAGCCCTGCTCGGCCGCGCAGTAGTCCCATTCGTCGAATGTCACTTCGAATTTGCCGACCGCGAACGGACGCTCCAGGGTCACGGGGCGCACCGGGCCCTCGTGGTGGTAGCGTCCGGAATCGCCCGGCGGATAGGGCATGGCGAACTTGCCCGCAGGCACGACGACCATCGCCGGACACTTGGGGCAATCCTGGATCGCCGTGCCACGCTTCGGATAGCTTTTCAGGTCCGGCAGCTTCTCAACGACCGGATCCCTCTGCGCAAGGTACATGCGCGCATCCACGGCATACGGATTGTTGGCATCGAGCTTCAGCGCACGGCCGAATTCCGCCCGCGCCTCGTCTTTTTGTCCGGCTTCCCACAGCGCCACCCCGAGCATGTGGCGCGCGGTGGCGTTGTTCGGATCGGCCTTCACCTGCGCTTCGAACCTGGCTGCCGCCTCTTTCGCCTTGCCTTCCTCCAGCAGCGCCTTGCCGTCGACAATCCACTGGGACACTGCCTCTTCCTGCGGCAAGTCAGGGGCGTCGGCGGAACGCTCCGGGTCTTCCTCCGCGTGTAAAGGGGCCGTGGATATCGTGACTGCCGTGAATATCGTGACTGCCGCGAATATCGTGAATGTCGTGAATGTCGAAAGGGCTGAGGATTTCGGGGTCCTCGTACGAATAGGTGCCAGCCACGACTTCCGGTCTTTTGTTTTCATGGGCTCGTTCTTCGCATTCTGTCGGGTTCCTTGACGTTAAGGCGTGTCTCTTCGACTTTTTACCTTTGCCTTTTCTCTCTCAATTTTCCTCTGCCTTCAGCCTCCACCTCACCCGCGCCCGCACCAGATCCACATTCTGCTTGAACAGGTAAAGGTTATCGCTATAGGCAAGCGGCGTATTGATGCGGTTTACCGAACGTTCGATTTCATCCAGGCGCGCCAGCATCTCCTTGAGTTTCTCCGCCGGCGGATCGTCGTCGAGTTGCAGCTCCACCTCCTTCAGGCGCGCATACCAGCGGTAGATGCGCGAGCGCACCCGCCAGCGGTAGATCGGCGGAACGATGCGGGTGAGCGGCACCAGCAACGCCAGCGAAGGCAGGAGGATGATCCACAGCCGGTCCACGAGCACGGCGATCCAGTACGGCAGATAGCGCTGCAGGAACGGCGGGCCGCTCTTGTAATAGCGTTTGGCCTCGCTGCTCAGCGGGAAATCCGAATTGAGCGGCGCCGGAAACTCCCCCGCCTTGTTCAACAACCCGGCGCCGCCGTGAATCTCGGTCGCCGCGCGCATCAGCAGGAAGGCCAGCGCCGGATGCAGCGTGTCTCGCGCCAGCAGGTTGGCGGTCGGCGACACCAGCGTCACGTCCCGGACAGGGACGTTGTTGATGAAATCGAATACGCCGCGTGGCAGCAGGAGCTTCGTAAGATAGGGAAAGCGCCGCGCATAGGCTTCCGCGCGATCCAGGCTGAGCAGGCGGATTTCCTGCGTGGCGGCCAGTTTCTCCACCAGCGGTGAATCCGCCGGCGCCACCAGGAAAACCGCGCCGAGCTTGCCTTGCATCAGCATGTCGACGGACTCCTGGCCGGTTTCGGCGGACAAGACCGTGGGCGGCATGACCGTGGCGTTCACCGCCAGCAGTTGCAGCGCAAGGGCCCGGCTGCCGCTTTCTTCGGGACCGATCGCCAGGCGCCTGCCTTTGAGGCCGGAGAAATCGTGCACCTCCGGGCCGCGATGGAACACCCACAAAGGCTCATAGTAGATGCTGCCCAGCGACTGCAGATGCGGAGCATTGGTCGCAAAAGCGGAGCCGCCCTGGAAAAACCCCACCTCGACCCCGGACTTCTCATCCATCAGCCGGCTTATGTTTTCTTGCGAGCCCGCGGAAGTGCGCAGCTCCAGGGTCACGCCATCACGGGCCAGGATCTCCTTGTAGCGCAGGGCGTACATGTGATAGCCGCTGTCCACCGCGCCCGTGGTCATCACGATCCTGCGCGGCGGACCCGGTTCGATGAAGAACATCGCCACGACCAGCGCGAGCGCCAGTACGATGGCGACCGGTGTGGCTGCCATCCACAGGTCACGGGAACTGATGCGCTGGAAAGTCTTGCGGATCATGCAGACATTGTAACGGGGCCGCGCCGGCCGAAGCCCGGATTGCTTGGATGGCATGCATGAGCTCATTCCATCCTGCGCACCTTTGCGGATTCGCGGTCCTGCGTCCAGCCCTCCGCTCCGCGCCCCCGATCCGGGGCCTCTAGCCTCTGGCGTGTTTTCCCATTAACCTTGCGCTCGCCGCAGCCCACTACAAGGACAAGAAACTTGCCGTTCCAAAAAAGACTACGCGCCCTCCCGCCGGAAATCCTCAGCAGCCTCCGGCGCGGCATCGAAAAGGAAAGCCTGCGCGTCAACCCGGACGGCACGCTCGCCCTCACGCCGCATCCGGACGCGCTGGGATCCGCGCTCACGCATGACCACATCACCACCGATTTCAGCGAGTCCCAGCTCGAGCTGATCACGGGCGTGCACGACAGCGTCAGCGGCTGTCTCGACGAGTTGCGGAAAGTCCACCAGTTCGTCCATCGCCATATCGGCGCCGAAACATTGTGGTGCTGCAGCATGCCCTGTGTGCTGCCCTCCGACGACAGGATTCCGATTGGCCGCTATGGAACCTCGAACGTGGGAACAGCCAAGACCGTTTATCGCAAGGGCCTGTCGCATCGTTATGGCAGCCGCATGCAGACGATTTCCGGCATCCACTACAACTTCTCGTTGCCGGAAGCCGCGTGGCCGTTGCTGCAGCAGGCGGGCGGCCAATCCGGCCCGATCCAAACCTTCCAGGACGCGGCTTACTTCTCGCTGATCCGCAACTTTCGCCGCCATTCCTGGCTCCTCCTGTACCTGTTCGGCGCCTCGCCTGCCGTGTGCAGCACCTTCGTGGCCGGCCGCGAGCATGGCCTGGAGGAGCTGTCGCCCGGTAATCTCTACCTGCCCTGGGCCACTTCGCTGCGCATGAGCCCGCTGGGTTACCAGAGTGCCGCGCAATCCTCGCTGGCGGTGAGCTATAACAATCTCGACACCTATGCCTATTCGCTGGCCGACGCGCTGACGCATCCGTATCCCGATTACGAAAAAATCGGCATCCGCGACGGCGACGACTACAAGCAGCTGTCGACGACCCTGCTGCAGATCGAGAACGAGTTCTACGGCACCATCCGGCCGAAACGGCCGATTCGTCCGGGCGAACGCCCGGTGCATGCGCTGCGCGAGCGGGGCGTGGAATACGTCGAAGTCCGGCTGATGGACCTGAACCCGTTCCTGGCGATCGGCATCGACGAATCGACCATCCGCTTCCTGGACATCTTCCTGCTGCACTGCCTGTTGACGGACGGACTGGCGGATACCCCGGCCG
The DNA here is from genome assembly GCA_036384015.1 of Burkholderiales bacterium. Classification (GTDB taxonomy): domain Bacteria; phylum Pseudomonadota; class Gammaproteobacteria; order Burkholderiales; family JACQAP01; genus JACQAP01. Next base: position 17,611 of record DASVNF010000042.1, read on the forward strand.
ACATCGTGGTGCTCGGACGCAACCAGTTGCTGGTGGCCCGCCAGGGGCGCGATCCGGCGCTGCTGCTGACGCGCGACAGCGATTCCCTCTCGCCCGCGGAATGGGGCACGGAACTGCTGAAGGAATTCGAGCCGATCGCCGCCGCGCTGGACGGCGCCCACCGCACCCATGCCTACGGAGAAGTCCTAGCGAACGCCGGAAGGCTGCTGGCGCAACCCTCGCTGACGCCCTCCTCGCGTGTGCTGCAGGAAATGGCGGGAAGATACTCGAACAGCTTTCCGCATTTTGGACGGGACCGCTCGCTGCAGTACAAGAAGGAACTGCTCGCCCTGCCGTGGTCCGATGCGGACGAAGCCCGCTTCCAGCAGGCTGCCGAAGCCTCTTTGCGCGAACAGAAACACATCGAAGACTCGGACAGCATGCCGTTCGAGATCTACCGGCAGCATTATCTTTCGCGCGAGCGGCTGAGGGCCAGAAGGGTCGCGTGAAAGGCCGTGATTATCGTGAATGTCGTGAATATCGTGAATGTCGAAATAAAGCCTGGCGGCTATTAGGGTTCTTCGCCTTTACGGCATTCACGATATTCACGACATTCACGGCCGTTTCCGGCCCTCCCGGAATTCAAAAGCAAGGACCGGAGTGTCCTGGCGAACGCCCTTCCCCATGATGCGGTCACAGACAGGCCATCGGCCCGTCGCCACCGAAGGAGCACTATCATGGGAATCATGACCAGCAATGAAGCACTGAAGCCGGCCTTCACCAGCGATGACGAACGCTGGGATGCCGTGATGCGCCGCGACCGCAGCGCCGACGGCAGCTTCTACTATTCCGTCCGCACCACGGGCGTGTACTGCCGGCCGTCCTGCGCATCGCGCCTGGCCCTGCGCAAGAATGTCGCGTTTCACGCAACCCGCGAGGCTGCCGAAGCCGCCGGCTTCCGGGCCTGCAAACGCTGCAAGCCGGATAGCGCCGGGATGGCGGCGGAGCATGCCGCAGGAGTCGCGCGTGTCTGTCGGCTCATCGAAACCTCCGAAATCATGCCGAACCTCGATGCGCTCGCACGGGAGGCCGGGATGAGCCGCTTCCATTTCCATCGCGTGTTCAAGGGCATCACGGGCTTGACGCCCAAGGCCTACGCAGCGGCGCGGCAGGCCGATCGGGTCCGGGAAGAACTGCCTCAAAGCGATACGGTGACGGATGCGATCTATGGCGCCGGATTCAATTCCAACGGCCGCTTCTACGCGAAGTCCGCCGAGGTCCTGGGCATGAGGCCCGCCAGCTTTCGTTCCGGCGCCGCAGGCGAAACCATCAGGTTTGCGGTGGGCGAATGCTCGCTGGGTTCGATCCTGGTAGCCAGCACCGACAAGGGCATTTGCGCCATCGCCCTGGGCGATGATCCCGACAGCCTGCTGCATGACTTGCAGGACAGGTTTCCGAAAGCCAGGCTGATCGGCAGCGACACGACCTTCGAACAGCTGGTGGCAAAAGTCGTCGGCTTCGTCGAAGCCCCCGGCCTGGGCCTGGATCTGCCCCTCGACGTGCGCGGCACCGCATTCCAGCAGCGGGTCTGGCAGGCGTTGCGGGAAATCCCGGCCGGCCGCACGGTCAGCTATGCGCAAGTTGCGCATCGCATCGGCGAGCCGGGCGCCGTGCGCGCGGTGGCGCAGGCATGCGGCGCCAATGGGCTCGCGGTCGCCATCCCCTGCCACCGGGTCATCCGCAACGACGGCGGCCTGTCCGGTTATCGCTGGGGCGTGGAACGCAAGCGCGCGCTGCTCGACTGTGAGTCAGATTCATGAGCGCGGTGCGCCGGCTTCGGCAGACTTCCGTGCCTTCGATATCGGATCGGGTGATGGCGATCGATTGGGATCGTGCCGCCATGGCCCTGGATGCCGATGGCTACGCCGTCCTCGGTTCGCTGCTCGCGCCCGGGGAATGCAGCGAACTGGTGACGACGTATCCACGCGAGGACGCATTCCGCAGCCGGGTGGTCATGGCGCGCCATGGATTCGGGCGCGGCGAGTACAAGTACTTCTCCTACCCGCTTCCGGACATGGTGGGCGAACTGCGCGAAACGCTTTACCCGCCGCTTTCCGGATTGGCCAATCGCTGGCATGAGGCGATGGGCATGGAGGACCGCTTTCCCCACGACCATGCGGCTTTCGTCCGGCGCTGCCATGCCGCCGGCCAGACCCGGCCGACGCCGCTGCTGCTGCAATACGCGGAAGGCGACTACAACTGCCTGCACCAGGATCTTTACGGCCAGCATGTCTTCCCGTTGCAGGTTGCTGTCCTGCTTTCGGAACCGGGAAAGGATTTCGAGGGCGGCGAATTCGTGCTGACCGAGCAGCGCCCGCGGATGCAGTCGAAGGTTTCCGTCGTGCCCCTGCTCCAGGGCAGCGCCGTTGTGTTCGCGGTGAACAATCGCCCGGTGCAGGGCACACGCGGCAGCTATCGGGTGAAGATGCGCCATGGCGTCAGCCGGATCCGTGCCGGTAACCGGCATACGCTCGGCATCATTTTTCATGACGCCGAGTAGAGCGTATCAGGTAAAAGTAAGGACTCTCCGCACTCGGCCCTACTGTTCTTCACTTTCCCCTTTCACCTTTTCACTTTCACCTGCGGAGTCGCTGATGGCATTCGCCATCATGGCCGCCCGCGTTGCGGGCGTCTCCAGGCTGATCCTTCCCAGCGTCCCGCTGCGGTAGTCGTCCAGCAGGATGATGGCCGCCTTCTCCAGGTCGAGGCCTCCGCCTTTGACCAGGCAGCCGCGGCGTTTTGCAACCGCTTCAACCAGGCCGGGGCCATCCAGGCCGGACAGCGGAAATCCGTAGCGTTGGCTGAGCAGGGCCGGATAGCGGGCCATCAGGATTTCGCCGAGGAACGCGGCGACTTCCTCTTCCATGACTTCATTGGTGCCGATCGCATGGCTTGCCGCCAGCATGTAACCGTCGCTTTCATACTCGATCTTCGGCCACATCAATCCCGGCGTATCGGTGATCGTCATCGCGGGACCCAGGTCGAAACTTTGCTGCATCTTGGTCACGGCGGGCTCGTCGCCGACCGCCGCCACGCGGCGCTTGATCAGCGCGTTCATCAGGGTCGACTTGCCGACGTTGGGAATGCCCATGATCATCATGCGCAACTGCTTGGTATTGTCGTTGCGATGGGGCGCGATTTCCTTGCAATAGCCAGTCACGCGCGCAACGTCTGCGGGTTTCTTGCACGACAGTGCAACCGCCTTGATGCCCTTCTGCTGGTTGTAGAAATCCAGCCACTGCCTGGTCGCTGCGGGATCGGCCAGGTCGGCCTTGTTGAGGAGCTTGAGGGCGGGGCGCTGCCGGTATTCGCGCAAAGTCCGGATCATCGGATTGCTGCTGGCCTCGGGCAGGCGGGCATCGACGACTTCGATGACAACGTCGATCCACTCCATGGTTTCGGCGGCCTTCTTGCGCGCCAGGCTCATGTGGCCCGGGAACCACTGGATGGACATGGATAGGAAAGAAAACGGAAAAGAGGAAAGGTTAAAGGTAAAAGTCAAAAGGTGAAAGGCGAACAATGGCCGGTCACCTGGAAGCGCTGGGAGACGTGGAGCCAGTCAGTGATTGCGTTCGGTGTGACACGCCCCGTACGCAGTCGCGGCCTGCCAGTCGATAGTCCATTGGGCTTAGTCGCTGACCGTCCTCCGGTTTTTACCGGTGTCCCTGTAAAACTTCCTGCTCGTCTTCATGTTGCACACAGCAAAACTTCCAAATGCTCAATCACATGCACGCCGTTTCTGCATCTTCTCTTGCCTGGGAAACTCGGCATGGGGCTTGCAATCTATCTTCTGCAGGCCATCGAAGCACGCAATCACAGAGGAGACTCGAGATGGGCAACAAACTTCATGATTCCGAGAAGGAAATAGAGAAACGCAAGAACCGCGATGCCAATCGCGACCCCATTACCGGTACACCCGGTTCACATCCCGTCGGCGTGGGGGTCGGAGCTGCCGTCGGTGGGGCAGCAACCGGTGCGGCGATTGGCACCGTTGCAGGCCCGGCGGGTGCCCTGGTGGGTGCGGCGGTGGGTGCTGTCGCCGGCGGGCTGGTGGGGAAAGGCGCCGCCGAGGCGATCGATCCGACCGTCGAAGAGGCGTATTGGAAGGAACACTACGCCACCGAGCCCTACTACAAGCCCGGCCGCACGTATAAGGACTACGCACCGGCTTATCGCGCCGGCTACGAGGGGAGAACCCGCCATCGGGCGCGGACATTCGACGAAGTGGAACGCGATCTGGAAATCGAATACAACAAGCGCCGCGCCGAAAATGGGCCGCTGTGGGAAGAAAGCCGGGCTCCGGCCCGGGCCGCCTGGGATCGGGTGGAACGCATCATCCCGTCGGAAGCGGGACACGGGCACAGCAAGCAGTAAGTCCTGCTAGCTGCCGCGGTTCCCGATCAATGCGAGAAACTCTTCGCGCGTTGCCTGGGAATCGCGGAATGTCCCCACGACCGATGATGTGACCATCTCCGAATTCTGCTTTTCCACGCCGCGCATCATCATGCAGAGGTGACGCGCCTCGATCATCACGCCCACGCCCTGCGCGCCGATCGACTCCATCACCACTTTCGAGATTTCTTCCGTAAGGCGTTCCTGCAGTTGCAGGCGCCGTGCGTACATGTCAACCAGTCGCGCCAGCTTGCTCACGCCGAAAACCTTGCCGTTGGGAATATAGCCAATGTGGCAACGGCCGAAGAACGGCAGCATGTGATGCTCGCACAGGCTGTACACCTCGATGTTCTTCACGATGACCATGCTGTTGGTCTCCTGCGTGAAGATGGCGTCGTTGATCACCGTCTTCAGGTCTGCGCGCTTGCCCGACGTCAGGAACTCCAGCGCAGCGGCCACCCGCGTCGGCGTCTTGAGCAGGCCTTCGCGCTTCGGATCCTCGCCCAGCTCGACCAGTAGCTGATAAACGAGGTTGCTGAGTTTTTCCTGGTTGACGGACATGGGACGCTCCTTCGGAGCAGAGGGAAGGTTAAAGGGGCCCCCTTACGGGGATACCGGGCTGGGCCCATAAAAGGTTAAAGCGGAAAGTGGGAGGGCGAAAGGATTAAATCAGAAATCGCGACCCCTGCTGTCCCTTTCAGTTCTTCCCTTTGTGTTCCCGGAGCAAGAAAAGGAACGGTTCAGAAGGGTATGGAAAGACGAAAGGGATCCTGCTCTCACTTTCACCTTTTATGGGCCCAGCCCGGTATCCCCGTAAGGGGGTCCCTTTCACCTTTGTCCCGGTCTCCCGGGCGGCTCGTCGATCGGCCGCGGATTGCCCGGCGGCTTCACCGGCGGTTCTTCATTGGGCGGCTCGTGGACCGGGGGCGGAATATCAATGGATGGCTCGTAGACCGGGGGTGGTTTGGGAACTTCCCCGGGCGTGGTCGGAAGTTCATCGGCTGGCTGGCGCATGGCTTCTACCTCGAATGGTTTTTCGTTGGACCGGTTGCCGCGCCGGTTGTTCTCGTTTCGCCTTCATCCCGAGCCACGGTCGCGAATGTCGGTTTGCGAAGGGCGCCGCTCACGTGAATCGACTTGTCGAGTGCGAAGATGCCGGGCTTCTTCGGGTGCGGCGTCAGCAACAGCTCGACCTGTTCCTTGCGCAAGTTGATTGTTCCGGTACCGACGACGCGGGTTCGTTCGGTATCGATGAAGATATTGCGCGCATGGCCCGTGCCCTTGTCGAAATCGAAGGCGATGTCGATCTTGTTGATGGGGATGGATTGATTGCCGCTGATCACGGCTCGCAGGGCCTTCCCCAGGTCGAGCTCAAGCGCCGCGTCCGCGAGCTTGGTTATCACGCCGTTTTCCATGCCTACGCTTGCCCGGCCCGATGCGGAGCCCGCCAGATCGGCGAGCGAGGCGCCCCGCCCGGTTAAATCCACCTGAACGGAAACGGGACCGGCCACAGTCCCGGCCAACGCATGGCCCGCCAGCAGTTTCTCGATCCGGATGTCGCGGCCGTCGATTTTCAGGTCCGCGGTTGCAGTGGGGGTTTTTCCGTTCAGCACGAATGTCCCCGCAAGATGGCCCTCGGCAATGCCCAGATCGAGCGGCTTCAGCGCCAGGACGCCATCGTTGAGGTCTGCGGTGAGCTTCAGGCTTTCCAGTGCCGGAAAGCCGGCAGCTTTCAGTTTTTTCACATTCAGATCGATCTCCGCATCCAGGGCGTGCAGAGTGTTCAGGGCCAGCGGCTTGTCCGAGAGTACGGGTAGCGTCCTGGCGGGTCCGACCTTTTCCGCGGACAATGTCACTGCCGGTCCCGCTGCGCGTTTCGGATTGGTTTTCTCCCGCATCCCGACCAGGGAAGCCAGGTCGGCCAGATTGGCGGATTCGCTGCGCAGCGCGGCCTTCAGCGTTGGTCGATCGCCGACGCGGTCGAAATTCACGTCCCCGGTAAGCACGGTGCCCCCGACCTTGATCCGCGCTTCAGTCGCGGAGGTGGCATCGCCCGTCCGGCGAAGTTGCGCCTCGACCTCATAGGGACGCGAATGCGGAAGCCTGGCGGGAACGAAGGGTTGCAATTGGGCGAGCGATTGCCCGGTCAGGCGGACTTTGCCCTCCATTCTGGAAGGCCGGAACAGGTCGGCCAGGGTGCCGTCGACTTCCAGCCGGGTATTGCCCGATTCCATGCGGCCGCGGATCGGGAAGGATTCGCCGGATTCCACGATGGTGATCACGTCGCTGGTGTGGGCCTCGCCGGAAAACTCCTTGCCTTTCAATTCGCCCATGAACAGTATCTGGTTCGTCAGCGCTCCACCCGCGTTCTCCGAAACCTTTTCCAGGGGCGCCGAGGCGGCAACGATTTCGAAACCTACATCCCGGCGGATGAAACGTATCCGGGTATTGCGCGCTTCCAGGTGCATCACCTTCATGCGACCGGGTGCCGTGTTCTCGGGGTTACGCAGGCGCCAGTTCCGGTGCCCGTCCGCCTGGCGTTCCAGGTCGATGTCGGCATCGATCAAAACCAGCTTCGAAACCACCGGGCGACGCTGCGAGATGCTCTTGAGGGAGAAAGTGAATGAGATCTCCCCTGCCGATGCGAAAGGCCGGCTGTCCGCCCAGGGGGCATTCTCGACGTAGACGCCGCGCAGGCGCACCGTCGGTTCGAGATTGGAATTGACCTGGACATGCAGGTCGGCAATCTTGACGTCCCGGTGCGACCGCTTGACGAAATAGCGCTCGACCGGGTGGCGGAACCAGTTCCAGTCCCACGCCGTCGCAAGGATGGCAAAGGCGACCAGGAGGATCAGAAAGACCTGGGATTTTCGACCGAATCCGGGGAATCGCCACGGCATGGTGGCGGTTCGACAGCGGGTTCGGGCGGAAGTGCTGAGACTCAGCTGAAAGGCTAAAGGTTAAAGGTGAAAACCGAAAGTTGAAGTGCAACCAGGGCACCGCGGAGTGACCGACGCGCACTGAGGCTTTCGCCCCTGGCTTGAACTTACCTTTTACCTTTCACCTTTTCGCTTGGTTCTCGCTTTTCCAAACCTCCTTGATCCGCGCATCGCGTCCGCAGCTGTAGCGGTAGTACTTATAACGCACCGGATTCTTGGTGTAGTAGTCCTGGTGATACTCCTCGGCGAGGTAGAAGGTGCCGGCCGGGGCGATCTCGGTGTAGACCTGGGGGAAGCGGCCGCTCCTTACCAGCGCGTTCCTGCTGGCTTCCGCGGCGCGGCGTTGCGCATCGTTTTCGTAGAAAATCCCCGTGCGGTACTGGTCGCCGTGGTCGCAGAACTGCTGGTCCTTCACCGTCGGATCGACCTGGCGCCAGAAGTAGTCCAGCAGTTTCTCGTATGTCACGATGCCGGGATCGTAGGTAACACGCACGACCTCTGCATGGCCGGTGCCGCCAGCGCTGACCTCTTCATAGGTCGGGTTCAGCGCCTTGCCGCCGGCATAGCCCGATTCGGTCCTGGTTACGCCGGGAAGCTTGTCGAAATCCGCTTCCACGCACCAGAAACAGCCTCCCGCGAAAATCGCGGTAGCCGTCTGGGCCGCGCCCGGCCTGGGGTCGGCAGCGAAGACGTTTCCGCCAAGCAGGCAAATGGCACCAAGCAAGGCAACGCGAATCAGGGTTTTCATATCGGCATCCGTTAAATGGCTCGTTGGAGCCGGTCCGTTTGATATACGTTCAAGTGCGGGAATTGGATGCGGCGCGCTGCACCCAGACTGTGCCTTTCCTCTTCATGGCCGAAGTCCGGTATCCCCGGAAGGGGCCCCTTTACCTTTTCCCTTTTCCCTTTTCCCTTTTCCCTTTTACCTTTTCTCTTTCCTCTCATTTCCCGCCCTTCGTCTGCAACCCCCTGAACACCTTCCTCATCTGGTTCACCCTCGCCACGTACGCCCGCACATGATGATCGCCGCACCTCTGGCCGGCGACCGCGCGGAAGCTGCGCCTTGCATAGGACTCCCCTGCCCCCGAGCCGCACAGATGCATGACCGCGGCCATGTCCTGCTTCTGCTGCAGGGTCGCCTTGTCGATGCGCAGCCGCCTGAGCGTATTCACGACGCGCCGATCCAGGTACGCCGACGTCATCTCCGCTGCGTGTGATGGAACCACCCGGAAATAAAGGCTGTTGAACCAGCACGAATCGAAATCCAGCAGCGGCCCTTCCTCGACCACGATGTGGTCATGGATGCAATAGCGGCTCGCCTCGTCGTAGGTGCCGTCCGTGATCTGGTACATGCCCACGGCGCTCGATGCCGGCCGGTAGACTTCGAACGGCTCGTGCGTCAGGGCCCAGCGCCAGTAGGTTCGCGCCACCGGATTGCCGGAGCCCTCGACCTGGGCGAGGGCTGCCAGCAGGTCGGGTACCATGATTTCCGTCGCATGCCTTTCGAAAATGGGGCCGTACTCGTCCCAGGTCTCGTAAGGCGATTTGAAAAGCACGCCGCTCAGCGGAAAGAACAATTCCGTCGGCTTGCGCAGGACCTGGTACGCATAGTTCAGCCCCAGCCACAGGAAGAACGCCACGGCCACCCCGACGAATATCTGCGGACCCGTCGGCAGCCGCCGGAAATTGCGCCACCAGCGGCGACGCTCTCGCGCGTTCGGCCAGAACTTGAGGATCGCGAAGCGTCGCTTCGGCTTTTTACGTGGCTTGCGTGCGGATGCGATAGCGCCGAATGGGGGTGCCACGTAAAAAACAGCGGAAAGCCAAAAGGTAAAAGGGGAAAGTGAGAAGCGGCGGCATGAAGCCCGTGAAGACTCTACTCTTCCCTTTCCCCCTTCGACCTTTTCACTGCTTCACTGGTTTTTCAGATACTCGATGATCTTCGCCCGCGCATCCGCTTTCCTCTGGCTGTAGAACATGAACGAACCCGGTACCAGGGTCTGCGAACTCTTGATCCAGGCATCGAGTTTGGCTTCGTCCCACTTGACGCCGTTCATTTTTTTAAGGAAGGCTTCGGAATAGGCGTAACCGTCGAAGGTACCCGCTGTCTTTCCGACAATCCCGGCAAGCGGCGGTCCATAGAGCGGCACCACGGCAAGCCGCTCTCCCGCCAGGTCATGCCGCGGCACGTCCTGCCATTCGGAAGACAGCGGGATCGCGAAGTCCCGCCTGGTGTCATCCGTCGCCGACATTGCCACCTTCACGGAACGCGGTTGACCCAGTCCACCTGTCTTTTGCGCCAGGTTCCCGTGACATACCGAACA
>DASVNF010000043.1:0-7888 GCA_036384015.1 Burkholderiales bacterium
CCAGCACACCCCAGGCGTTCGACACCGTCGTGTTCCAGTGGCCGTGCCGCTGGCGCCCGAGCGTGCCGCGCACAAGGCGCGGGATCTCTTCCCGCCAGCTCGGGGCATCCAGGAATGACAGCAGCACGCGGTTGGCGTTGACGTCGCCGGAAATCATCAGCCACCAGAGGTAGTCCAGGCGCTCGGTGGAAAAGCCCATGGCCGTCCCCTGGAAGCTAAGGCGCGCGCGCACGATCTGCCCGGCCTCGGCCAGACGCTGCTCGCGGTCGGCGATGGAATCGCTGCGCGCCAGCACGCCATTCCAGTCCAGCACGGCCGACGTGGGCCAGAGATTGGGCGCGATCTCGATGGAATCCAGCAGGCTCGGTTCGATCGGACCGTAGCGGGAAAGCGCGTCCAGGGCGGCGAGCTTGCGGATGGTCAGGTCGGCGCTGGGCAGCGGCGATTCGCGTCCGGTCCGGCCACTGACGAACATTCGCAAGGCGTCTTGCATGCGCGCAAGCGGACCTTCCGGTATCAGCCAGCCCGCCTCGCTGCCTATCGCCAGCAGATAGGCCGTCAGCGTGTCGCTGCCCTCGCGCTCGGACGGGAAGTAACGGGCAAATCCGTCGCGATCAAGATAGGACGGCAGGTCGTTCATCACGTGAGCCCACAGCGCCGCGTCACGCAGCGCTATTGCACGGGAAGCACGCTGCTCCAGGCAGATGTACGGGTACCCGCCCATGAATTCGCGCACGCCGGCCAGCTCATCGCCGAGCCTGGGCAGCAGGCTCAGCCGCACGCCGCCGCGCCCGGGCACCGCATCGTCCGGAATCTTCACGACGAGCTCCAGCGGTTGATCGAGTTGCGCCAGCGTTGCCTGGAATGTCCGCACCGGAACCGCGGCGATGATTTTATGCTGGACCTTCAGGCGGTCGGCCTGGCTCTTGCCGGATGCGTTGACTTCCGCAGCCACGACCTCCCAGCGCAACTGTGCTGCGCTTACCGGCACCGTCACCTCCCACTTCGCTTCGCGCGCTTCCCCGGCGGCCAGCGCCAGTCGCACCGCCGGCAGCGCCTGGCCTTCCACATTGCCGTTGACCTCCACCTCCATCTGCCTCGCCGAGGCGTTGCGCACCGTAAAGCCGGCCTCGAAGCGATCGCCTTCGCGTACCAGCGGCGGCACGCCGGAGAGCAGCATCAGGTCCTGGGTTGCGCGAATCGACGTCTGTCCGGTGCCGAACAGGCCGTTGCCGGAGTCCGCGACGGCGATGATGCGGAAGGCCGTCAGCGAATCGTTGAGCGGGATCTCTACCGATGCCCTGCCCTTCGCGTCCAGGGCAACCCTGCCTTTCCACAACAGGAGCGTGTCGAACAATTCGCGGCTGGTTTCGCGGCCGCCGCCGCCGCCGTGCGGCATGGCCTTGCGCCCGTAGTGGCGCTTGCCGACGACCTGCATGGAAGCGGTCGATGTTTCGACCTCGATGCCGCGCGGCCGCATCATCGCATCGAGCAGTTTCCAGGAATCGTTGGGAAGCAGTTCCAGCAGGCCTTCGTCCACGGCCGCGATCGCAACTTCCCCCGATTTCGGCGGCTTGCCGCCCGCGCGTTGCGTGACCTGCACGGTCACGCGCGCTTTCTCGCGAACCTTGTAGCTTTGCCTGTCCGCAGTGACCTTGACGCCCAGCTCGTGCGCCTTCCAGCCGACGCTTATCTCGGCTACCCCCATCTTGAAGGCCGGTTTGCCGAGGTCGACCAGCGCGGTCGGCTGCACGCCGGTAACGCGCCCGCGAACTGCGAGGACGGAGACGAAGACGTTCGGCGCGTGGCCGCCCTTGATCGCAACCTTGACGACCGGCGCCGCCCCCGACAAGGGCTGCACGAAGGATTCGATGACGCCTTCCCGTTCCACCGTGACCAGGGCGGTGGCCTCGCGGAACGGCATCCGCACCTGGAACTGGGCTGTCTCACCCGGTTCATAGCGCTTGCGCTCGGGGATGACGTCCATGCGGTCATCGTTGCTTTGGTCGAACCACCATGCCTCGTTGCCCGCAACCCAGGCGGAGCCGTTGGCCCAGGACGCGTTGCCATCCCGGTCCTTGGCCTCCGCCGCCATCAGGATGTTGCCGGAGACCGGCGGCTTCACCGCGCAGTTCAGCCGGCCCCGTTCGTCGGTCACGCCTTCGCAGACGGTTTCGAGTTTCCTGATTTCGGCACCGCTTTCGTAGCCGTAGAAACCGCCTGCCAGACGCTTGCGATGGGAGAACATTTCGCGGACGTAGAGTTGCGTCCTGACCGCCTGGCCCTTGACCGGCTTCCCGGCGAGGTCCAGTGCGAGCACCTGGAACTTCAGCAGATCCTGCGATGCCGCCCAGGAGTCCGGCTTGATGCCAAGGATGACGCGCGAGGGCCAGAGCGCCACGCGGGTCGAAGTCGTCAGCATTTCGCCGCTGGGATCCGCGTATTCGAACTCGGCATTGAGTTCCTGCGGGCTGTCCGACGCCGGCAGCCCCGGAACCGTCACTCGTGCCGTGCCCGATGCGTCCAGGTCCAGCGCTATCAGCTTCAGCGGCCGGATTCCCGGAATCGTCGCCGTCGCTGGTTCCCCGCTATCCGGATCGTCGAACTCGTATTCACCGGCATGCCACCGGCTCTCGCCGTGCTGCTCGATGCCCTCCGCCACCTTGCCGTTTGCGAACGTGAATCCGTCGAAATCCGCAAACGTCACAGTCTTCGGGCGCAGCACGCTGCGCACCTTGACCGGTGCATTGCCCGCTCCGCCACCCGACAGGTAACGCAGGCTCAGGTCTAGCAGCACGCTTTTCGGATTGACCTGGGCTGCTTTCGGCGCGGCGATTGCCGCTTTCATCAGCGGAACCCGGAATTCCTCGACGCGAAAGCTGCCGCTGACACGCATGCTGCCGCGCGAACCCGGGCGCGATTCGAGCATGTCGGTCATCATCACCGAATACATTCCCTTCTTTGCGCCCGGGGGAATTTTCCAGACGGTTTCCGCGCTGCTGCGGCCGTCCCACGCCACGGGCAGTTCGTATTTTTCCTCCGAACCCTGGTGCTGGATCACGACTTTCCTGGGCAACGTGTCCGGCGGCAGGAAGGAGAAGCCCTTGATGCCGTGCCTGCGGTAGTAGTGCTTCATTCCCACGGTCTCGCCGGCGCGCAGCAGTGACCGGTCGAACACCGTCGTCGCGATATAGGGACCGCTCCATGAGGCACTGCGCAGATTGAAGCGCCAGCGCGAAATGCCCTCGTTCCATGCGGACATCACGAACGACAGATCTTCGCCGAGACGGGCGGACACCACCATCTGCCGGTCGTGGGCGGCCAGGCACGGGGGAAGGCGCTCCTGGTCGGGCAGCGCGACCGCGAGCCGGGCGCGACCCTGCGCGTCGGTCTGGCCCCGGAAGTACACCTTGCCGCTGCAGTCCTGGACAGCCACTTGCGCCTTGGCCACGGGGCTGCCGGTATCCAGGGCCGTGACCCAGGCTAGGGAGCTTTCCCTGCCCCATTTGAAGTGGACAGCGAGATTGGTGACCAGCGCCGCGGACTGCACGTAGTACGGCTTGTCGCGCGCACTCAGCAAGGACGCCCCGAGCCGCGGACTCGCCAGCTCGACGACGTAGAATCCCGGCTTCTTCAGCGGGATGCCGACGACCTCGAACGCCCTTGCCCCCTGCGGCTTGGGCACGTTCATGCGCTTCACGCGATCGCGTTCGTTGAAAATCGAATCCTGGCCCACCTGGTACTCGATCACTTCCGTCTTCTTTTTCTCGTCGTAGCGCCAGCGGTCGTTCTCCATCTGGCGCATGCGCTTCAACCAGCCGAGCATCGCCATGACATCGCCGTCCGCGACGCGGGAATACCCGCCGGGCACGCCGGTCCCTTCTTCCTGTTTGGATTCGTCGAGCTTGTTCTTCAGCCAGTTGATCGCGGCATCGGCCTTGTCGGCAAGCTCCGCGCGGGGATCGTCCTGCTTGCCGGTCATGGCCACGCGCGCTTCCACCATCGCCTCGAGGTTGCGCAGCGTGACCGGCATGGCGCCGTCGCCCTTCAGCTCGATGATGCCGAAGCGTGACGGGAATTTCGCCAGCGGCGGATACTCGTCGGTGCGCACCGCCAGCGGGAAGCGTTTCTGGTTGACGAGCCTGCGGCCCGCGTCATCGGTCAGCGCGGCGGGAATCTCGATGGTGAACTGTGCGCGTTCCGGGAAGGGTCCGGGGAAACTCACTTCGTCGACAAAATCCGCGGCATTGCGCGCATCCGGCAATGTCGCTGCCAGGGGCTTGGCGCCCGCCGGCCTGAGCACGATTTTCGCCGCCTGCTCCCGTGACAGCGGTGCGGTGAACGACAGCCGCATCGGCAGGATCGGCAGGCAGCCCGCGTCCTTGTTGGCGCGTTCGCAGGAAAATTTTGCCTGGAAGACCTCGCGAACGCGGAATGCAATGCCCTGGTCCTGGCTCGTTGCTACGCCGCTGGTCGAGCTGATTCCCTTGCCCCATACCAGGCGGACTTCGGCGTTGTTCGGCAACCTGCGCTGGCATTGAACCACGGTCACCGGTACCTTGCTTTCATCCGCGGATACGAGATCCTCGAAGCGGGTGCCCCTGCCGAAAGGCCGGCCATCGATCAGCAAGTTTCGGCCGTCCTTGAGCAGCACGCCCAGCCAGCGATCCATGAAATCGCGGCGCGCCGCCAGCAGTGCCTTGCGCTGCTCGCCCTGGATCAACCGCACCGGCACCCGTTCGGTCACGCCCTGAACGTCGCAGTAGGCATTCGCCAGCACGGACTCTCCGCTCGCGGGCGCATCCAGGCCGAGGATGAACATCTGTTCCTCGTCGACGATCGCTTCTTCGTAAGGCAGCGTTTCCAGGACCGCCGGACCACCGGTGGAAAATTCGTAGGCCGCCGCGCCTTCGAGCTTGCTGCCGGAGAGCGCCGCCAGCTCGGGCTTCAGGGAGAAGCTGCAACGCACGCCCGCCGGCAGGTCGCGGGAAAAATCGTAGATCCAGTTCTTCTGGTCCGCCCAGCGTCCCGTCCCCGCTGCGGCGCAATCGATGGCGAAAGGTTCGGGCAGGCGCGGATCGCCGAAGGCTACCATCGGCTCCGAAAACCGGACTGCGACCTGGCGCACGCCCTTGACCTCGCCCTGCGGCGAGAACATTTCCACCTGCGCCGCGAACGCGGAGCCTGACGCAAGGCTCGCGATCAGAGCACACCACCCTGCTTTCATTCGTCCCCCGGTTCTTTCCCGGACGCGAGCCCAGGCTCGATCCATTGTCCGGGTATGGTAGGGAACGAATCCGGTGCGGGCAACTTCGCCGCCACAGTGTGGCAATTTGATGGCAACCGTCACGCCGGCCGCATCAGCCCTGCGGCATTGGCAGGCGCCGGCGGTTCAGGTTTTCTTGAGGCGCGCGCAGACGAGCTCGAGCGTGCTCTCCGCATGGCTGTTGGACTTCACTTCCTCCCACATGCGCTTTTTCATCGGCCCGGAGGACCAGACCACGCCACCATCCTCACCGATCATGTCGATCTGGACGATGCGGTTGATGCGCCGGCCACAGTCGAGTTCCACGGTGCCGACGGTTTCCTTGAACGTGGCGCTCTTGCCGCCCAGGGTATCGGTGAGGACGTGGGTGTAGATGCCCTTTTTCTTGACGCGCACGTTTTCGCCATCCACCTCGATGGATTCGACGTCGACGTAGTATTTCGCCTGGGTGTCGGCGCCGACTTCAATCCAGTCGGTGGCGTGCGCCTGAAAGGACGCGATGAGCAGCGCCGCGGCTGCGATGGGAAACGGTTTCATGGCTGCTCCGGATTGGCGCTCACGCCGACACCATAACGCCCGTGGCAGGCGGCGTCCAGCCGCATGATCCTGCCGGTGCGGGAAAGCTTGAGTCGGACGGCGCCGCGCTTACTGCTGTTGCTGCTGGCCGGACACCGCGGCGGGCGGCGCGAAAGCGACCGCCACGTCGGGCTGGCGCCGCAGGTCGAGCGTCAGGGGAAAATCACGTGAAGGCAATTCGGGCTGGAAGGCAATGGACCCCGCGGTATGGCCCTGGGGGGCGAATCTCGCCACGCGCCGCGCTTCCGCCTCATTCGCATTGACCGGAAAGCGGGCATAGTTGCGCCCACCGGGATGGGACGAATAGTAGGTGCAGCCGGCCACGGCCCTGCCGTTCCAGGTGTCGTACACGTCGAAAACCAGCGGCGTTTGCGCCGCAATGGTCGGATGCAGCGCTGAAGGCGGCTGCCAAGCCTTGAAGCGCACGCCCGCGACGTACTCGCCCTGCACGCCTGTCGGCGTCATCGGCATCATCCGGCCGTTGCACAGGATCACGTAGCGGTCGATCATGTTGCTGACCTTGAGCTGCATGCGCTCCACCGAGGAATCGACATAGCGCGAGGTTCCGCCGGCTGAGGCTTCCTCGCCCATCACATGCCAGGGCTCCAGCGCCTGGCGCAGTTCGAGGCGCATGCCGTCCCTCTCCAGTACGCCATAGCGCGGGAAACGGAATTCAAGGAACGGCGCGTACCACTCCGTGCGGAAGGCGTAACCGGCTTCCTGCAGGTCCGTGACGATGGTCTTGAGGTCTTCGGCAATGAAATGCGGCAGCATGAAGCGGTCATGCAGGGACGTGCCCCAGCGCACCAGTTTTCCCGTGTACGGCGTCTTCCAGAAGCGTGCGATCAATGCGCGCAGGAGCAGCATCTGCGCGAGGCTCATCTGCCAGTGCGGCGGCATCTCGAAGGCGCGGAATTCCAGCAGCCCGAGGCGTCCGGTCGGTCCTTCCGGGGAATACAGCTTGTCGATCGAGAACTCCGCGCGATGCGTGTTGCCCGTCAGGTCGACCAGCAGGTTGCGCAGCAGGCGGTCCACCAGCCAGGGCTGCAGCACCTCCTCGCCGGCTTTGGTGTTGCGGGTCAGTTGCTGGAAAGCGATCTCGAGTTCGTACAGGCTGTCGTCACGCGCCTCGTCCACGCGCGGCGACTGGCTGGTCGGTCCGATGAACATTCCGGAGAACAGGTACGACAACGCAGGATGGTTCTGCCAGTAGGTGATCAGGCTTCTCAGCAGGTCGGGGCGCCGCAGCAGCGGACTGTCCGCGGGGGTGAGCCCGCCGATGGTGACGTGATTGCCGCCGCCGGTCCCGGTGTGGCGACCGTCCACCATGAATTTTTCGGCTCCGAGCCGGGTGAGGCGCGCTTCCTCGTAGATGGTCCGGGTATTGGCGCTGAGCTCGTCCCAATCGGCCGCGGGATGGATGTTGACTTCGATGACGCCCGGATCCGGCGTCACGGCAAAGCGGCGCACGCGCGGGTCGAATGGCGGCGTATAGCCCTCGAGCGTCACCGGAATTCCGGTTTCGGCCGCGGCAGCCTCCACCGCCGCGACGAGATCGATCCAGTCTTCCACCGACATCAGCGGCGGAAAGAACACATGCATGCGCCCGGCTCTCGCCTCCACGCTCAGCGCGGTGTGGATCACCTCCACCGCCGATTGTCCCGGTTCAAGCCTGGCCTGCTTCGGCTTGCGGGCAAGCGTGGCGACTTCGCCGCCTGGCTCGTGCAGGGCAGCGCGTTCCTCGAAGGGATCGGGCGTATGCTGCGGTTCGATGTCCGCGGGCGCAATCCACGGGAGCGAATCAAGCGGCAGGCGAAACCCGAGGGGAGAGTCGCCACCCACCAGGTACAGGTGCTCGCGCTGCAGGGGCCAGGCACTCGAAAGCCAGGCGGGCTCGCCGGCATTGCGCGGACGCGGCGCCGGCTTGAGCGGCAGCACATAGCCGGCGATTTCGCCCAGCCCGCGCGCCAGCATGCGCGCCAGGCCTTTGCGCTCGAAGGAATCCGCCAGGTCGACACTGAGGGGGTCGAAATTGACCGGCAGCTT
>DASVNF010000044.1:0-15340 GCA_036384015.1 Burkholderiales bacterium
GAATCCCGAGTGGCTGCGCTACTACTACGCGGCGAAACTCAACTCGACCATGGAGGACATCGACCTCAACCTTGAAGATTTCGTTGCGCGCGTGAACAGCGACCTGATAGGTAAATACGTCAATATTGCCAGCCGCGCGGCAGGATTCATTTCACGGGAATTTAATGGGGTCGTGCGATCCGATTTCGACATGGCAGTCGAAGGCACTTCCGTGAGCCAAGAGGCTGGCCTCTTGATGAAGCTATGGGCTTCCGAAGAAGACCTTAGGAACAGCTACGATGCCCGCGAGTTTGGTCAAGCCTTGCGCGAGATCATGCGCCTCACCGATCTCGTAAATCAGTACGTCGACCAGAACAAGCCTTGGGAAATTGCCAAGCATCCAGATCAGAAGGACAGGCTGCACATTGTCTGCAGTGCTGCGCTGGAAGCCTTCAGAATTCTCACCGTGTATCTAAAACCCGTGTTGCCGAATGTAGCAACCAAGGTGGAGAAATTTTTGAACATTCCCGCATTTGACTGGAACGCCCACAAGCAACGATTCGCTTCGAATCATCGAATCAACAAGTACGACCATTTGCTGACCCGGATCGACGTCAAGCAGATCGCCGCGCTGGTCGACGCGAACAAGGAAACCCTGCAGCCCGCGGCACCCGCCCCGGCTGCGCAGAAGAAGCCTCAGGAGAAAGCCGTGGAACCCACCGCCGCCCCCAGCACCATTACCATCGACGAGTTCGCCAAGGTCGACCTGCGCGTCGCGAAGATCGTCAGCGCCGAGCATGTCGAAGGCGCCGAGAAGCTGCTCAAGCTGCAGCTCGACATCGGCACCGAAACCCGCCAGGTGTTCGCCGGCATCAAGTCGGCTTACGACCCGGCGAAGCTGGTCGGGCGCTACACGGTGATGGTCGCCAACCTGCAGCCGCGCAAGATGCGCTTCGGTGAATCCCAGGGCATGGTGCTCGCCGCGAGCGGCGAAGGTCCCGGCATCTTCCTGGTCGCACCCGACGAAGGAGCCCTCCCGGGCATGAAAGTGAAGTAGCCGCATGAAGCTGGCGCGCTTCCATCCGCGGCTGCTGCAGGAACTGCGGGCCTACGACGGCGCGAAGTTCGCCGCGGATCTGGGCGCCGGCATTACGGTCGGCCTGGTGGCCCTGCCGCTGGCCATCGCCTTCGGCATCGCCAGCGGCGTCAAACCCGAGGATGGGCTGTTCACCGCAATCATCGCCGGCTTCCTGATCTCCGCCCTGGGTGGATCGCGTGTGCAGATCGGCGGACCCGCCGGCGCCTTCATCGTCATTACGTACGGCATCCTCCATCAGTACGGCCTGGCCAACCTGCTGATCGCCACCATGATGGCCGGCGTGCTCCTGTTCCTCATGGGACTTACCGGCGTGGGCGCGCTGGTCCGCTTCATCCCGGTGGCCGTCGTGATCGGCTTTTCCAGCGGCATTGCGGTCCTGATTGCCGTCTCGCAGGTCCGGGATTTCCTCGGGCTCGAGATTTCGGACATGCCCGCGGAGTTCTTCGCCCAGGTCGGAACTCTTGCGCGTGCGGCCGGCACTTTGAACTGGATCGCCGTCTGCGTGGGCCTGGTTTCCCTGCTGATCGTTGCGGCCTGGCCCCGGGTCGCCGCCCTGGCGGGACGCGCAGGAATGCTTCACCTCCCCGGACGCTCGGCGCTGGTGGCGCGGACTCCGGGGACCATTGTCGCGCTCGTCGTCACGACAGTTGCCGTGGCCTGGTTCCACCTGCCCGTGGAGACGATAGGCAGCCGCTTCGGCGGCATTCCCCAATCCCTGCCCGCATTCGCCTTCCCGACCTTCGACTGGGCGACAGCCCGGATGCTGGTTGCGCCGACCATTACGATCGCCATCCTCGTGGCCGTGGAATCCCTGCTATGCGCGCGCGTCGCCGACTCCATGATCAACGACCGCCACGATTCCAACCAGGAGCTGATGGCCCAGGGCATCGCGAATTTCGTCACCCCGTTGTTCGGCGGCATCCCCGCGACGGGCACCTTCGCAAGGACTTCCACGAACGTCCGCTCGGGTGCCAGAACCCCCCTGGCCGGGATGATCCACGCCGTCACCCTGCTGGCGATCGTCCTGGTCGCCGCTCCGCTGGCAGCGCACATCCCGCTGGCCACGTTGGCGGGCATCCTGCTGTTCGTGGCATTCAACATGGCGGACTGGTCGGAGTTCCGGCGCCTGCGGCGCTTCTCCGTCAATTACCGCATCGTGATGCTCTCGACCTTCTCGCTGACGATCGTCTTTGGACTGTCCGTAGCGGTGGAGGTCGGGATGGTCCTCGCCAGCCTGCTGTTCATCTACCGAATCTCGGAGATCACCCGCATCGAGCCCCTGCCGTTGCCGGAAACCGGAGCACTGGAACGCGCCGACAGCAATGGCGAAGGATCGATCGCCGCATACAAGCTGTTCGGCTCGCTGTTCTTCGGCACGGTGGGCAAGCTCGACGCCCTGCTTGACGCCCGGCGGGAGCGAATGAGAGTGCTCGTACTCGAAATGCACCAGGTCATCAACCTCGACACCAGCGGCCTCGACTTCCTGCAGACCCTGCAAAAGACCCTGCGCGAGGAAGGTCGCCATGTGGTGCTCGCGGGACTGAACGAGCAGCCGGCGTCGCTGCTGCGGCGTTCGGGCTTCCTGCAAGTGATCGGCGAAAGCAACGTGGTCACGGATCTGCCCGCTGCTTTTGCGCGCGCCCGCGACCTCGCCGCACATTCGCGGTGATTGCCCGTCGCCTCTGCATTCGCGGCCACGTGCAAGGCGTCTACTATCGCGAGTCCATGCGCCAGCAAGCGCGGGCTGTCGGCGTGACGGGCTGGGTGCGCAATCGCGCTGATGGCTCGGTGGAAGCCGTCGTCCAGGGCGACCACATGGCGGTGGAGCGGATGATCGATTGGGCTCGGCGCGGGCCACCTGCGGCCCGGGTCGATGAGGTAAGGATCGAAGAAGCCGATGACGAGCCGCCCTGTGCAGCTTTCGAAAAACGATCAACTGTCTAGTGTTTCTCGATCTCCCTTTCCTCCCAGCGGGAGAGGGCCGGGGAGAGGGGGCTACATGAGCGCAGCGAGGCCGGCAGGCGCGGGCGTGCGCAACAAGACATTCTTCAATTCCCAGGCCTTCTCGGGATCCATCTTTTCGTAGTACTGCACCTCGCCGGCCACAAGTGCCGCTACGGGCACGCCGTCGCGGAACAGGATGCGATTGCTGTAGATCGCCGGGACGCGCGGGCCGGGCATCAGGATGCCGGCAAGATTCAGCGGATCGACGCCGCTCACCGTGGCAACCTTTCCCTTCCTCTCCGCGTTGCGGACGTTGCGCAGCGCGGTCACCGCCTCCGGCAACGCAAACTGCTCGCCGGAAAAGCCGGCGACGAAACGCCCGCCACGGATCTCGCCGCGTGTTTCCATGCGACGAAAGGCCATCAGCAGGTCACGCCATGAGGGCAGCCATTCCGCCTCGCGCGCGAGCAGGCGCCAGAACACCACACCGTAGCGCTTGAGCAGCGTTCGCGCGATCTGCTCCATGGTCTCGCGTTCCTCGGCAATCGACTGTGGTGCGGGTACCTTGCGCCGGATCAACGACCAGCGGCCCGCGTCCTCCACGCCGAACGCTGCGGTGCGCCGGCGGCGGCCACCGCCGATCGGCTTGCGTCGTTCGGCAGGGATGAGCAATGCCCGCAGGCCGCTGAAGCCATCCGAATTCACGACGCCCGCGGCCGTCAACTCGCGCAGCGCGTCCTCGATGAAAGTGCGCGGCTGGTCGAGATCGGCTGCGATGTCGTCGAAGAAAGAAGCGCCATGCTCCGAAAGATAGTCTGCCACCGCCTGGGCGCGGGCACTGAGCTGGGGTGGCTCTTTCGCAACCTTCGCGAGCGTCATCCACACCGGCAGACTGCGGCGACCAATCAGCGTAACCGGCGTGCTGCGTACCGGACTCGGCCCGCGCGCCCGGTCGGGATCGAAGTCTGGCGCATCCAGGCGGGTCCATACGACTCGCCCGGCACGGCACAGATCATCGAGCCAATCCGGCTCATAGCCGGTCACGCGGGCAGGAATGACTTCCGTCTCCCACGCAGCGGCGGCGGCCTCAAATCCTTCCAGCAGGGACACGACGGCGGCCACCGCATCGGGGCCCTCCATGCGGTCCGTCACGCGCTGCCAATCGAGCAGGAAGCGCATGAAGTCGGCAGCCGGCACCGGTTCGATTTCCTGCCGCAGTCGCTTGACCGTGTAGCGGGTGATCCGGGCCAGCAGGCGGCGTTCGCACCATTCCGTCACCTCCGGCGTCGTGAAGTTGCCCCGCATGACGAACCCTTCGCCCTCCAGCGACAGCAGGGCGGCGTCCACTTCGGACACCGGCACGCCGATGGTTTGCGCCAGCACCTGTGCTGTGACCGGGCCCAGGCCTTCGAGGCGCCCCCGCACGATCTCCACCAGGGCTTGCTCGCGCGTCCACGTCTTGGCGTAGTCGGCGGGCACGCCAATGTCCGGCTCGCGGGCGGCCTCCGGATGGACTGCGCTGAATTCGGGCAGGCGTTCGGCGGTGATGAAATAAGCTTCCGCACCCGCCGGTCGGATGTTCGTCAGCCGGCGATCCGCGGCGAGGCGATCGAGCAATGCCCGCCAGTGCGGTTGTGCCGCGACCTCGGTCTCCGTAAGCAGCCCAAGCCAGGCCAGGGCGTCGTGCAGTTCGTCCGCTGTTTCCGCCTCGGGCCAGGCCTCCCCGCGCACGCGGGTGATGGCATCAGCGTCGAGCCGGCCGATATCGGCGGCGGTTTCCGGATCCAGCCAGCGGCGCGTGACCACGGCCTGCGTGCGGCGCTCTTCCAGCGGCGCATCGTCCAGATAGGCATAGGGCCGCGCGGTGAGAATGGCGGCCGAGAGCGGCGAAGGCTCGACAAGGTCCCGCGTCTCGACTTCCACCGAGCCGTTCTCGAGGGACTTGAGCAGCGCCTCGAAGCCGTCGATGTCCATGGCCTCGTGCAGGCAATCCCAAAGCGTCTGGTTGACCAGCGGGTGGTCCGGGATCTCCCGGTCGCCCACGATGTTCTCCTGGCAGGCAAGCTGGTCCGGGAAGATGGCAGCGACCAGGTCCTCGGCCGCCATGCGTTGCAACTGGGGCGGGGTCTTGGTGCCACCGCGAAACCTCAACAGGGCCAGGGCGATGGTTGCGTCCCAGCGCCACCGGGTCATGAACATCGGCGCGTCGAGCAGCGCCTGGATCAGCACGCCGCGCGCCGTGTTCGAATGCAGGTAGCGCGTCACTTCCTCGAGCGGGAAACTGTGCGTGGCGGTAAGCGACAGGATGATGGCGTCTTCGGTCGCGGCGGCCTGCAGCTCGAAGTTGAACTTGCGGCAGAAGCGCTTGCGCAGCGCCAGGCCCCATGCGCGATTGATGCGGCTGCCGTACGGCGAGTGGATGACGAGCTGCGTGCCACCGCTTTCGTCGAAAAAACGCTCGAAGACCAGACGCTGCTGCGTAGGCAGCAGCCCGATGACCGCCTTGGCCTGATGCAGGTAGTCGACGATCTGGCTGGCGGCGTCCAGGCCCAGGCCGATGTCATCGGTCAGATATTGCAGTGCCGATGCCGTATCCGGCAGGCGGGCATCCATCTCGGCATGCAGGCGCGACACGGAGGCGGACACCTCATCGGTGCGCGCCGGCGCCTCTCCCAGCCAGAACGGGATCGATGGCGGCATGCCCTCCGCATCCTCGACGCGCACGCGGCCGGCCTCGACGCGCAGGATCCGGTAAGACACGTTGCCGAGCTGGAACACGTCGCCCGCCAGGCTTTCAACCGCGAAGTCCTCGTTCACGGTCCCGATCACGATGTCCTGTGGAGAGAGCACGACGTTGTAGTCCGCGGTATCGGGGATCGTTCCCCCGGACGTCACTGCGGTGAGGCGAAGTCCCTGCCGCGGGCGAAGCAGCCGGTTGACCGTGTCCCGGTGCAGAAGCGCCTTGCTGCGGCCGCGGCGAGTGGAGTAGCCCTCCGACAGCATCTGCACCACGCCATTGAATTCTTCGCGCGCGAGGTCGCGGTACGGCCAGGCGCGCTTCACCAGTTCGAAGAGCGCGTCCTCTTCCCATTCGCCATTGGCGACCTCCGCGGCGATCTGCTGGGCAAGCACGTCGAGGGGCTTGGGCGGAATGTGAACCCGATCGAGCTCCTCGCGCCGCACGGAATCCAGCAACGCAGCGCATTCGACCAGGTCGTCGCGCGAAACCGGGAAAAGGCGTCCCTTGGGCAGGCCCCCGACCGCGTGGCCCGAGCGCCCCACCCGTTGCAGCAGCGCGGAGATGGCGCGTGGGGTGGAGATCTGGCAGACGAGGTCGACGTGACCGATGTCGATGCCCAGTTCCAGGGAGGCGGTGGCCACCAGCGCCTTCAATTCGCCGCGCTTGAGCCTTTGCTCGGCATTCAATCGCTGCTCGCGCGCCAGGCTGCCGTGGTGGGAAGTGACGGCATCCTCGCCCAGTCGCTCGGAAAGGGCGCGCGCTGCCCGCTCCGCCAAGCGGCGGGTGTTGACGAACACCAGGGTCGAGCGATGTTCCCGGATCAGGCTGGCAAGCCGGTCATAGACCTCGCCCCAGACTTCCGTCGACATCACGGCCTCGAGCGGGGCGGACGGCACGTCGAGCGCGAGGTCGCGCTTGCGCACATGCCCCGTATCGACGATGGTGCAGTCGTTCGAGCCGAACAGCTCGCCCTTCTGACCGCCGCCGACCAGGAAGCGGGCGATTTCCTCGATGGGCTTCTGGGTGGCCGACAGTCCGACCCGCGTCAGGCGACCCCCTGTCAGGTGCTGCAGGCGCTCCAGACTGAGGGTGAGGTGCACGCCGCGCTTGTTCTGCGCAAGCGCATGGATTTCGTCCACGATGACCGTGCGCGCGTTGCCCAGCATCTTCCGGCCTGACTCGCTGGTGAGGAGGATGTAAAGCGATTCCGGCGTGGTGACCAGGATGTGCGGCGGCTTGCGGCGCATGCGCTCGCGCTCGGCCTGCGGCGTGTCGCCGGTGCGCACCACCGTGCGGATTTCCACGTCCGGCAGTCCCGATTCGAACAGCTCCCTGCGGATGCCGGCCAGCGGCTCTTCGAGGTTTTTCTGGATGTCGTTGGACAGCGCCTTCAGCGGCGAAACATAGACGACGTGGGTTTCGTCGCGCAATTCGCCGCGCACGCCGAGGCGGACCAGCGCGTCGATGGTGGCCAGGAAAGCCGCGAGGGTCTTGCCGGAACCGGTCGGCGCGGCGATCAGCGCATGCTTGCCCGACGCGATCGCCGGCCAGGCCTGGATCTGCGGTTCAGTCGGCGCGGAGTAGGTGCGGCGGAACCAGGCGGCCACCGCGGGATGAAATGTATCTAGAACGTCCACAAGGTATCTAAAGTCCCGGTCAAATTCATTTCGCCACAGAGGTCAGAGAACACACAGGAGACCTCAAATCGCAACCTTGAAAATGGAGTGAAGGTAAATCGTCAAATTTTGAAAGGGATAAAACCTCGGCATATGAACCACGGACACTCCGTCCGTCCCCTTTATTCTTTTTCTCTGTGCCCTCCGTGACCTCTGTGGCAAACCGCTTTACGAATAGACTACCTGGACGTTCTTCGGTTCAAGCCACTTGTTGAGATCGGCGATCAGGCCGTCTTCCGGCCGGATTTTCCAGCTCTCGCCCAGATCGAACTCGGCCGCCGCGCTGCCATTGGTGTAGCACACCGACACCCGCAGGCTGCCGTTGCGGTACGGTTCCAGCACCTTCTTCAGCATCTTGGCGTCCGCCGCTCCGTTCATCGACAGCTTGAGCGAGCGCGCGAACCTGGCCCGCACGCCGGCCAGGTCGTGGATTTTTTCCGCGGATATGCGCATGACCACGTTGTCCGCGCCTTCATCGCCGCCGCGGCGGAACGAACGGATCTTCGCTTCGATCAGCACCACCGAATCCTCCCGCACCAGATTGCGGTGGCGGTCGAGGACCTCGTCGTAAACCACCACTTCCAGGCGCGCGGTGCCATCCGACAGGATCATGACCATCATGCGGCCGTTGCCCGTTTTCTGCATGCGCACGGATTCGATGACACCCGCCAGCATCTGCTGGCGGAAGCCTTCCTCGGGAGCCGGCGGCTGAACTTTCGCCAGCGGTGAGCGCACCACCGAGGAAAACTCATCCCGGTAGAACTTGAACGGGTGCCCGCTGTAGTAGAAACCCAGCGCCAGTTTTTCGTTCTGCAGGCGTTCACGGTCGTCCCAGCGGGAAGCGTCCAGCAGTCTGGTTTCCTGGGTCGGAGCGGAAGCCTCGCCGAACAGGCTGACCTGCGAGGCGGAGCGGCTTTCCTGTTCGGCGGCTTCCATGGCGATGCCCACCGACGCCAGCAGGCTGCTGCGATGATCGTTCAGGGAATCGAAAGCACCTGCGCGCACCAGCGATTCGATCACACGCCGGTTGACGATGCGCCGGTCGACCCGGCGGCAGAATTCGAAGAGGCTTCCGAACGGTCCGCCGGCGGTCCGCATCTCGATGATGTGGCCGATGGCCGATTCGCCGGTGCCCTTGATCGCGCCCAGGCCGTAGCGGATGCGTTTCGCATCGACCGGCGCGAAGCGGTATTCGCTTTCGTGGATGTCCGGCGGCAGGACTTCGATGCCGTTGGCGACGGCGTCCTCGTGGAACTGCTGCACCTTGTCGGTATCGTCCATCATGGCCGACAGGTTGGCCGCCATGAAGGCCGCCGTGTGGTGCGCCTTGAACCATGCGGTCTGGTAGGCAACCAGCGCATAGGCTGCGGCATGCGATTTATTGAAGCCGTAACCCGCGAACTTCTCCATCAGGTCGAACAATTCGTCGGCCTTCGCGCTGCTCAGGCCGTTCGTCGCGGCGCCGTCGCGGAAGATGCCGCGGTGCTGCGCCATTTCCTCGGGCTTCTTCTTGCCCATCGCCCGGCGCAACAGGTCGGCGCCGCCCAGGCTGTAGGCGCCGATGATCTGCGCCATCTGCATCACCTGCTCCTGGTAGACCATGATGCCGTAGGTCTCCGAGAGGATCTTCTCGACCCGCGGATCGGGGTAGTCGAAACGCCGCCCGCGCTTGCGCTCGATGAAGTCCGGGATCAGTTCCATCGGTCCCGGCCGGTACAGCGCCACCAGCGCGATGATATCCTCGAAGCGGTCGGGACGCGCCTGCTTGAGCAGGTCGCGCATGCCGCGCGATTCGAACTGGAACACGGCGTTCGTATTGGCGCTGGCGAATATCCTGTATGCCGCCGGGTCGTCGAGCGGCAATTGCTCGAGCTTGATCTGCGATTGCGGATCCAGACGTTTGATGAAGCGCAGCGTCCAGTCGAGGATGGTGAGCGTCGTCAGTCCGAGAAAGTCGAACTTCACCAGACCGATCGCCTCGACGTCGTCCTTGTCGAACTGCGAAATGGAGCTGTCGGAACCGGGCGCCGTGTACAGCGGGCAGAAGTCCGTCAGCTTGCCTGGTGCGATCAACACGCCCCCGGCGTGCATGCCGACGTTGCGGCTCAAGCCCTCGAGTTGTTCGGCAAGCGCCAGCAGTTCGCGGGTTTCCTCCTCCGACTCTTCCCGCTCTTTCAGCCGCGGCTCCATGTCGCGCGCCATCTGCAGGGTGATCAGCTTGCCGGGCTGGAACGGAATGAGCTTCGCCAGTTCATCGGTGCGGCTGTAGTTCCACTCCATCACGCGGCCGACGTCGCGCACGACGGCCTTGGCCGCCATGGTGCCGAAGGTGGCGATCTGGGACACCGAGTCCTCGCCGTACTTCTGCCGCACGTATCCGATCACGCGGTCGCGCCCGTCCTGGCAGAAGTCCACGTCGAAGTCGGGCATGGACACGCGTTCGGGATTGAGGAAGCGCTCGAACAGCAGGTTGTAGCGCAGCGGATCGAGATCGGTGATCGCCAGGGAGTAGGCAACCAGCGAGCCGGCGCCCGAACCGCGCCCCGGCCCGACCGGCACGCCGTTGTTCTTGGCCCAATTGATGAAGTCGGCGACGATCAGGAAGTAACCCGGAAAGCCCATCTGGATGATGGTCCTGATCTCGAACTCCAGGCGTTCGCGATAGGTCGGCCGTTTCTCGTCGCGTAGTTTCGCGTCCGGATAGAGTTCCTGCAGGCGGGTTTCGAGGCCCGCCACGGACCGTTCGTGCAGATATTCGTCGAGGCCCTGGCCATTGGGCGTCGGGAACAGCGGCAGGCGGGACTTGCCGAGCTCGATCACGAAACTGCAGCGCCTCGCGATCTCGACAGAATTCTCCAGCGCCTGCGGCAGATCGGCGAACAGGGACGCCATTTCCTCCTGGCTCTTCAGGTACTGTTCCTCGGTGAACAGCCGCGGCCGGCGCTGGTCCGACAGGACGTAACCCTCGGAAATGCACACCCGCGCCTCGTGCGCGACGAAGTCCTCGCGCTTCAGGAATTGCACCGGGTGGGTCGCCACGACCGGAAGCTTCAGGTTGGAAGCGAGCCGGACAGCGCGCCTTACATGGTGCTCCGCCTGGGACTGGCCGGTGCGCTGGATCTCGATGTAGTAGCGCTGCGGGAACAGGTCAGCCCATTCCTGGGCCAGCTTTTGCGACTGCGACAGGTTGTCCGACAGCAACGCCTGTCCTACGTCCCCCAGGTGCGCCCCCGACAGCGCGATAAGGCCGCCGGTCCCGGACTCGCGCATCCATTCCTTGCGGATCTCGGCACGGCCGCGGTACTGATTGGTGCGAAAGGCCTGCGTGAGCCAGTTGCAAAGCCGCAGGTAGCCGTCGCGCGACATGCACAGGAGCAATATCCGGAAGGCCTTGTCGCGATCGGCGTCGTTGCTGATCCAGACATCGCAGCCGATGATCGGCTTGAGGCCCTTGCCGCGCGCCGACTGGTAGAACTTGACCATGCCGAACAGGTTCGACAGGTCGGTAAGGGCCAGCGCCGGCATCGAATCCGCCGCCGCCTTCGCCACCGCGTCGTCGATCCGGGCGATGCCGTCGGCGATCGAGTATTCGCTGTGCAGGCGGAGGTGGACGAACGTCGGTTGCATGCTTCGCATTTTACGCCCGAAAAAGAATTCCCCATCCACCTGAAACCCTGAACCGCAAAGGCGGGCGCGCAAAAAGAAAGCAAAAAGCAAATTCAGATACTTGACGAGGCCTGGCCGAGATTCACCTGGCTGAGCATGAGCACGGAATCCCCTGCTGTCCCTTCTCCTTTTCTTCGATCTCCTTAGCGTTTCCTTTGCGCCTTCGCGCCTTTGCGGCTAGGGGTTGCCCCAGCTTGGTAAAATAACGCCTTATACCGCCTGCTGACCTCATGCAATTCCTCAATCTTGCCGGCTACAAGTTCGTGAAACTGGACGGACTTCCGGAGCTGCGCGCGTCATTGCGGCAACGCTGCCAGGATCTGGACCTGAAAGGCACGATCCTGCTCAGTCTTGAGGGCATCAATGCTTTCATCGCCGGCCCGGAGCACGAGGTCGGGGCGTTCAAGGCCTGGCTGCGGGCCGACGCCCGCTTTGCCGACCTGCGTTTCAAGGAGAGCCATTCCGACATCCAGCCGTTCAAACGGATGCGGGTGAAGATCAAGCCGGAAATCATCACCCTGCGGGTACCCGGCCTGGATCCTGCCGCCAATCCCGCGCCTGCGCTGGCGCCGTCCGAACTGAAGCGCTGGCTCGACGAGGGGCGCGACGTCGTCCTGCTCGACACCCGAAATGCCTTCGAAGTCGAAGCCGGCACTTTCCGCAACGCGCTCCATCTCGACCTGAAGGCGTTCGGCCAGTTCCCGCACGCCGCCGACAGCCTGGATTCCTCGCTCAAGGACAAGACCATCGTCGCCTTCTGCACCGGCGGCATCCGCTGCGAGAAGGCCGCGCCGGTGCTGATGGGCAAAGGCTTCCGCGATGTCTACCAGTTGCAGGGCGGGATTCTTCAGTACTTTGAGGATTGCGGCGCGGCGCACTTCGACGGCCGCTGCTTCGTCTTCGATGAACGCAGCACGCTGGACGGGGAGCTGCAGCCCGAAGTCGTGAAAGCACGATGACGTCCGCCCGGGAAACGCGCAAGGCGGTGATCGTCATGGTCCTCCTGGTGATCCTGTGGGGTTACAGCTGGATCACCTCGAAAATCGGGCTCGAATACGCCAACCCGGTCGACGTCGTCGCCCTGCGCATGGGGCTGGGCCTGGTCACGCTGCTGATTGCCATCGTGTGGACGCGCACCTCGATGCGGCCCCGGCACTGGCAGGCCTTGCTGTGGATCGGCCTGATCCAGACCGGCGCCTTCCTGCTGCTCAATACATGGGCGCTCTCGGAGGGCGGTCCCGGCAAGACCTCGGTCCTCGTCTTCACCATGCCCTTCTGGGTGCTGATTTTCGCCTGGCCCCTTCTGCACGAGCGCATCAGCGGCCTGCAATGGGTGTCGGTGGTCCTCGCCCTCATTGGCCTGGCCTTCGTGCTCGAGCCATGGAACATGAATACGTCGCTGTTCAGCAAGACCCTCGCCGTGCTGGCCGGCATGTGCTGGGCGATCGGCGTGGTCTACGCCAAGCGCCTGCACAACCGCGCGAAGGTCGACGCCCTGTCGTTCACGTTCTGGCAGATGATCGTCGGCATGGTCCCCGTCCTGATTGCCCTGGTCTTCGTCGAGCGCGAGCCCATCATCTGGTCCGGCACTTTCATCGGCGTCACGCTTTTCAACGGCATCCTGGCGACCGGATTCGGCTGGCTGGCGTGGCTGTATGTATTGCATCGCCTGCCTGCCGGAACCACCAGCCTTTCGTCGCTCGGCATCCCGGTGATCGCGATCCTGTCATCCTGGATCCAGCTCGGCGAACAGCCGGGACGCTCCGAACTCATCGGCATGCTGCTGATCGGCATTGCACTCGCACTGCTTTCCTACCTCAGCATCCGCCGGCACGAAGAACCCGAGCCCATGACCGGACAGGAGTAGCGGCATGAGCAGGAAGCAGGGGCCCCATTTAATGGGGATGCGACCGCCCGCGATTGCCGCCAGCTGCCGAATCGACAAGGATTCGATGAGTTCTTGCGGCAATGAGGCAGCGGCATGAGCAGGAAGCAGGGTCTGCCGGAGCGCGAAAGAGGGGCCCCGTATTTTGGGGATCTGACCGCGAAGGCAGACGTGGGCGGCCGGCAGACCTGTGCGTCCGTCTCGGGTCCGCGATTGCCGCCAGCCGCCGAATCGACGATGATCAGATACCGTATATGGCAATGAGGCGGCATGACCCTGGACTGGTATTTCGACTTCATCTCCCCCTACGCCTACCTGCAGAGCGTGAAGTTTCCGCAGCTTCCCGCGGGTACGCAGTTGCGCGTCAAGCCGGTGCTGTTCGGTGCCCTGCTCGACAAATCCGGGACGCTCGGTC
Organism: Burkholderiales bacterium; assembly: GCA_036384015.1. Taxonomy (GTDB): domain Bacteria; phylum Pseudomonadota; class Gammaproteobacteria; order Burkholderiales; family JACQAP01; genus JACQAP01. Next base: position 13,405 of record DASVNF010000044.1, read on the forward strand.
CTGCGGAAATTCCCGGCAAGCGCGAGTTCACTTTCCGCCAGGCACTTTGGCTGGCGGGCCGCCATGGGGTGAAATTGAAGATGCCGCCGCGCCATCCGTTCAATCCCCTGCCGGTGCTGCGGCTGGCCGTAGCCATCGATGCGCCGCTGGACAAGGTCAAGCGCATTTTCGAGTTCATCTGGGCGCAAGGACGCGATCCTTCCGATCCCGCGGAGTTCGCTGCGCTCGCCGCGGAAATGGGTGTCGATGACGCCGAAGCACGCGTGGCCGATCCCCAGGCGAAAGCGAAACTGAAGTCCAACACCGACGAAGCCATTGCGGCGGGTGTCTGGGGCGTACCGACTTTCGTGGCGGACGGATTCTGCTTCTGGGGATTCGATTCCGGCGCGATGCTGCTGGACTACCTCGCCAATCCCGCGATGTTCTCCGGCCCTGAGTACGCCCGCATCGATTCGCTGCCTTCCGGCATCCAGCGAAAGCTTAAAAGCTGACTACCCCTTCACCGCAGAGGCGCGGAGGGAATGCGGAGAAAGGCAAGGATCATGTGAAATCTGCGGTGGATAACTAGCGACTCGGCTACTCGAGGCGGTCGGGCAGAATCTAAATTCAAGTTACAGGTATTCTCTGCGCGATCTTCTCTGCGCCTCCGCGCCTCTGCGGTTCAAGGGTCTAATCATGAAACAAAGCCAATCTGAGTTCCTCGACATCCGCGGGCTACGCTACCACGTACGCACCTGGGGCGATCCGTCGGCGCCGAAGATGTTCCTGCTGCACGGCTGGATGGATGTCTCCGCCTCGTTTCAATTCGCCGTCGACGAATTGCGGCACGAATGGCACGTCGTCGCGCCGGATTGGCGCGGCTTCGGACTTTCGGAATGGACGAACGAAGGCTACTGGTTCCCGGACTACATCGCGGACCTCGACGCGATCCTCGAACACTACCAGCCGGAATCGCCCGCTTACATCGTCGGCCACAGCATGGGCGGCAACGTCGCCAATCTTTACGCCGGCATCCGCCCGGCGCGCGTCGGCAAACTGGTGCTTGCAGAAGGCTTCGGCCTGCCGCCCACGAAACCGGAGAAGGCGCCCGACCGGTATGCCGGCTGGCTCGACGAAATCCGCACGCCCCCGACATTGCGGCCTTACAGGAATTTCGAGGAAGTCGCGCAGCGGCTGAAGGCCAACAACCCCCGCATCACCGATGAACGCGCGGCTTTTCTGGCGCCGCACTGGGCCGAGCAGCTCGCCGACGGCAGCATCCGGCTGCAGGCGGATCCCCACCACAAAATGGTGAATCCCGTCCTGTACCGGACCGAGGAGGCGATGGCCTGCTGGAAGCGCATCACTGCGCCGACGCTCTGGCTATGGGGGGACGGTGAATGGATGATGAAGTGGATGCGCGGGGACAAGTCCCTGCTGGATCCGTACCGTGCCTGTTACCGGTCCCTCTCCGAAGAAACCCTCGCGAATGCGGGCCACATGATGCATCACGACCAGCCTCTCGAGTTCGCCCGGGCGATCGAGTCATTCTTCTATTAGGGTCTAGACCTGGCGGTTTCAGTACGCCGGAAGAAGTACGAACCGCGCCACAAAGTCAGGCTGGCGGCGGCCAGGAAGGCCGCTGCATAGCTGTCGCTGATCGCGACGATCATCCAGAACAGCATCGGCAGCGCGACCACGCCCGCATAGGTCATGGCCAGCGATGCGCCCGTCGCAGCGGCGGCTTTGCCGGGCGGGGCGATGCGCGCCACCTCCGAAAGATAGACGCCGTTCCAGCCGGTGGCGGTGATGCCGTAGAGGAAGCTCACGACGAAGATGGCCGCGAGCGGCCAGGTTGCGGTGAATGCGGCGGTCAGCGCCGCGGCAATCGACATGCCCATGCCGATGGCGCCGAGCACTGCCCTCGGCTTCGCCCAGCTGTCGGCCACGATCCCCA
>DASVNF010000045.1:0-15150 GCA_036384015.1 Burkholderiales bacterium
GGTGATGTCACGATCCATGCCGTCGACGCGCACGACCGCGCCGCTTGCGTCCCTTGCGCAGCGTCCACGCGAGTGTATCCAGCGCACTTCGCCTTTCGGCGTAACGATGCGATGCTCGGCATCGAAGGAAACGCCTCCCACCGCGCCATCCCATCGTTCCATGATCGCGGCGCGATCGTCCGGATGCAGGGAATCGGACCATTCGGAGATATTCTGCATCATCTTCTCGGCCTGCCTGCCGTAAACCGATTCGGCCGCCGGACTCACGTACAGGACCTTGAGCGACGGAATCGCCACGGACCAGACGACGTCGGGCAGCGTCGTCGCGATCGAGTCGACGCGCTCGCGCAGCGCCTCAAGCTCGCGCTGCGCATTCGAAATCGATTTTGCATCCATGGCAATCCGTCCAGTGATTGGCTTTGCAACGGAGTTTGGGACCCGGCAGCCCAGGCGAAGGCACAGAACGTACTTGCGCGCGCAGTGACAGCGAGGCAAACCAGTACAGTTCCGGTCGCTTGCCAGTGGTACAGTCTCGTTGGAGGAATCAGCCATGACCCGCTACCATCAACTGGCCGAGGAAATGTCCGGTCGCATCCGCGCAGGGGTATTGCGGCCCGGCGACCGCCTGCCCTCCGTGCGCAGCATCAGCCGCAGCCATCGCGTCAGCCCGGCAACGGTCTCGCAGGCCTATCACCTGCTCGAGGATCGCGGCGAAGTGCACACCCGGTCGCGTTCGGGGCATTACGTCAGCGCCCACCTGGGCGGCCGGGCCCTGCAGGCGCCGGCTGTCTCGCGCCCCACGGGGAAGTCCACCGAGGTGGATGTAAGGGACCTGATCTTCGAATTGCTGGACTCATCGAGTAGCAAGGACATCATTCCGTTCGGATCCGCCTTTCCCGCCCCGGAACTCTTTCCCCTGGCCAAGGTTGCGCGCGCGCTGTACACGGCCACGCTCAAGTTCGACCCGCATTCGATCTTCGAACAGCTGACGCCGGGCAATGCGGACCTGCGGCGCCAGATCGCGCGCCGGTATCTGGAATCCGGTTGCAGCGTCGATCCCGAGGACATCATTGTTACCGTGGGCGCGCTGGAGGGGCTGAACCTCTGCCTGCAAGCGGTGACCCGGCCTGGGGATCTCGTGGCGATCGAAAGCCCCGCTTTCTACGCGGTGCTCGAAGCGATCGAACGCCTGGGGCTGAAGGCAATCGAGATTCCAACCGACCCGCGCGAGGGGATGGAGCTTTCCGCGCTCGCCGAGGCGCTGTACCGGCATCCGGTCAAGGTGTGCTGGCTGATGACCAATTTCGCAAACCCTCTGGGCAGCCTGATGCCGGAGGCGAAGAAGCGCGAACTGGTGCAGCTGCTGGAAAAGCGGAGAGTGCCGCTGATCGAGGACGACGTTTACGGCGAGCTGTATTTCGGCCGGGATCGGCCGCGCCCGGCAAAGAGTTTCGATCGCAGCGGCAACGTGATGCACTGTTCCTCGTTTTCGAAATGCCTCGCACCCGGTTACCGTGTTGGCTGGGCCGTGCCGGGCCGGGTGGCGACGGAAGTGCGGCGCGCCAAGCAAATGACGACCCTCGCCAATAGCATGCCCGCGCAAGTTGCGGTCGCGGACTTCCTCAAGCAGGCGGGCTTCAACCATCATCTGCGCAGGCTTCGCCTCGCACTGGAAAGCCAGCAGGTGTGCATGCTGCGGGCGATTGCGCGATATTTTCCCGAGCAGACGCAGGTGACGCGCCCTGAAGGGGGCTACTTCCTCTGGGTGGAGTTGCCGCCGGCCGTCAGGGCGCTGGAAGTTTTCCGGCTGGCGCGCGAAAAGAATATCAGCATCGCGCCGGGACCGATGTTCTCCCCCCGGCGCAGGTTCCAGAACTGCATGCGCCTGAATTACGGCATGCCCTGGTCGCCACAGATTGAGGCGGCGATGAGCGCCCTGGGAGCCATCATCTGTTCGCGGGTTTGACGGGGTTCCCGCGCCGGCTCTTCGCTGCGTTCGGGGCCGCCCGTCCTGCCCTGGCCGAGTAGGCCACAAAGTCAATATGACGGCGCCGCCAACTCGTTCGAGCTTCCATTCGGCTGGGCAGCGCGAAAGGCCCGCCGTAATCCCCGTCGAATCGCTTCGTTCGAATCAAGTGACGCCGCCCGAAGTCGATTCAGGTATAGTGTCCCCAGGCAGCAGAGCCAGCCGTCCCGCATCCGGGATGCCGGCGCAGATCAGTCCGTACTGAACACGCTGCGGGCAGTCTGTATCTCGACCCTCTTCTTTCCCGCCATCTCACCGAAACATTCTCCCGGGTCCCCCCAACCATGTCGCTTCTCTATTCACAGACCACGCTTGGACCGCTCACGCTGCAGAACCGGCTGGTGATGTCGCCGATGACGCGAAATCGTGCCACCGACAACATTCCGAACGATCTCATGCTCCGGTACTACGCCGAGCGGGCGTCCGCAGGACTCATCATCACGGAAGGCACGTCGCCTTCGCCGAATGGGCTGGGCTATGCGCGCATTCCCGGGATTTTTTCCGCGGCACAGGTCGCGGGGTGGAAGCGCATCACCGACGCGGTTCATGCGAAGGGCGCAAAGATGTTCATCCAGTTCATGCATTGCGGGCGCATCGGCCATGCGCTCAACCTGCCGGCGGGCGCGCGTTTGCTGGCACCCTCGGCGGTGGCGGCGGCGGGGGAAATGTACACCGATGCGCAAGGGATGCAGCCCAACGGCACGCCGCAGGCGATGACCGAGGCCGACATCAAGGACACGATAGGGGAGTTTGTCCAGGCCGCGAAGAATGCCATGGCGGCAGGGTTCGACGGCGTCGAACTGCACGGGGCGAACGGTTACCTGCTCGAGCAGTTCATCCGCCCGAACTCGAATCAGCGCACGGATCGCTACGGCGGTTCGATCGAAAACCGCGCGCGCTTTGTGCTCGAAGTCGTCGAAGCGGTGATCAAGGCAATCGGCAAGGAAAAGGTCGGCATCCGCCTGTCGCCGTTCGGCGTGTTCAACGACATGCCGCTGTACGACGCGATGGAGGCCGACTACACCTATCTCGCGCAGCAACTCAATGCGCGCAGCCTGGTCTACATCCACCTCGTCGACCATTCGGCGATGGGCGCGCCGCCGGTACCCGAATCGATGAAGGCGACATTTCGCAGCCTGTTCAAGGGCACGTTGATTCTCTCCGGTGGCTACGATGCCGCGCGCGCCGAAAGCGATCTCGCCGCTGGGAAGTGCGATCTGATTGCCGTGGCACGGCCGTTCCTCGCCAATCCCGATCTGGTCACCCGGTGGAAAACCGGGGCGCCGGTGAACGCGCCGGACATGAGCACGTTCTATACCCCCGGCCCCAAGGGCTATATCGACTATCCCGCACTGGCTTGATGCAGGTAAACCGCCGTTGAGCCTGACCGGGTCAGCGAGCCGGTGGCGAGGGATGCCATTGCGTTCGTCACCGGGTCAGGCCTGATTACTGCCGGGCTTCATCCCGTCGTCCAAAAGAAAAAAGGGCCTGCGATTTCGCAGGCCCTTGGTGTTTCCACACCAGTAATCCTGCCTGGCCTAGTTCTGCTCCATGATCGCCCTGATGCTCTCGCCGGGCGCGGCGCGGGATTGCTTGTCGTCCTCGGTGAGCTCTTCCGGCGGCTGGCAGCGGGGATCGGTTTTCTGCAGGACGCCGAACATGGCGCGTGTTACGGGAATCGGCGCACAGCCGTGGTCCTGTTCGCAGACCATACTCCGTGCGAACGTGCACTCAGACCTTCCTGGCACGCGGGCTTCCACTGCACCTGCTCGTGAACAACGCCGGCCTGGCGGGCACACGCCTTGCCCCGGGTCACATCTGTTTCAGATATTCGTGCACGAACAGGACCGCCATTGCACCCTCGCCGACGGCCGAGGCGACGCGCTTGGCCGAGCCGGACCGGACGTCGCCCGCCGCGAAGACGCCGGGGCGGCCGGTCTCGAGCAGGTGCGGCTGCCGACGTGCCGTCCACGCCTCGGAATTCTCCAGCGAGGCCCCGGTCCGCACGAATCCCTTCTCGTCCTTCTCGATCTCCGGGGGAAGCCAGTCGGTCCGCGGCGTTGCGCCGATGAAGCAGAACAGCGCGGGGGTCCTGATCGTCCGCGCCTCGCCGGTCTTGTTGTTGATGACCTCGACCTCGCTGAGGAAGCGGTCCCCGGACATCCGCCGGATCTCGGTGTTGAGGAGCACTTCGACGTTGGGGGTCTCCTCCAACCGCTTCGCGAGGTAACTCGACATCTGCTCGTACAGGTCGCCGCCGCGGACCACGAGGTACACCTTGCGAACCTGCCCGGCGAGGAAGACGGTGGCCTGCCCGGCCGAGTTGCCGCCACCGACGACAACGACGTCCGAGCCCTTGCAGAGCTGTGCCTCGACCGGGGTCGCGGCAAAGTAGACGCCGCAGCCTTCGAACCGATCGCACCCGTCGACGCCGAGGCGGCGATAGTCGACTCCGGTGGCGATGAGCAGGCACTTGGCCGAAACGGTCTCGCCGTTGTCCAGATGCAGCACGGCATACTTGCTGTCGAACGACAGGGCCGTGACTGGAGAGGCGACGGGAAGGTGCGCCCCGAACTTGTTGGCCTGCACGACGGCGTTCTCGGCAAGTTCGCGGCCGGTGATGCCGGTGGGGAAGCCGAGGTAGTTCTCGATGCGCATGCTGCGACCGGCCTGCCCCCCGGGCGCGTCCCGCTCCAGCACGACGGTGTTCAGCCCCTCGGAGGCGCCGTAGACGGCCGCGGCCAGCCCCGCCGGGCCGGCCCCCACCACGGCCAGGTCGTACACCGCGTGCGCGAGCGGCCGGCGCAGGGCCAGCGCATCCGCCAGCTCCTCGTTTGAGGGGTTGCGCAGGAGCAGCTTGTGGCCCCAGGTGACGACGGGCGTATCGGCCTCGGTCAGCCCGGCCCCCTCGAGAAACTGCTTCACCTGTGGATCGTCCTCCAGGTCCATCCAGGTGAACGGCACCAGGTTCTTGGCCAGGAACTCGCGGACCCGGAGGGTGTGCTTCGAATAGCGCGACCCGATCACCCGCAGGCCCGTGAAGTCCCCCATCTCGTGGAGAAGGTGGCGTCGGGCCATGAAGGCTCGGAGGATGACGTCGCCCAGGTCTGGGTGGACGTTGATAATCTCGCGCAGGGCAGCGTTCGAGATCTCGAAGACGTCGCTCTCGCCCCGGGCGGCGGCGCTGAACATCGGGGGACCCCCGGTCAACTGCGCCACCTCGCCGGTGAACTCCCCGGGCCCGAGGGTCGCGACGACCTTGGCCTCATCGCCGTCGTCGTCGAAGATCTCGACCGCGCCGGTCTTGACGACGTAGAAGTTGGAGTCGCGTTGCGCGGCTTCGAAGAGCTTCTCCCCGTGGCGAAAATGCTTGAGCTTCGACAGAGGGCAGCGCTCCAGCGTGGCGAGCTGGGCCTTGTCGAGCCTGGGGAACGCGGCGGTGTGCAGGTCCTGATCGATCATGTCTCGGGCTCCTTTGGTCCGACGCTGTCTGCTTCAGTGACGCAGGACCGGCAGGATATGCTTCGGCACCGGCAGCCTCCGTCTCGTCGACGTAGTACCAGGTCCAACGGTCGCCGGGCTTGCAGGACGCCACCACGGGGCGGCTCGTGTGGTGGAGAGGCTTCGGGCGACGGCCTGACGTCGTGGTGAAACGGAGGGCGCAGCGACGGTCTGCGTCGGCACGGTGGTTCGCGACCTGTCCGTTCCACCTGGAGTCAGAGCGCAAAACGCTCAATTCGCCCAATCCCTATCACGCAAACTAAACCGAGTCGGCTCAGGCACGCTCTGTTCGGTGCCATCAGAAACGCTTATCCCGGGCAGAGTCGGTGGCACTATAGAAGAAAAACGCCCTCGCGGGCGCTTTCTTCATTGCGCTCCGGCAAGACCACCTGGACACTCGGCTCGCGCGGCCGGCGCCTGCTGTCGGATCGATGAAGGAAACATGGCAAAAAGGCTTGTTATCCGAATGGGGAGCCTGTGTCGGTATTCCTTGGAGTTGTCCCGGCTTAAGGAACGCTGCTATTTTTTTCCTTGCGCGGCATATTTTTATCCAGAATAGCGAAAAGAATCAGCACATAGGTCAACGCCCTGACCAGATATTTAATCGGAGAATCTTCGTTCAAATCGGCCATGAACCCGAAAGTCAGCCGATTTACGCCTTCGATAAGAAATGACGCGGCAAAATATAGAAAAAAACGGTCTTTAGTCGACCGCCAGAAGCGCAGGAAGAACACGCCCGCTGTCAGACAAGCGACGGCGACACCCCCCAACAAGAAATAATTCAGAGATTGCATTATTCCTCCTCCCAGACCAGCCCGAACACCAGAAGCAGCATTGCGATCAATGACGTCGCCAGGCGCAACGTCAGCAAATCGGCGGTTGTCAGAAAAATGGTCCGGTCGAGAAGGACGAGGACGTTGTTGGCGGCCAAACCGACAAAGCACAGTCCACTCCAAAACAACAGACGATAGCGACTTTTGAAGTAGCCGCGCAAAAGCAGCACGGCGCAAAGAATTGAAGTCACGGCACAGAGTCCGTAAATGAAAATAACCACGTCAGACATCCTTTCGCAATTTGAAGGCGTCAGCAAATTGCTGCACTTTATTTTTGCTGCTGGAATGGATCAAGTTCGTTATTTCGACGACATTTTTGGGATAGATGGCGGCGACGACATCGATTTGTTCTCGTAGCTTGTCTGAAGCGGGAAGATACCGATATGCCGGTGCGCCTTTCTCGTCGGAGACGACGATGCCAGCTTGTTTCAACTCCAGGAGAATCGCGTCCGCCTTCGCTTCGCTGATATAAAGGAATCTCGCCAGGGTCTCGCCGCTCCAGGACCTGTTGGCCTCCTGGCGCAGCAGGACGATAGCCTCCAGATGCGGTACGGACGGAATACTCGTCAATATGAAGCGTCTGATCTCTTGCGATACTTCTTGAACCATACCTACCCGTTCGAATGCATGCGTTTATTTTGGATTGAGCCGGTAGATCAACTCATCCAGCCGGCGGCCCATCGCCAATCCATGCCTGCCTGCTTCAATTCAGGCATCGACCCTGCCCATCGTCCGAAGTCGCTGCCTGTCAATCTTGTCGGTCCCCGTTTTCGGCAGCTTATCGAGGTACACGATGGTGCGCGGGTACTTGAACGGTACGAGCGCTTTCTTGACGAAGTCCTGCAGGCTCCTGGTCGTGGTCATGTCGCCGGCGTGGCCTGGACGGAGCGCTACGTAAGCCCGCAGGGTCATCAGGCGGTTCTCGTCCTCCAGTGCGAGCACCGCACATTCCCGCACGGTCGGGTGTTCCGCCAACGCGCGCTCAACCTCCATGGGGTGCACCCACTGGCCACTGACCTTCACGAGGTCGTCGGCACGCCCCTCGAACCAGTAGTAGCCGTCGGCATCCTCGCGAAAGCGGTCTCCCGTGTAGATCCAGCCTTGCCGCATGGTCTCGCGCGTTTTGTCCGGCCGGTTCCAGTAGAACGGCGCATTGGAATCGCCGCGCACCCACATGATTCCCGGCTCCCCGGGCTTCACCGCATTTCCATCGGGAGTGCAAAGTTTAATCTCGTAGCCAGGCACCCGGGTTCCGCTGGCGCCCGGCTTCTGCCGGTCTACGCCATTGGAAAGATAGATGTGCAGCACCTCGGTGGATTCGAGCCCTTCGACGATGCGCAGTCGGTGGCGCCGCTCCCACTCCGCGAACATCTCCTGCGAAAGCGTTTCGGCTGCGGACAGGCAGAGCCGCAGGCTGGAGAGGTCGCGGCGTTCCGAACCCGGGTGCGCGATCATCGCGTTGTACAGTGTCGGCAAGCCAAAAAAAAGGGTGGGCCGATGGCGTTCTATGACCCCATACACCGCCTCGGGATCGGGCCGCCCCGGATGCAGTACCGTGGTCGCGCCGACCGAGAACGGAAAAGTGATCGCATTACCGAACCCGTAGGCGAAAAAGATCTTGGGCGGCGAGAAAACAATGTCGGACTCGCGGATGCCAAGCACTCGGTTCCCATAGGACTCATGGGTATAGGGCGCATCGTGGTGCAGGTGCACGACGCCCTTGGGCCGTCCGGTGCTGCCGGAGCTGTACATCCAGAATGCCATTTCGTCGGGATGCATCGCGACTTTGTCAAGTTGCGCGCGCGAGGCAGCGGTCCATGCGTCCCAGCGCGAGACCTCAACGAACTCCAGAGGCGGAGCAACGTCCTCGCCGACGACGACAAGGTTCCGCAGCCGGCTGGCTCCGACGTCGGCATGATCCAGAAGATTGGCCAGCGAATCGTGCACCACCGCGGCCTCGGCGCCGCTGTCACACAGGTAGTACGCCACCAGTTCCGGAGGGGAAAGCGTGTTGACCAGCACCGGAACAAAGCCGGCTCGCAATGCGCCGAAGATGGCGGCGACGTATTCGGGCGTGTCAAGCATCACCAGCAGGACACGGCTGCCACGCGCAAGGCCCATCGCCAGCAGCCCGTTGCCCACGCGGCACGCGAGTTCGCAGAGCCGGGCATACGTGAAAGTCCGGTCGCCGCAGATGATGGCGGCCTTGCCGCCCCGGCCGGCGTCGAGGTTGTGAAACAGGAGGCGTGCCGCGTTATAACGCTCGGGCACCTTCCATCCGATTTCCCTCGCGCCGGGAACATCCGCACCGCAGGGGTCCCGCTGGCGTTGCGGATGGGCACCGGCCGGATCGGCCTGACGCTCTTGATCGACGCGCGCCATGAAACGTGGCGCTTCCAGGCGCAGACGTTCGTCCGGCATGCGGCCGCTGCGGATCATGTAGTCATAGGTCAGCTGCCATGGAGCAAGCGTCATTTTTTCCGGGAGGCGCTCGTACCAGTAGGAGCTTGCGGTGGCGGCGTTGACGATCTTGCGGGCAATCGGCTTGCGCGCGTTTTCGTACTCGATCAGGGCGGCAGCGACGTCTTCGCCATGAGCCTCGACCGCCGCCGCCAGTGCGATCGAATCTTCCATCGCCAGCCGCGTACCGGACCCAATCGAGAAATGACCGGTGCGAACGGCGTCCCCGATCAAGGCTACATTGTCCACAGTCCAGTTTTCGGTCCAGAGCAAGGGGAAATTACGCCAGATCGAGCGGTTGGAAATGAGCGCGTGCCCTTCCAGTTCCGGGGCGAACACCCGCTCGCAATAGGCCCGGCTTTGCTCGTCGTCCTTCTGGTCAAGGCCGGCGCGAGTCCACGTGGCCGCATCGCATTCCACGATGAAGGTGCTCTTGTCGGGCGCGTAACGATAGTGATGCGCCACGAAATGGCCGTGCTCATTTTCGCGGAAGGTCAGCGTCAGGCAATCGAATGCCCTCGTGGTCCCGTACCAGGTGAACTTGTTCCTGAGCCAGCGCATTTGCGGGCGCAGGCGGGTTTCGAAGGACCGCCGGATCAGGGAGTTCACGCCGTCTGCGCCTGCTACCAGGTCGAAGGCGGACAGATCCGCCGTATTGTCGATTTTGCGATCGTGTTCGACGCGGACGCCAGCGGCCTCGCAGTGCGCTTCGAGGATGGTCAGTAGCTGCAGACGGCCGATCGCGGAAAAGCCGTTTCCGTCCACAAGCACGGCTTCGTTGTGATGCACGATCTTCTGCTCGGGCCAGTGCTCCATGCCCGACTCGAGCTCGCCGAAAAGCCGTGGCTCGCCGGCACGCAGGAATTCCAGGGCGCCGTCGGAAAATACCACGCCGAATCCGAAGGTCGCACCTCGCGGATTCTGTTCCAGGACCAGTACTTCGTCCTGCGGACGTCGTCTCTTCAGGAGGAGACTCAGAAGAAGTCCCGCTGGGCCGGCCCCTATGATTGCAATTCGCATCGGGCGGAAAATACAGACTTTCGCGTTAACCTGAAAGCCGTAGAAATTGCTGCGCTGCGAAGAAGAGACTTGGCCACTCGGGAATGAAAAAGCTCGCCTGGACAGGCACGGCATGGGGAATGCCGGATGGAAGATCCGCTCTGGGCGAAAGCCGCCCGTCGACAAACTGCGCTTCCCCCGACGGCAGGGTGGACCTGGCGGATCGTTTTTTCCAGGGGCAAACGATCAACCTGGCAACCCGCCTCAGCCTGCCCGTGCCGCTTCTATGGCTGCGATGTCGATCTTCTTCATTTTCATCATCGCCTGGAACGCGCGCCTGGCCGCCGCCGGATCGGGGTCGGTCACCGCGGCGATGAGGGCGCGCGGGGTGATCTGCCACGACACGCCCCAGCGGTCCTTGCACCAGCCGCACTGGCTTTCCTGGCCGCCGCCTTTGATGATCGCGTTCCACAGGCGGTCGGTCTCGGCCTGGTCGTCGGTCGCGATCTGAAAGGAGAACGCTTCGTTGTGCTTGAACTGTGGCCCGCCATTCAGGCCGATGCACGGAATGCCGGCAACGGTAAACTCGACCGTCAGGACATCGCCTTTCTTGCCATCGGGATAGTCGCCTGGCGCGTGATGGATGGCCCCAACAAGGCTGTCGGGGAATGTTTTGGCATAAAAGTTCGCGGCGTCGACCGCCGTGCCGTCATACCACAGGCAGATCGTGTTCTTGCTGGTCATTTCGCATCTCCTGAAAGGGTCGGATATCCGTGGCGAGTGGCTGGAGGCTCGTGGCTGGTAGTTGGCGAACAGCAGGATGCGAAACCGCTATTCCATCAGCCACTGACCTGGCGACTACCCATTACCGCGCGATCATGTCGCTGATCTTCAGCGCGAGGTGTTCCATCGTGAACGGCTTGCTGATGAGTTCCATCCCCGGCTCGAGGAAGGCGCTGCCGGCGGCGTTTTCAGCGTAGCCGGTCATGAACAACACCTTGAGGTCCGTGCGTTTGGTGCGCGCCGCATCGACAACCTGGCGGCCGTTGAGGTCGGGAAGGCCGATGTCCGTGACCAGCAGGTCGATCCTCTGCGAAGACTGAAGGATGCGCAACGCGGAGCTGCCGTCTGCCGCTTCCAGCGCGAGGTAGCCCAGCTCGTTCAGCACTTCGACGACGAGCAGGCGGACGACGTCTTCGTCTTCCACCACGAGCACGACTTCGTTCCTGTCGGTCCGGCTCTCCACTGTTTCTTTCGGGACGTTTTCCTGGGGAGCGAGGTCGCCGCGGTAGCGCGGCAGGCATATTTCGATCGTGGTGCCGGCGCCGATTTCGCTTTCGATCAGGACGGCTCCGCCGGACTGTCCGACAAAGCCGTAGATCATCGACAAACCGAGCCCCGTGCCCTGGCCGATGGGTTTGGTAGTGTAGAAAGGATCGAAGGCGCGGGCCTGCACGTCGGGCGACATGCCGACCCCGCTGTCCTTCACGGTGAGCCGCACATACTCGCCCGGCTTGAGGTTGCGGGCCATCGCCTGGGGAGCATCGAGGACGGCGTTGCTGGTGGCGATCTCCAGCGTTCCTCCTCCCGGCATCGCATCGCGCGCGTTGATGGCGAGGTTGAGCAGCGCGTTCTCCAGCTGGTTGGCATCGCATCGCACCAGCCAGATATCGTCCGCTGCTGCGATCGTCATCCTGGTCTTCTCGCCGATCGAGCGGCGCAACAGCTCTTCCATCGTGGCGATCAGGAGATTGACGTCCATCGGCCGCGGGTCGACAGGCTGCCGGCGCGAGAACGCGAGCAGGCGGTGCGTCAGCGATGAAGCGCGGTTTGCCGATGTGAGCGCGCCCTGGACGAAGCGATCGACGTCGCCGATGCGTCCCGCCCGGATCCGTTTCTCGACGATGTCCAGCGCGCCGATGATGCCTTGCAGGAGATTGTTGAAATCGTGCGCGATGCCGCCGGTGAGCTGGCCGATCGCCTCCATCTTCTGGCTTTGGCGCAGGGCTTCCTCGGTTTCCATGAGCTTGGCGGTGCGATCCGCCACGCGTTGCTCCAGCGTCGCATTGAGCTCCGTCAGGGCACTCGCGGCGGCGCGCGCCTGAGCTTCGCTGTGACGCAGCGCCGCCAGGATTTCCCGCCGCTCGTTGATATCGCGAAGGATCGTCGTCACGAAGATCCGCGAGTCGGTCTGCCAGCGCGACGCCGATACCTCGAAGTAGGTGAGCGAACCGTCCTTGCGGCGCCCCTCCAGCTCCACGGGCTGGCGCAGGTGCCTGCCGTCGATCAGTGCCTGCCATGTGTCCTTCCAGACCTGGCCCTCGAAGAGAACCGTCGCGGATTGCCCAATCAGGTCTGCCATGCCATAGCCGAACTTCAGTCCTGCGGCGGGATTGGCGAGCTGGATGATGCCTTCGCTGTCGAAGGTCAGGATCACGTCCGGCGCGCTCTCCGTCACCGCGTCGTAGCGTGCGTTCTGACGCTCGCGTAGGAAGCGTTCGCGGCGCACCGCCCTCGACACGTCGGTGAGATGGATCAGGCAACCCGCGCCGGTTTGGTGTCCGATGGCGGTGACGGTGACGTCGTGCAGCAGGGGGCGCCCCGCCCGGCTGCGCAGGGGAAACAGGGTCGGATGCAGGGCGTGCGTCAGGATGCTGGAGGCGCCCGAGCCGAGCGCAATGGAAACGGCCGACTCGAGCCGTCCCGACTCGACGCCGGGGAAGGTTTCGGTGAGGGTTTTGCCGCGCACCGCGGCCGCGGTCCTGCCGCTGGCCGATTCCATCCAGGCATTCCAGCTGACGATGCGGCCAACGCGATCCAGTACGATCACGCCGGCGTCGATGGCATCGAGGACAATGTCCTGGCGGTCGGTATCCCGGGCAACCATGCTGTGTGGCCGTTCAGTTCCCCGCTGTGCGCCGGATGAAATCGCCGAGCAGCACTTTCAGCGTCTGCAGCGAGGGCAGGTCCATCAGCATGGCGATATAGCCGTCGATATTGCGCTCGCGGACCGCGAAGTTGATGTAGATGAACATCACGGTTTCCCCGGCTTCGGGCGGCGGCTGCAGGTTGAAGAACAGCGAGCTTTCCCCCCGCAGGACTTCCGGCAGCGAAATCTTCAGCTTCCGTTTGAGCAGGTTGGCGATCGTCGCCAGGCAGCCGTTCAGGATCACGTTGCCGGTTTCCGCCAGCGCCTCCTGCTCGAGTTCGATGATCTCCTCGATCGGGAGGTTGCCGCCAATCACCGCCTTCACCAGTTCGAGGCTCCTCGCCTCGGGGAAAATCAGCAGCGCGCGGCCGATGATGTCGCCTTCGAAAACTTGGTGGACGGCGACGAGGCTCTTGGAATCCCGTTCCGCGAGAATCCGGATGGCTTCCTGGCGCCCGACCAGCGTGACTTTCGGCACGGACAGGATCACTTCCTCCCGCACCATCTTGGCCAGGTTGTTCGCCGCCTGGCTGATGCCCAGGTTCACCAGTTCGGTGAGGGCATCCAGCTCAAGCTCGTTCAGGATCTCCGGCGCCGGCGCTGTCACGACGCGCCCTTTTCGATTTGCTGCACTGCCTCGTCGAGAAAACGGGACAGGGCCTGCTCCGTCAGGGGCTTCGGCAGGAAACTGGCGCCCGCCGCACGGGCGCGATCGATGACTTCCTGCTGGTGATTGGCCGAGATGACGCCGACGGGCATTCGCGGGTGCAGCCGGCGGAACTCGGCCGCCAGCTCGAGGCCGTCCTGTCCGGGCATGTTGAAATCCATCAGCGCAACGTCCGGCTGCTGCTCTTTCAGTGAGCTCATGGCGCCGTCGGCATTCGCGGCCTCGAGGCGGACCCAATCCGGATACAGGGTATTGAGCGCCTTATTGACAGCCATGCGCGCCAGCTTGCTGTCGTCAACGATAAGGATCTTGTAGCCCATTTTCGTCACCTCTTTGCTTTGATGGGGTTTTCAGGTCATCCGGCCATCATACCAGCCGTATGCGACCGGGCACAGGGACATTCACCCGGGGCGCATGTTCAGCAGGGGTTCGATATGCATTCTCAGGAACTCATCGTCGGGCGGGCCGCGAAGAACCGCCCTGTAAGCCATCAGGACCTGGATAACGCTGGCATGGGCCTGCACGCAGGAACGCCAGTCCACGGTTGCCCGGGGATCGCCCAGCAAATGCCGCTGCAACAGCTCCGCATCTTCGATCGGGCAAATGCCGTCGAGTTCAATGGTGCCATCCGCCGCCCGGCGCACCGTCATTGCAGCACCTCGCCCAGATCCAGCACCAGGAGGACGCTGCCGTCGCCGAGGAGGCTCGAGCCGGCGATGCCCGGGGTGCCCGAGAGCAGTCCGTCCAGGGGTTTGAGCATCACTTCCATGCGTTCTCCCACGCGGTCGACGTGCAAAGCGCCCAGTTGACTGTCGACCCTCACGACGACGACCGTGGCTTCTCTTTCCCTGCTTTCCTTGTGCTGCACGC
Organism: Burkholderiales bacterium; assembly: GCA_036384015.1. Lineage (GTDB taxonomy): Bacteria > Pseudomonadota > Gammaproteobacteria > Burkholderiales > JACQAP01 > JACQAP01. The sequence continues at coordinate 14,286 of DASVNF010000045.1, forward strand.
CGAGCGCGCCCGCCAGCTCCACCAGCGGCAGGGTCCGGTCGCGCAGGACGATGGCCTTTGCCGCGCCCACGGGGACTATGGAGTCGGCGTCGACGCGAACCGTTTCCATGATCGCGTCGAGGGGGATGCCGAACATCTGGCCGCCGGCCTCCACGGTCATCACGCGGGTCATCATGACGCTGAAGGGCAGGGTGAAGCGGACGGTCGTGCCCTCGCCCGCGCGGCTTTCCACGCCGACATGACCGGACAGGCGTCCGACGGCGGAACGCACCGCATCCATCCCGACGCCGCGTCCGGACAAACCGGTGACCTCGTCGGCAGTCGACAGTCCGGGCGCGAAAATCAGGTCCGTCGCCTCCGTATCGCTCATCGCATCCAGTACCTCTTGGGTGACGAGGCCGCGCTCGAGGGCGGCCCGGCGCACCCTGGCCACGTCGATGCCCGGGCCGTCGTCGCTGACTTCGACCACCACATTCTCGTTCTGCCGGCGTGCGCTCAGGCGGATGGTTGCGGCCGGCGGCTTGCCACTGGCAGCACGCACCGGTGCCGCTTCGACGCCATGATCCATTGCATTGCGCAGCACGTGCAGCAGCGGCTCGAACAGCATCTCGACGATGACCTTGTCCGCTTCGGTATCTTCCCCTTCGATGACCAGGTTCACGGACTTGCCGAGGGCGGCCGAAATTTCGCGGATCAGCCTGGGGAATCGCTGGAATACATGCCGCAGCGGCAGGACCCGCATCCCGAGGACCGAGCGCTGCAGCTCGCGAACCAGCCGGTCCAGGACCGCATGCCGTTCCTTCAGCACCGGCGCCAGCGCGTTGCTTGCTTCCGCCGCCAGCTTCGCCGTGTGGCCGATCGCATT
>DASVNF010000046.1:0-23710 GCA_036384015.1 Burkholderiales bacterium
CTGAAGCCGCCCGCCGCCGGGAGGAGGAGGAACGGCGTGCGCGGGAACAGGAAGACGAACGCCGGCGGCGCGACGACGAGGATAGGAGTCGCCGTGAAGAAGAGGAAGCCGGCCGCCGCCGCGAGGAAGTGGAGCGCGCCAGCGCACCCGTAACCGCAAAGACCGACGCCCCGGCTGAATTCGACCTGTCGGGCCTCAAGTCGATGGAAGACCGGATCGCCGCGGAGTTCGAGAAGCAGCAGGAAGAGCTGCGCAAGCGCGAGGAAGACGAGGAGCGGCGCCGCGACCAGGACGAACAGGCCCGCCTTGCCATCGAGCGCGCCGAACGCGAGGAAGAGGCCCGCCAGGAGGCTGAACGCCGCGAGGCGGAAGACCGCGAACGCCGCGAGCGCATGGAGCAGGAGCGTTCCGAGCGCGAGGCGCGCGAACGAAAGCGCCAGGAAGAGAAGGAAGCGCGCATCCGCGAGGCCGAGGAACGCAAGATCGCCGCCGCGCATGAGCGCCAGCGCCAGGAGGAACTGAAGGTCGAATCCGAGCGGCGCGCGCGGGAGGAGGCGCTGGCGGGCCGGCGCAAGGAACAGGAAGAACGGGACCGCAAGCGCGCGGAAGTCCAGGCCTTGAAGAAATCGAAGGCGATCAGGTCGCCGCTGGAGAAGGGCAAGCCGTTCATCATCGGCATCGTGGCGGTGGTGGCGGTGCTGGTCGGCGGCGTGCAGCTGATGCCGATGAACACCTATATTCCAGGCGTGGAGAAACTCGCCTCCGACCACATCAAGGAGCCGGTCACCATCGGTTCGATGAAGATATCGATCCTCGGCGGCTTCTCCATGAACCTGGACGACGTCAAGCTGGGAGCCACCCAGGACGTGAAGATCGATCGGGTCACGCTGTCGCCCGATTTCGGATCGGTTTTCGGCGATGTCAAGGTGGTTCGCAGGATCGACGTCGATACGATGAGTGTGGCGCAGGAAGTCTTGCCGCGGCTGTCGAAGTGGATGGAAGCGGGCCTGGCCGACAAGAGTGTGCAGATCGACCGCATCGTCATGACGAACGTCAAAATCGAGTCCACGGCCCTGCAATTGCCGAGTTTCGATGCGGATCTGCAGCTGAGCCCCGAGGGTTCGATCGAACACGCGAAAGTCAGCGATGGCAAGCTCGATGTCGACCTGAAGCCCGGCAACAACGAAGTGGCGATAGCAGTGTCGGCGAGCAAGGGCTGGATATCGCCGATCGGACCGAAGATCGAGTTCACGGATTTTTCAGCCACGGCGGTCGCGTCCCAAAACCAGATCCGGGTTTCCGAGTTCAAGGCGCTGCTGTATGGCGGCGCCGCGAAAGGCTCGGCGCTGATCAACTGGGGCGGACCGTGGTCCATCGAAGGCGAGCTGAGCACCGAGCGCATCAGCCTGCAGGAATTGATGGCGGTTTTCACGCAGGAAGCCAAGTCGAGCGGCCAGCTGGAATCGCGCTTTCGCTTCAGCATGGCCGCGCCCGAGCTGCCGGCGCTGTTCAACCAGCCGAAGATGGATGGCTCGTTCGCGATTCGCAAGGGCGACCTGGACGGCGTGGACCTGGTGCGCGCACTGCAGGTCGGGGGCCGCGAAAACGTGCAGGGCGGCGCTACCCGGTTCGAGGAGATCACGGGCACCCTCGCACTATCCGGCGACCGCTACCAGTTCCGCGGCCTGAAGCTGGGATCGGGCCTGTTGTCGGCGACCGGCGGGTTCGACGTGGCGCCGAACAACGACATCAGCGGCAAGACCTATGTCGAGCTCAAATCGCAGGCCGCGCAAATCCGTGGCAACTTCGCCCTCAGCGGATCGCTGAAAGCCATCGTCCTCAAGCCCAACTGAGACGTTGGTGTCGTGGATGTCGTAGAAGCCCTGGGGCTCCAGACCGCATTCACGGATTCACGGCAATCACGGTTTCTCCAGGTCTTCGCGCCGGTCGATGTCGCGCAGAACTCCCGGGTCGTTGCAGGCAACGATTTCGACAACGGCGGCGTGACGTTGGAGCAGCGTACGCGCGCCTTCGTCGCCCATGAGTGCGAGCAATTCCTCTGCATGGCGGCTGCCGAACCCGACCGGATGGCCGCGCTCCCCGCGATAGGCGGGAACGGCAATGCCGGCGCCCTGCGCGATTCTCCCGGCGATCAGCGATATCGTCGCGGGAGACAGATAAGGCATGTCGCCCAGTGCGATCACCCAGCCCGCCGCGCCCGCCGCGGCACGCACCCCGCAGACCAGGCTGCGCGCCATGCCGAGGTGGGCATCGTCGCAGACATGGACCGCCACGCCCTCGCGCAGCATCAACTCGCGCAGTTCGCCATCTCCCGCCCGCACCACGGCCAGGACATCGGGCAGCGCGGATTTGAGATTGCGCAGGGAGGCGATGCCCAGCGGCGTGCCGTCCCGCAGAGGATGCAGCAGCTTGCCGCCGCCGAAGCGGCTGCCGCTGCCGGCCGCAAGGAGGATTCCAGTGGGAGTCAAGGTTGCGAGAGTGACAATGGGCCGCCGAAGCACCCGCGGTTCGCTGCCCGGTTACGGTTCACTGCGTTTTCGCGTTGCGATATTCGTTGCTGAAATTGCGGGCGAGGGGTGAGCGGGAAAGTGGGGGATTCGCGGCAAAGTATTTGCGGATGCCGGCAAGAATGGCCCGCGCCAGCTTGTCCTGGTATCTCTCGTCCTTGAGCCGTTTCTCTTCCTCCGGATTGGTGAGGAAAGCGGTCTCCACCAGGATGGAGGGAATGTCGGGTGCCTTGAGGACGGCGAAGCCCGCCTGTTCGACATGCGCCTTGTGCAGGTCATTGACGTCGCCGATTTCGCCGAGAACCGAGCGGCCGAGTTTCATGCTGTCGTTGATGGTGGCTGTCTGGGCGAGGTCGTAGATGACGCTTCGGACCACGGGGTCGGAAACGTTATCCATATTGACGCCGCCGATCAGGTCGGCTTCGTTCTCCTTCCTGGCCAGCCAGCTGGCGGCCGCCGACGTTGCGCCGCGCTCCGACAGGGCGAACACCGAAGAACCCCGCGCGTGTGGCTTGATGAATGCGTCGGCATGGATCGAAACGAACAGGTCGGCATCCAGCTTTTGGGCCTTGACCACGCGTGTTGCCAGCGGCACGTAATAGTCGCCATCGCGCGTGAGCACGCCGCGCATGTTCGGCTCCGCATCCACCAGCGTTTTCAGCTTCCTGGCGATTGCCAGCGTGACGTGCTTTTCGTAGGTGCCGCTGCGGCCTTTCGCGCCGGGATCTTCGCCACCATGGCCGGCATCGATCGCCACGGTGATGAGACGCACCATTTCCGGTTGGGCAGGTGCGGGCTTTTTGGGCGCTTTTGGATCGATCGCCGCCGACCTGTCGGTGGCCGGAGGGGGCGCAGCCGCCGGCGGCGCGGGGACGGTGGCGGGCTTGTTGTTTTCGAGCAATGCGATGATCGGATCGGCAGGCTGCGCCGGATAAATGTCCAGGACAAGGCGATAACCGTATTCGCCGATGGGTTGCAGCACGAAGGTCTGGGGGTTGACCTGGGTTTTCAGGTCCAGCACCAGGCGGACGGTGCCCGGCTTGAAGCGGCCGATGCGGATGCCGCTGACGTAGGGGTCATCGGGCGAAATTTTCGACGGCAGGTTTTCCACCGCTGCGTTCGAATCGATGTCCTCGAGGTCGAGTACCAGCCGGTCCGGCCCGCTGATGGTGAATACGTTGTGCGTGATCGGCGATTGCGATTCGAGTGTCAGCCGCGTGTATTCCTGCGCCGGCCACAGGCGCGCAGAAACGATTTCGCCGGCGGCGATCGCGGGAGAACCGGGGAGGATGGTGCTGGCGAAAAACAGGAAAATTGCCGCGGAAAACGCGCGGCCGAAGCGTCCCGCGCATTCGCGCGAACGTTGTTTCGGGAAATTCAGATTTCCAGCTTCTTCAGGCAATGTCTTCCAGGCTCCGTTCCCGTCACGATCGTCAGTCTTCGTCCCGCGCGCTCCGCGATCAGGGAAATTTTCAAGTCGGCCTGCGGTAGCAGACCGGCCGCGCGTTCCGGCCATTCGACGAGGCAAATGTTGCCGCCGCCGAAATTATCCCGGAATCCTGCATCGAGCAATTCTTGCGGATCGTTGAACCGATATAAATCAAAGTGATATAAGTCTAACCTAGAAAGTTTATAAAGTTCAACCAGTGTATAGGTGGGACTTTTCACTTTTCCGCGGTATCCCAGTCCCCTGAGGACACCCCGGGCCAAGGTTGTCTTGCCGCTACCGAGCTCCCCCGAGAGCGATACGAGCAGGCCGGGTTCGAGTAATGCGGCAATTTTTCCGCCCCAGGCCAGCGTGGCGGCCTCATCCGCGAGGTGGGCGCGGACCTCAACGAGCGCCGGGTCCTGACGCCCGCCGGTCATGGAGCCGGCCTTTTGCGGGCGAAACCGGCGCGCGCCTGCTCGCGGGCGAGATCCAGGAACACCCGGAGCGCCGGCAGTTTATCGCCGCCACGCCATGCGAGGTGGATCTCGGTGAGCGGGCTTGGCTGTTTGAGCGATTTGTAGACCACCCCGGTCCGCCGCAGGTTGGTGAGAGACGCCGGGATCAATGCCACGCCGAGTTCGGCGGAAACCAGGCTGATGATGGTCTGCATCTGGATCGCTTCCTGTTCCACTCTCGGGCTGAAGCCGGCCGCCTTGCAGCAGCTGACCACGTCGTCGTACAGACCGGGGGCGTTCGGCCGGGGAAACAGGATGAACGGCGCGTCTTTCAGTTTCTCCAGGGCGAGCTTGCCGGGTTTTTTCGCCAGTGGGTGCTTTTCCGGCAATGCCGCTATGAGCGGTTCGCGCAGGATGGAGACGGATTCGAGGGCCGGCTCCGTGACCGGCGGCAGCAGTAAGCCGACGTCGAGTCGCCCGGCAACCAGGTCCCGGACCTGCGCATCCGTCGTGGCCTCGCGCAGGGTCAGGTTCACCAGGGGGAACCTGCGGCGGAATTCACGCAGAACAACGGGTAACACGTTGTAATCGGCCACGCTGATGAAACCCACGGCCAGTTCGCCGATTTCGCCGCGGCCCGCCCGGCGGGTAATCAGCACGGCCTGCTCGACACGCGCCAGGATCTGCCGGGCTTCCTGCAGCAGGGCATGGCCGGCCTGGGTAAGCGCGACGTAGCGCTGGGTACGGTTGAACAGCATGACCCCCAGTTCGTCCTCCAGGGCCCGGATCTGCATGGACAGGGGCGGCTGGGATATGTGCAGCTTTTCCGCGGCGCGGCCGAAATGCAGTTCCTCGGCCAGGGTGACGAAATAGCGCAGGTGTCGCAGTTCCATCTGATACTGTCAAAGTATTAATAGCCCCTTAATAATATATTAGACGCCGGGCAAAGGGACCGCCAAACTGCGCAGCCTGGAATCATCCCCGGCACCGCCGGCAATACCCCCCGAGGGCGGCGGTCGCCGACGCGGCCCGTCAAAAAAACAAGGAGAAGGAGAGAGTTATGGCAGACAACTGGCGCAGCAAACTGATCACCGCGGGCGTGGCCCGCTCGCCCAATCGCGCGATGTTGCGCGCGGTCGATTTCAAGGACGGCGACTTCGAGAAACCGATCGTCGGCGTGGCGAACGGCCATTCGAACATGAATCCCTGCAATGCCGGCATCCAGCCGCTGGTCGACCGGGCCATGGATGCCCTGCGCAAGGCCGGGGCGATGCCGCAGGTGTTCGGCGTGCCGACCATCACCGACGGCATTGGCATGGGCACGGATGGCATGAAGTATTCGCTGGTGTCGCGCGAAGTCATCGCCGATGCCATCGAGACCTCGGTCAACGGGCAGATGATGGACGGCGCGCTGGTGATCGGGGCCTGCGACAAGAACATGCCGGGCGGCATGATGGCCATTGCACGCATGAACGTGCCCGCCATCTATGTGTACGGTGGCAGCATCAAGCCCGGCAACTGGAAGGGCCAGGCGCTCACCATCGCCAGCGCCTTCGAGGCCGTGGGCGCGTTCAACGCCGGCAAGATCTCGCAGGAAGATTTCACCGGCATCGAGAAAAACGCCTGTCCGACCGTGGGCGCATGCGGCGGCATGTTCACCGCGAACACCATGTCCACGTCCTTCGAGGCCCTAGGTTTGAGCCTGCTGCATTCCTCCACGATGGCTTCCCCGGATCCCGAGAAGGCCGACTCCGCCGCGGATTCCGCGCGCGTGCTGGTCAATGCCATCAAGAAGAACATCCGCCCGCGCGACATCATCACCCGCAAGTCCATCGAAAACGTCGTCAGCCTGGTGATGGCCACCGGCGGCTCGACCAACGCCGTGCTGCACTTCCTGGCGATCGCCGCCGCGGCGGAAGTCGAATGGACCATCGATGATTTCGAGCGCGTGCGCCGCAAGGTGCCGGTCCTGTGTGACCTCAAGCCGTCCGGCCGCTACGTCGCGACCGATTTCCACAAGGCCGGCGGTGCGCCGCAGGTGCTCAAGATGCTGCTCGTCAACGGCCTGCTGCACGGCGATTGCCTGACCATCACCGGCCGCAGCATCGGTGACGAGCTGGAAAAAATTCCGGCGGAACCACGCAAGGACCAGGACGTGATCCGCGTGTTCGGCAACCCGATGTACAAGGAAGGCCACCTCGCCATCCTGAAGGGAAACCTTGCTACGGAAGGCAGCGTGGCCAAGATCACGGGGCTCAAGAACCCGGTGATCACCGGTCCGGCCCGGGTGTTCGATTCCGAGAAGGAAACCATGGAAGCCATCATGGGCGGCAGGATCAAGGCCGGCGATGTGGTGGTCATCCGGTATGAGGGCCCGAAGGGCGGGCCCGGCATGCAGGAAATGCTGTCTCCGACCTCGGCGCTGATCGGCCAGGGCCTGGGCGACTCGGTGGGCTTGCTCACCGACGGCCGTTTCTCCGGCGCGACCTGGGGCATGGTGGTCGGGCACGTGGCGCCCGAGGCCTTCGTCGGCGGCAACATCGCGCTGGTGAAGGAGGGCGACTCCATCACCATCGACGCCCACAAGCAGCTGCTGCAGGTCAACGTGTCCGATGAGGAACTGGCGAAGCGCCGCGCCGCATGGAAGCAGCCGAAGCCCCGCTTCACCAGGGGCCTGCTTGCCAAATACGCATACCTGGTTTCCACCGCGACCAAGGGCGCGATCACGGACGGTTTCGACGAAGCGAAAAAGTAACTTGCCCGAAATCCACCCGCCGGCGGCAGTCCCGCGATGAAGGGACTGCCGCTGCCTTTTCTTGCCGTCCTCGCCGCGGCACTGTCCGCAATGATCGGCGGCTCCGCCGTCGTGGCGACCCGCCTCGCCGTCCCCGAGAGCAACGCGCTGGCGGTGACCTTTTTGCGGTTCCTGGGCGCCAGCCTGGTCATGCTCGCCTTCACGCTGCCGCGCACGAGAATTCGAGTCGAGTGGCGGGATCTGCCGCCGATCGCGGTGCTGGGATTGATCCAGTTCGCGCTGTTCGCCTGGTTCTTCAGCGCGGCGCTGCAGTACATCCCCGCCGCGCGCGGCGCCCTGGTGCTGTCCACTCAACCGTTGCTGACCCTGGGGCTGGCCGTAGCGTTGAAGCGCGAGCGCTTCACGCTGGCCAAGGCGGCCGGCGGAATCGTGGCACTGCTGGGAGTGGCATTTGCCCTCGGCGATCGCGTGTCGGTGCCCGGATCCGATACGATGCGCGGCGATCTGCTGATGTTCGGCGCCGCGGTCACGGGATCAATCTACAACGTGACTTCCGGATTTTACTTGCGCAAGTATCCGGCGCTCGTGCTGTGTTCGGTCATGCTGCCGATCGGCGCGCTCGCGCTGCTGTCGGCGATCGTGGTTGGCGGCGACTGGTCGGGTTTCTCGAGCTTTTCCTGGCGGGGCTGGCTGGCCGTCGCCTACCTGATGACGATCGGCGGCGCGGTCACATTCTTCCTGTGGATCTGGGCACTGGAACATACCACGCCGTCGCGGGTGGCGATCACGGTGACCATGAACCCGGTGGCCGCCGTGATCCTCGGCACGTTCATCCTGTCCGAACCGGTCACCTGGCGCCTGCTGGCCGGACTGGCGGCGATCATCGTCGGCATCACGCTTGCGAACTGGAACGCGCTGATGAGCGGATTCCGCAGCCGGCGCTGACCGCGTTCAGTTCGGAAAGCTGCCCTTGCCCCAGTTCTGGTAGCGCACCCTCAGGAACTCGATGAATTCGGCGAGATGTTTTCTCTGCAGCGCATCGAGCACCGGGTCGGGCATGCCTTCCTTGCGCCGGTGCGCCAGCGCGGAGCCGGTGAGGGCGGGCTTGAAATGGGTGCTGATATGGGTGATTCCGGCCAGATCCAGGTATTCGTGGACGCGGGAGGTCTCGATGATTGCCGCAACTTCGTCCGCTGACTTGCCTTCCTTCAGCATTTGCGCGGCTTGCTCGACCGTAATCGCGGGTCCCCTGACGGGCCCCGGATAAGCGGTCACCCACGCGGGAAGGCCGGCCGGCCTGGAATAATCCAAAGGGCGGCCGAGGTTGCTGCCGTCGCCCATGCCAGTGCCGCCCGTTTCCAGCGAGGACAGGTCGACCGGCTGCGGATAGCAACTGTCGCACCCGCCCAGGGATTCTCCCGTCACCCAGTAACGCGTCAGCAGGTCGACGTCGTTGTAAAACATCTGCTGGAGCTCATCGAGGACTTCCGGCTGGCAACCCGCATCGGCAAGCTTGCCGAAATCCGAGCCGCGCAGCGCGTACGATGTCTTCGCCCTGTGCAGAAGACCGATTGCCTGCGATGCCCCGGACTTGCAGGCGCCTGCGACTTCGGAAATGGGTGTGACGGGCCGGGGCTTGAGCACCGAACAGGCACCCAGCACCAGGAGCGCGGCACAGGCAGCCGCCATGAGGTGCGGTCCCGCGGAGCGGCGTCTGATCTTGCGTTGCATCGAATTTTCCTCCCGTATTCCGGCGGCCGCCGCAGTGGATCAATACGGAGCAATGATCAGGGGCCGGTGGTAGCAGTAGAAACAATTCCACCAGAACTGGTGGTCGTAGTTCATGCGGCTTTCCCAGCGGACCCGGTCCATGTACGCATTCTGCATGTAATCGAGCACCGCATCCGGAACGCCCTGTTCGTGCAGACTGGCGATTTGCGAGCCGGTGAGCGGATAGACGGCGCGCGTTTCCTGCAATTCGCGGACGATTTCTTCGGGCGGCTTGCCGCCCTTGCTCATTTCAACGATCTGTTCAAGCGAGGGTGGGGGGCGGCGGTCCATTCCCGCGCACCCCGCAAATGCCAGGACCAGGGGGGCTGCCAGCAGCGCAAGCCGTTTGGAAAGATGTCGCATTTTCAATGTTTTCAGGGGCCAGTTCCCTGTAGACCCGCGATTGCCCCAAGCGGTTCATTGACCGGCGTCAAATGCCGCTCGCGTCTCCCGGGTAAAGTCGGGTCGTGTCTTTTCACCAGGGGAAATCATGCGCCTGTACACGTTGGCATTTGCCGCAGTGTTATTCGTAACGCTCGACAGCCACGCGCAGGTCGAAGGCCGGGGGCAACTGCTGCATGATACCCATTGCCAGACCTGCCATGCCACCCGTATCTATACGCGGGCGGACCGCAAGGCCGGAACCTTTCAGGAGGTGCGCGAGCAGGTCGACCGCTGGCAGAAGAATATCTCGCTGAACTGGCAGGATGCCGAGATTGACCTTGTGACCGAATATCTGGCCAGGCGCTTCTACCGGATCGACTGCCCGGCCAAATGCTGATCCGGGGGTCAGGCGGGGATGTCGGGGACAAGCTGCCCCTCGAGTTGGGTGATCTGATCCTTGAGCAGGAGTTTGCGGCGTTTCAGGCGGCGTAATTGCAATTCGTCGAGTCCGGGATCGCGCGACAGGCGAACGATGACCTCGTCAAGGTCGCGGTGCTCGCTCTTGAGGATTTCGATCTTTATGCGGACGGCTTCGCTTTCTTCCGTCGTGAGATCCATCACTGTTCCCGGGGGCGCCTGGCCAGAATCCACCTACTATAGAACAAGACGGGCCCAATGAGAGGAAGAAGGGCGGCCCCCGCGGGAGGCGAGGCCGTCGCCCAGCACGATATTGAACTCTCCCGCCAGTTCCCTGCCTGTTCCGGGCACCGCTGACAGGGGGACGATCAGGCTGTTCCTGGCCTTGCGATCGGGGATGCGGGACAGCAGGAAATCGCGGGCGTTTTCCGGCGCGCCGGCGACATACATCTGGGTCGTGAACGTGCCGAAATCCTGGCGCGTAAGCGCAAAATGAATGTGCGGTGCGCGGCCCGGATAAGCTTGCGGCTTTACCGTGCGAAAGCGGTAGACGCCGGCAGCGTCGCTGACAGCCGTACCGTAACCCTGGAAATTGGGATCGATCGGCTGATCGCTGTCATCGCCCTGATGGTGATAGCGGCCATAGCCATTCACCTGCCAGATTTCGATGCGCACCCCGGCCAGTGGTTTGCCGGATACATCGAGAATGCGGCCGCCCACATTGGTGATGTCGCCGTGGGCCATACCCGTGCGGCCCTTCACGGTCACCAGGTCGTTGTCCTGGTCGAGCGGGAAGCTCAACGGATAGAACGGTCCGGGCATCTGCGCCGGCGTCGGTACCAGTTCTGCCGCCCAGGCGGGCAGGGCAGTGGCGGCGGCGAGCGCCCCGGCCATCTGCAGGATTTTGCGGCGATTCGTTGTCATCGTCACGTTTGTCACGTCGTCACGCGTCACGGCTTTCAATATCTATTGTAGATTTCGAGCGCTTTCAGGATCGACTTCTCGCGCTCGATGATCGGGATCATTTTCGATTCCTTGTCGTCGTACTGTTTCAGCAACGCGACAACTTTCTCCGCGGCGCCGGCAGGCACGACGATCACTCCATCGGGATCGCCGACGATGTAATCGCCGGGATGGACCAGGATGCCGGCGCATCTCACCGGGATCTGCTGGTCCACGCTGACCATGCGGCCGACCGAAGTTGCGGGGCTGACGCGACGCGACCAGACCGGAAACTGCAGGCGCCGGAGCTCCGTGATGTCGCGCACGGCGCCGTCGATCACGGCCCCGGCCAGACCGCGCACCTTGGCCGTGGTGCCCATGAGGTTGCCCATGGCGGCGATCTCGAGTCCGTCTTCCATCACGTAGACCAGCACGCTGCCGGGTTCGGCCTGGTCGAGGACCTCGAGGAGGTGGTTCTGGTATTTGCGGGTGTCCGTCCTCAGCACCGGACGCATCAGGGCCGTTGCCGCGCGGCCGGCAATGCGGGCATCGAAGATCGGCTTCATGTCCGCGGACATCCAGCCCCGCGTCCCGGTCGCTTCTTCCACGGCGTCCGCAATGTTGCCGGTGCTGTTTTCCGGTCGCATAAACGCGGAGATGATTTCGTCCGGCGTCATCGCGGTTGCGTGGGTGGGCCAGGCAAGGGAAAGGAGCAGCAGCAGCGCATGGGATCGCATTTTCTTTTCTCGTAGTCAGGACGCAAAAATGGTACACCCTTTTCGGCGGCCGCCCGGGTTTTCGCAAGCGGCTAGAATTACGCCCTGCTGGGGGATTAACAACAATGAATGGATACCAAACGCCGCGCGGCATCTACCCGATGCTCTATGCCTTCTTTGCGGCCGACGGGAAACTGGACCGCGAGGCGACGCGCAGGCAAGTCGAGGCCTATGTCCGCAACGGCGCGCACGGCATGGCAGTGCTGGGCTTAGGCACCGAAGTCAGCAAGCTGACCGATACGGAGCGGCGGCAACTGGTCGAATGGGTTGCAGCGGACCTCGATGGCAGGTTGCCGCTGGCGGTGACGGTGAACGCGCCGAGCGTCGATGCGCAGGTAGAATTCGCCCGCTACGCCCGGTCCCGGGGCGCTTCATGGGTGATCCTGCAACCGCCGCCGGAACGCAATGTCGGCGACGACTTCCTGGTTCGATTCTTCGGCGCAGTGGCCGACCGGGTTGATCTGCCTGTTGCGATCCAGAATGCGCCCGAGTACATCGGCGTGGGCCTGACCCCCGAGGGCGTGAATACCCTGGCGCGCAACCATCCCAACTTCCGCATCCTCAAGGGAGAAGGTCCGGTCATCGGCATCCGCCGTTTCATCGAACAGACCGCGGGACGCGTTGCCGTGCTCAACGGACGCGGCGGCCTGGAGCTCACCGACAACCTTCGTGCGGGATGCGTGGGCATGATTCCGGCGACCGATACTTTCGACCGCCAGGCCCGGATCTTCGACCTCGTTGCCGCGGGGCGGGAGCAGGAAGCCGAACTCGTGTATCGCGAAACGCTGCCGGCGATCGTATTCGTGATGCAGTCGCTGGATACCCTGCATTGCTACGGCAAGCGTCTGGCAGCGCTCAGGCTCGGCATCGCCGAAGTGCACGACCGCGGGCCCGGGCTGGAGCCGGAAAAGTTCGGCCTTGAGTGCACCCGCCGCTTTGCCGATGCGTTGGGGCCTCTGGCTTAGGGCAACCCTTTCACCGCAGTGGGAAACGTGGACGGAATGCATGACGATGCTTAATCGCGAATATATGCCGCAACGGATGGCCTGCGACGGGACGAGACGTCGGTTGCCATTCATTTGTTCTCTCGCGCATTTCCTCTGCGCCTCTGCGGTGAGTGGCGTTCTTGGCTTTTTGACGGCACAACCGGCCGCAGCGCAGACGCCGGAGGAATGGTTCCGCAACGGCAGGGCTGCCGTGGAAAAATCCCGGCTGGAGAAACCGATCGAGGGCAGGGCGAAGAACGTGATCCTGTTCCTGGGCGATGGCATGGGCATCGCCACCGTGACCGCGGCGCGCATTCTCGAGGGTCAGCAGCGCGGCATGTCGGGCGAGGAAAACCAGCTTGCATTCGAGCGTTTGCCTTACGTCGCGCTGTCCAAAACCTACAGCGCCAACCAGCAGACTTCCGATTCCGCACCGACCATGAGCGCCATCGTCAGCGGTATCAAGACCAACGACGGATTGATTTCAGTCAATGCGCGGGTGGCGCGCGAGGACTTCCGTGCCGTCGCCGCCAATTCGACCCGGACCATCCTGGAGCGCGCCGAAATGCGGGGCATGGCCACCGGCGTCGTGACGACCGCGCGGCTCACCCATGCGACGCCCGCCGCGTGCTTTGCGCACTCGCCGGATCGCGACTGGGAAGCCGACAGCGATCAGTCTGCGGCGGCGAATGCGGCGGGTTTTCCCGACATTGCCCGCCAGCTGATCGAATTTCCGCTCGGCGACGGGTTGGAAGTGGCCTTGGGCGGCGGGCGCGCGAAATTCCTGCCGAAGACGGTGAAGGATCCGGAATATCCCGACCAGTCCGGCGAACGCAACGACGACCGCGACCTGGCTGCCGAATGGGTCAGGCGCAACCCGGATTCGGCGTTCGTCTGGAATGTCGCGCAGTTCGTCGCGCTGGATCCGGAAAAAGTGAAGCATGCGCTCGGGCTTTTCGAACCCTCGCACATGCGTTTCGAGCGCGACCGGCCACAGGATGCGGCAGGCGAACCCTCCCTGGAGGAAATGACCGGCAAGGCCCTCGATATGCTGGCGCGCAATCCCAAAGGCTACTTCCTGATGGTGGAGGGCGGGCGCATCGACCATGCCCATCATGCCGGCAACGCCAATCGCGCCCTGACGGACACCATCGCATTCGCGCGCGCCGTCGATACTGCGATGCGCCGCACCGATCCGCGCGATACCCTGATCATCGTCACGGCGGACCACAGCCATACGCTGCACATCGCCGGTTACCCGAAGCGCGGCAATCCGATACTGGGCAAGGTGGTCGAAGTCGGGCATGCCGATGGCGACTATGCGCATGACGGCCTCGGTTTGCCTTACACCACTCTGGGCTACGCCAATGGCCCCGGTTATCCAGGCGAATCGAGCTCGCAGGCGGCGGGGCCGAAGACGTTCCCGCATCCGGGCACCGGTTACAAGGGGGCCCGCGGAGGCCGGCCGGACCTGGGCGGCATCGACACGGCTGCGCCGGACTACCTGCAGGAATCGGCGATGCCAATGCCCGGCGAAACCCACGGCGGCGAAGATGTGGCGATCTATGCCCGCGGCCCCCAGGCGCACCTGATTCGCGGCGTGATGGAGCAGAACGTGATCTATCACGTCATGGCCGCCGCGCTCGGCCTTCTGGACTAAGTATCCAGATCGGAGCCGCAGAGCCGCGGAGGCGCAGAGAAAAGCGCGCAGAGAAATGCAGGTACGGGTATTCGGCTGCCGTTCACGAGTGCGATGCGCGACTCATTGCAACGATTGGCCAATCGACGCTGCTCCGCTATTCTTCCGCTGCTCTTCTCCGCGCGACCTCTGCGTCTCCGCGCCTCTGCGGTGAGGGTCTAACTCTCTAGCCTTTGGTCGTGGTCTTGCGGATTTCCTTCTCGTCCGTCCATTCCAGCAGGCCGTTCTGGATGTTCCACAGCTGCAGGTTGAACTTGTAGTACACGTCCTTCACGTCCTTGGCCTGTTTGACGATGGAGGTGATGTTGCCCTCCAGCCGGTACGCGGCACCGGTCATCTTGCCGATCTCGGCCGACTTGTTCGCGTCGTAATACTCGCTTTGCTGGCGTTGCAGCTCCTCGATCTGCTGGCGCATTTCGGCGGCATCAACGGCAAAGCGCACTTTGCCGCTTTTCTGCAGCTCGACGCGGATCGAATCGGTGATCGCGCGCGTGTCGATGTATTCGCTGGTCTTGTTCTTCACGTCCTGCACGGTGACGATGGCCTGGTTGGTCGAGCCGATTACCGGGGAATTCAGCATCGAGCGGGTCATGGATTCCGCGATCATCTGCAGGTCGGTGGAGCCGAACTCGTTGGTCACGGTTTCCACGCCGCGTGCGTCGCCGTAGCGCACGGTATCCTTGGCGCAGCCGGCGACGCCAAGCAGCGCGACGCAGAAGAGTGCGGCGGTGAAGGGGCGGATATTCGGGAATTGCTTCATGGTCGTTCTCCTGGCAAGGGTGGTCATTATTGGTCGATGCCGCGCAGCATGACGCGGAAATCCACGGCATCCGGGCCGGGTGACGTGGTGCTGATCGTCTGGCGCGTTTTGCCGTAGACCATGAGGGGCTTCCAGACTTCATCCGCGCTTGCCGCCATGCCGTCCTTGTCGAGCCAGCGGAAGCGGTAGGCGACCCGGTGTACCTCGCTTCCCGTGTTCATTAAATCGACCTCGATGCGCAGGGACTCGCTGCCTTCGCTGCAGCGCAGGTCCGTCACCTCGATGTACGGAATATCGCCGGACTCCTCGAGCTTGGCTTCGAGGAGGGCGTCCTTGCTCCGGATTTTCTTTTCCATGCCGGTCGGGCAGCCGAAGGCGTAGCCTTCGCGTTCGTTCTTGTTGCCGCCGCAAGCCGCTGCCAGCAGCAGTGAGAGGAATGAAATGCCTAGAAGACGTGCGGTCATGTGATGGTGCTCCTTATCTGGTTGCTGCCAAAAACGCTTGCGGTGGCGGCGGCGTTGACGCCTGGTGCTCCGGTTTGTCGCCAACCGGTCCCGGTGGCGGCATGACGAAAAGGCGCCCGCGCAGCATGCGCAGTGCGATGACCTGGTAGCGCCCCTTCGCCGCAAGGGCGATGCGCTGCGTCCCGGACGGGGTGTCCGCTTCCAGGTAGGGCGTGCCGGCCGGTACCCGGGCGCGGGCCACGGCAATCTGTGCCGGCAGCATGCGCCATGCGCGCTCGTCGGCGGATTCGGTGACGATGGATCCGATGGCGATCGCGAGTCCCGCCAGGCCGGTATCGTCCTGCTTGGCTACCTGGTACTGCGTCACGGCCTTGGCTGTGGAACGAATGATACCCCTGAGCATGATGCCCGGCATCTCTTCCTGCAGAGAACGGCGCGCCATGGCGTCGATGCTGGTGACCACGGTGGGCGTGGCGGTGCTGCCGCCCATGTGGATGGCGGAGGGCATGCTGCCGAAATCTTCCTGCCGCATCACCGGGAACGAGACCGACACGAACAACAGCTGGTTGTTATAGGGAATGGGAAGGCTGAATTGCTGCGAGACGCGTGCCGGTGCGGTGCCGCTTTCGATCACAAACAGCACGTCGGTCTTGCCGTCGTCCTTGTCCCCGATCCGCGCATCCAGGCCGGACAGCGCTTCCTCGAGGGTCGGGTTGTCCGGATGCAATTCGATCGCTTGCCGGTAACCCGCGGCGGCCAGGCTGGGCTCGCCCAGGGCTTCGTAGACGAAGCCGGAAAGATAATGACTGAACGCGCTCTGGTAGCTGTTCCGCAGCGCATTCACTTCAGGATTGTCGATGCTCTGCACCGGATAGCCGTTCAGTTCCTTGAAGCCGGTCTTGGCGCCGCGCTTTTTCGCTTCCTCCTCGGTTTTCTCGATTTCCTTCGCGCGCAGGTTCTCGATCACGGTTTCGCGCTCGTGCGTCCGCTTGATGTCGACACGCGCGGTATCCCAGTCGTCGAGGGCAAGGTGGTTGAGGGCCATGCGGGTGGTGAGCATCACTTTCTCGTAGTCGTGGCCTTCGTAGGCGCTGACCTTGTCGTTGACGACCAGGCTTGCTCCGCCGCCGAGGAGTTTCGCCGGGTTGACCCTGGCCGCCTCTTCCCACGCCTGCACCTGCCTGTCCGCCGCCAGCCAGGCCTTCTGGCTGTCTTCGAAGCGGCCGTCGAGGCGCTGGAGTTCGCCCAGTTCCAGGTAATAGAGCAGGTCGCGATTGCGCGAATGGCTTTTTTCCAGGGCCGCCGCGGCCTGGCCGGGATTTCCCGATGCGGCGAGGTTGATGGTTTTCGTCAGTTCGGCGTTGTAGCTGCGAAACGCCGCGCAGCCCGGCAGGACGAAAACGAACAGCCCCAGGCACAGGCACTGTCGTGCGAACGGATGAAGATTCGAAAGGGCGGTCACGGCGTAAGGTCCCGGTGCGACAACGCCGCTGCGGGAATTCAGTTTACGGTGCGGGGCGTTTCGTCTTCTGCTGTCACCGCGCCCAGCGCGGGCACGCTGAGCGGCAGATCCCATTCGGCTTTGACCGCGGTATCCTGCATGAGTTTGATCAGCCCGTGCAGAAGGGTGTCGCCCAGCGCAAGATCGACGCCATTGCCTTCCGCGGGCTGCAGGGAGAGCACGGTCTGGCCTTTCTGGTTGCGGCCGGCCCGGACCTTGCTGACCAGCATGGGCGCATTGCCGAGCGGGCGCTCGCGGGCTTCGGGCTCCTCTTTCGCCTTGCTGAACTTCACCTCCTGCAGCGCCTTCTCGTGCTGCATGCCCAGCATGGCCTTGCGCGCCTCGGGATTGGGCTGCACCTGGATATCGGGCTTGGCCTGCGCCATCTGCAGCAGCACGGGCCAGATGCGCTTGAGCAGCCGGCGCGTAAGCCAGAACTGGATTTCCGCGCGGGCATTAAAAAAGACCCGTACCAGCAGCCGGTCTTCCCCGGCATGGAACTCGACGGTAATTCGCTCCAGATTCATGCCGTTACTATAACAGCCCGGGCCCGGGAAGAAAAAAGGCCCCGCATGTGCGGGGCCGAAAGCGACTGGAAGTCGCGTCGGGCTGCTGAACAATGGACTCGGTCAGCGGCGCCGGTGGCCCCCGTACCACGCTTTGTCGGTGCCGCCGGCCGCAAGCGCGCGAAAGCCGATGAATCCGGGAAGAGCAAACGGGTCTGCTTTGGCGGGCTGCGACGAGCTTCGAACCGGCACAGTCTGGCCGCGCGAGATTTCAGCAATATGGCGTGCGAATAGTCGCGGAATCGTTTCCGCGCCCATTCACAGATCGCACGCATGTTGTGACTGTCATGTCCCTGCCTTAAATTGACGCCATTCCGAAGGCGTCATTCGTTTCATCAGGCGGCCTTCTGGTATCGCTGACCTCGCAGACAGTACGCCGCCTTGACGGCGGTCAAGACATCTCATGGCACAGAAACACAGGTAATACCAGGGCCGGTTTTGCTTTGCTCGAGTTGCTGGTGACAGGCCGGTCAAACAGGCCAAATTTCCGCCGGGGCCAGGCGGACTTCGAAGGCAAGGAAAAGTACAGCGGGTGGCGCTTCGTCTATGTGCCCCGGGATCCGTCGTGGAACCCGGCAACGCGAGCACCAGGAAGGACTTAGGAGCTGGTGCGGTATTTCTTGTAGTAGGTCATGACCCGCGGCACATAGGTCATGGTCTCGGAATAGGGCGGGATGCGGTTGCCGTATTTCACCACGGCATTTTCGCCGGCATTGTAGGCGGCGACCGCAAGCTGCAAATCGTTGTTGAACATGCGCACCAGGTCGCGCAGGTAACGGGAGCCGCCCTGGATGTTCTGGGCGGGATCGAGGCGGTTGGTCACGCCGTAGCGTTTGGCGGTTGCTGGCATCAGCTGCATCAGTCCGGCCGCGCCCTTGCTGGAACGCGCGAACGGGTTGTAGCCCGATTCCGCCGCGATGACCGCGTGGATCAGGGCCGGTTCCAGTTTGTTGACCTTGGCGGCGTCCTGGATGTGCTTGGCATACCGGGCCCGCTCCTTGGGATCGTAGTGGCGGATTTCCGAGGCCAGCGTATCCGTCACCGGGTCCGGCTTGCGCTTCTCCTTCAGGTAAACCTTGTAACGGCTGTCATTCGGCACGTTGGTGAAATGCACCGCGCCGTCGGCGTCGACGTAACGGAAGATGTCGGCGTGCGCAATTCCGGCAGATAGCGCCGAAACCAGTACGAGAAGGAGCCGGATTTTCATGGTGGAACCCTGGATCAGCAACTTTCAGGCCACGGCATGGAAAGTTCTGCCGCTGCTTGCCTAACGGCATGCAAGGACCGTTATTTAGCCTGAACGCTGCCTTGCTGGCACCCTGGCGTCGCTTCGCAAACGGGCCTGCTGGCTAACGTGTCGCGGCGGCCCCGCCGGGGTGATGGTCAGATAGCCGATGTGTTTGGATTTTCGCAGTTGGGGAAGCATTCCTTTGCGGTGCCTTGGCCGCCGCTCCCGCAAACGGGCCTGCTGGCTAACGTGTCGCGGCGGCGCCGCCGGGGTGATGGTCCGATAGTCGATAGGTTCCGGTTTTCGCAGTCGGGGAAGTATTCATTTGCGGTGCCCCGGCCGCCGCTCCCGCAAACGGGCCTGCTGGCTAACGTGTCGCGGCGGCCCCGCCGGGGTGATGGTCAGATAGCCGATGTGTTTGGATTTTTGCAGTTGGGGAAGCATTCATTTGCGGTGCCCCGGCCGCCGCTCCCGCAAACGTGCCTGCTGGCTAACGTGTCGCGGCGGCACCAGTACCGTCGCCAGGGAGGCTATGACCAACGTCAGGGCGGCGTACTCCTGCCAGTGGGGGCTTTCCCCCAGCAGCCAGATGCCGCTGAAGACGCCGACCACGGGAATCATCAAAGTGGACAGTGCCGCCACCGTCGGTGGCGCGCTGGTGGCAATGCGGAACCACGCCCAGTAGCAGAAGATGAAAACGAAGAACATGTTGTAGACCAGGCCGAGCGTCGCCTTCACGCCGATGGGACGCCAGGATCCCCAGTCGAGCAGCAGTGCGCCGACCATGATGGGCAGCCCGCCGACCCGCAACTGCCAGGCGGTCAGCGATGTCGTCGGCAGCTTGACCGGATAACGGCGCATCAGCACGGTGCCCACCGCCCAGGAGAAGGCGCCGCCGAGCACCAGCACGGCTCCGAGCGGTGCAGCCTTCACGATCGCCAGTTCGCTGCCGATGAGCAGGATCATGCCGCTCATGCCGAGGGCGACCCCGAAAATGCGGCGCGTGGTCAAGCGTTCATGCAGCACCCAGCGCGACAACAGGACGGTCCATAGCGGCATGGTGTAGGCAATGATGGCGGTGCGTCCCGACGGCAGCATCGTCAGTCCATAGCCGATGAATACATTCCACAGGGTCACATTGCAGATCGATATGGCGATGAGAATTCGCCATTGACCCGTGGGAATCCGGATCGCATGGCGTCCGAGCCGCGCGATCAGGAACAGTCCGATCGCTCCCGACGCGGCGCAGACCCCGCGAAAACTCCAGACCGGAATTTCCGCCAGTGCCAGTTTCATCATCGGCCAGTTCAGGCCCCAGCCTAGGGTCAGGGTGATGACCAGCAGCCACATGGAGCGGGGCAGCGTTTGTGATTGTGGCGACATGAAGGAGTGTGGAGAACGGGGGCGAAGTTTACAGGAAGGACAGGGCCGCCTACCGCGGCCCTCCGCGAAGCGGTCCCGAGGTGCGTGCTAACATCGTCGGATGTTGACCAATCCCCTCCTGCGTTTCCTGATCTTCTGGGGCGTGAATACCCTGTCGCTGTGGGTCGCCGACTACCTGTTCGACGGCATTGCCTTCCAGACCGTGCAGTCGCTGTTCATCGCCGGCCTGGTGCTCGGCATCGTCAATACGTTCATCAAGCCGGTGCTGCTGATCCTGACCCTGCCGCTGTCGATCGTGACCCTGGGAATTTTTGTGCTGGTCATCAATGCGTTGATGCTGCTGCTGGTGGCCTGGCTGGTACCGGGATTCCTGGTGTCCGGATTCTGGGCGGGATTTTTCGTCGCGCTCTTCATTTCGGTGTTCAGCTTCATCGTCAATTCGCTGATCGGCAACAACAAGGTCACGATCCGGCGGATCCGGTGAGCGCAGCGGGCGGCGTCCAGGCCGGCCTGCCGGCGCGCACGACATTGTCCGTGGCGCTGCCGTTTGCGTTTGCGTACTTCCTTTCCTACGTCTATCGCAGCATCAACGCCGTCATCTCGCCGGACCTGATCGCGGGATTCTCGCTGTCGGCAGCCGATCTGGGTCTGCTGACCAGCGCCTACTTTCTCGCGTTCGCTTCCTGCCAGATTCCCCTCGGCATCCTGCTTGACCGATTTGGGCCGCGGCGCGTGAATGCATCGCTGTTCGTCGTTGCCGCGGCGGGCGCGCTGATTTTTTCCCTGAGCCAGAGTTTTACGACCCTGCTTGCGGGCCGCGCCCTGATCGGCCTCGGCGTGTCGGCCGGGCTGATGTCGAGCATCAAGGTATTCACCATCTGGTTTCCGATGGAGCGCCTGCCGGCCATCACCGGGCGCATCCTGTTCGTCGGCGGACTGGGAGCGATGGCCGCGACGGTGCCGGTGGAAAGTCTGCTGGGCATCACCGACTGGCGCGGCGTCTTCAGGATCATGTCACTGCTCACGCTGGCTGCTGCGCTGGCGCTGTATTTCGTGGTGCCTGAACGCGATTCGGTCCGGCGTAGCGAAACCTGGGGCGAGCAGGCACGCGGCGTTGCGCGCGTATTTCGCGCCGGGGTGTTCTGGCGCGTCGCGGCGGGTTCGGCGGTGTTCCAGGCGATCAACATGGCGGTACAGGGACTCTGGGCCGGGCCCTGGCTCATGGATGTGGCCGGCCTGGACAGGAACGCCGTCGCCGGTCACCTGCTGGCGCTTGCGGCGGCCACCATGATCGGTTTCCTGGGCTGGGGCTTGGCGGCGTTCAGGCTGGCACGACTCGGCATCAGCACGCTGGTCCTGTTCAAGACCGGAACGGCGCTGTTCATCGTCGTCCAGGTGCTGCTCGCGCTGGGGGTGACCACGGGGGCCGGCGCCTTGTGGGTGGCGTTCGGCCTGTTCGGCACCGCGAGCAGCCTGTCGTTTTCGATCCTGTCGCAGGCTTTTCCGGTGACGATGACCGGACGCGCGAACACCGCGCTCAACCTCATCGTGTTTTCGTCAGCGTTCGCCGTACAGTGGCTGTTCGGCGCGGTCGTCGGCCTGTGGCCGGGCGAATCCGGGCACTATCATCCCGACGGCTACCGCGCCGCGTTCGTCCTGCTGCTGGTGCTGGAGGTGGCTGCCTTCGGCTGGCTGATGATCGCCACCCGAACACTGAAATCCGCGGCTGCGGTAAGCTAGGCCCACAACAACGATATCGGAGGAGAACATGAACAAGGGAATCCTGGCCGCCGCTCTGGCCGCCGTATTTTTCCTGCATGCCGCGGGGACTGCGGCACAAAGCTGGGCTCCCCCGCCACCCGAAGCGCGCTGCCCATCCAAGTGGGGCGCGGCCGACGAGCGCGGCGCGGCAAACCTGGTGACGGCTGAATCCGTGCTGGCCGCATCGAAGCTGATCCGCAGCGGAGAAGTGATCGAGCTCGGCCGCGTGCTGGGGACGGACATGCCGCTGTTCGGGACACGGCGCTTCGATATCCATACCAAGCGCACCGGCGGACCGATGGGTACCAACAAGCGCTATACCAACGAGGAGGTGGTGTTCGCGGAGATCGGCCAGGTCGGCACCCAGTTCGACATGTTTTCGCACCAGAGCATCGACAACAGCCACTACAACTGTTTCGCCACCGACGAGATCAGCACCCGCAACGGCTTTACCAAGCTCGGCGTGGAGAAGATCGGCTCGATCTACACCCGAGGCGTGTTGATCGATGTGGCGGCAGCCAAGGGCGTTGACATGCTTGAAGCCGGCTACGAGATCACCGCGAAGGACCTGCAGGAGGCCATTGCGAAGCAGGGCATCACGTTGCGCAAGGGGGATGCCGTCCTGATTCACACCGGCTTCGGCAAGTTGTGGGGCGTGGAAAACGCAAAGTACAACGGCGGCACACCCGGGATCGGCGTCGGCGCCGCGGAGTTCCTCGCCAAGGGCGATCCCGTGCTGTTCGGCGCCGATACGTATCCGGTGGAGGTCAATCCCAATCCCGACAAGAGCATCAGCCTGCCGATCCACCAGCTGGCGCTGTCGGTGTACGGCATTTTCCTGCTCGAGAACATGAAGCTCGATGAACTGGCGGCCAAGAAAGTCTACGAGTTCGCCTTCGTCGTGCAGCCGCTCAAAATCAAGGGCGGCACGGGATCGACCGTCGCTCCCATTGCCATCCGGTGATGGCAATGGAGTCAGGCACGAGGCGCGAAAAACAAGTCACTCAATCTTTATCCAGGGCCTAGCGCCTGCATTGGAGGTATCGGAAATGCAAAAGTATCAGATGTACATCGGCGGCGAATGGGTCGCACCGTCCTCCGGGGAATGGTTCGAGAGCTACAACCCCTTCACCGGCGAACCGTGGGCGATGATTCCGCGCGGCAATGCCGCCGACGCGGACCACGCCGTGAAAACTGCGCATGCCGCGTTCACCGACGGGCCCTGGCCGCAGATGACGGCGACCCAGCGCGGCGCGCTGTTGCGCAAGCTCGGCGACCTGGTCGCGCAGAACGCCCAGCACCTCGCGGAAATCGAGGTTCGCGACAACGGCAAGCTGATCGCCGAAATGGCGGCGCAGCTCAACTACGTGCCGCAGTGGTACTACTATTTCGGCGGCATGGCGGACAAGGTGCAGGGCGCCGTCATCCCGCTCGACAAGAAAGGCTATTTCAATTTCACCCGCTACGAGCCGCTCGGCGTGGTCGTGGCGATCACGCCCTGGAATTCACCGCTGATGCTGACCGCGTGGAAGCTCGCTCCCGCGCTGGCGGCCGGCAACACGGTGGTGATCAAGCCGTCCGAATTCACTTCGGCTTCCGCGCTGGAGTTCGTCAAGCTTGTGGAGCAGGCGGGTTTTCCGGCCGGCGTCGTCAATGTCGTGACTGGTTACGGCAAGGAAGCCGGCATGCCGCTGGTTGAGCATCCGCTGACCGCGAAAATCACCTTCACCGGGTCCGATGCCACCGGCCGCGTGATCGCGGAAACGGCGGCGCGCGGTTTCAAGAAAGTGGGCCTCGAACTCGGCGGCAAATCGCCGAACGTCGTGTTCGATGACGCGGTGATGGAAGACGCGGTGAACGGCGCGGTATCGGGAATTTTCGCCGCGACGGGGCAAACCTGCATTGC
>DASVNF010000047.1:0-43746 GCA_036384015.1 Burkholderiales bacterium
GTGGAAATACTCGCCTTCGCCTACGGCAAAGGCCGCCATGGCCTTTTCCGGATCGCCGCGATCCAGGCCGCTGACCGCGGCGAGATCCACGCCCTTGTTATGCAGGGCATAGGCCAGCATCGCCTGCGGCTGGCCGCCATGCGCAAACATGAACCGGCCTTCGAGCAGCTTCTCCCAGCGGAAGGCGGGATCGGGCTTGCGCGCAGCGATCAGGAACCCGTCGCGGCGGTTCAGATGCGCGAATAGCGTGAAAGCGGGCGCCTCGGCTTTTTCCAGAAGCCCCCAGCTGGTGGAAACCGAGGCCTGGGAGACGTGGATTTCTCCGGAAGAAAGCATGGAGCCGACGTCGCGGCCCGCCGGCATCAGTGTGTAGGTCGGCGCGAATCCTTCGCGTGCAAAGAAGCTTCGGGCAATGCCGGCCAGGATCGGGCTGTAGAAAGCCGAATGGCGGTAGACCATCAGATTGAGTGGCGTCATTCGCTGTTTCCGGTACGCCGCCATTGTCGCAGACGCTTGACTTGCGGCGCTACGGGATTAGAGTACCGGCGTCCGGCAAAACGGAACGGACCGCCGGTTGCACGTGGTTACCATTTCAGCGGAGTCATGAGGAATACAGTGTCCGAAAACCGCAGGCGAACAGCGGGTGTTTTTTCCATCATCCGCAGCAGGGACGACGCGCTCCGGGTGGCCAGGGGCGCTGCACTGACGTTCTATGCAGTGGCGATTGCCCTGGTCATAACAGCGAGGTTCAGGGGCTGGCAGGACCTGGTGGATGCCGGCTTCTACGTGCTGCTGGCGTCGCTGATGTGGCGCTTCAAAAGTCCGCTTGCGGCATTCTGCCTGCTGATGATCGGCGTCATGCGATTCTTCGTCACCGTTGGCATGATTCTGGAGACGGAACAGGTGGTGTGGATCTATGTGGTCGTCACGGTCACGGTGATTTTTGCGGCCATCCGTTCGATCGAGGCAACGCTGAAACTGAACGGCAGGTACCTGGACACCGCCGCCGACGGCTGACGGCAGCGGCGTTTTCACAATAATTCAAATGCGACGGGAGGAGCAGTTCATGCAGGTCCGCGATTTCGCAGGTTCGTTGGTCTTTGCGTTGGTGCTGGGGCTCGCGGGTGTGTCCGCGTCGGCCAATCAGGAGCCGGCCGCCGCGGCCGGCGAGGAAAAGCCCGCGCAGGATGTAAGAAAGCTGTTCGCCAACAGCTGCAGCTGGTGCCACGGCGATTTCGGCATGAAGGAAGGCAAGGGCGGTCCCAGGCTCGCCGGCACGAAGCTCGATGCCGAACAGGTGAAGGACCGCATCTCCAACGGCAAGGCCGGCTCCATGCCCGGTTTCAAGAAAACCCTGAAGGAAGACCAGATCCAGGCGCTGACGGAGTACGTCAAGTCGCTGCCGGCGAACTAAGGCAGAGAAAAGAGGAAAGGTAAAAGAGGAAAGGTAAAAGAGGAAAGGTAAGGGCGGGTCGATCTCCTCGATCTTTCTCTTTTCTCTTTCCTCTCGTCTCTTTTCTCTTCTCTTTCTGAGGCTCGTCAACGCCTCGCGTTGACGAGCCCGATCCCCGCTCCGACCATCAGCACCGCGGCGATGAAAGCCGGGCGCAGGGGTTCATCCAGCACGACTACGCCGGCCATTACGCCGAACAGTGGCGTAAGAAACCCGAACACCGCGAGGCGTCCCGCCAGATAGCGCGTCAGCATCCAGAACCAGGCAAGGTAGCTGGCGAAGGCAACGATCACGCCCTGGTACACGAGGCTGCCGATCGCCACGGGCGACCATGCGATGACGCCGGGCTCACCCATCAGCCAGGAGGCGATCGGCATCGACACCGCGGCGACCCCAAGCTGGTAGAACAGCACCTTTGCGGCACTGATGCGCGTAAGTCCCGTTGCGCGGATCCATACGGTCGTCGCGGCCCAGAACACCCCGGCAATGATGCCGAACGCGTCGCCCCGCAGCGAAGCGGGCGAGGAGAGGAAGCCTTCGCCGAACGCGGCAAAGATGCCGCCGAATGCCAGCAGGATGCCGGCCCATTGCAGCGGGCGCAGTTGTTCGCCGGGCACGAACCAGTGCAGGCCCAATGCCGTCAGGCAGGGCGCAAGGTAGACGAACACCACCATGCGCGAGGCTCCCGTGTGGGCGAGCCCGGCGTAGATGAACAAGAACTCCCCCGCGAACAGGACGCCGGCGACGAGGCCGACCCACAGCGTGCCGTCGTGGCCGAACAGGGGCAAGCCGCGGATCCGCGCCCAGAGGTACAGCAGCGCTGCCGCCAGGATCGACCGCAGGCCGCCCTGCATCACCATCGAAATGTCGCCCGCCGCCAGTTTGGTGACGACATGCGTGAAACCCCAGATGAAGCAGCACAGCACCATGGTGGCGAAGGCGGTACCGTCGAGGGGTTTTCGAGTCATGAAAGACGAGCCGAAAGGTGAAGGTCAAAGGCAAAAGCGGCAGGGCGTCAGGGCACTTGCTTTCCCCTTTCCCCTTTTGGCTTTTCGCCCGTGAAGCGATTCCGAAGGAAATCGACGAAGGCGCGCACTTTAGCAGATGTGTAGCGCACGTTCGGATAGACCGCGTGCACGCCGCCCTGCGGCAGCGTCCAGCCCGGCAGCACGCGCGTCAGCCGGCCTGCGGCGATGTCGGCAGCGAGCATGTAGTCGGGCAGCACCGAGATGCCGAGGCCTTCGCGCATGAAGGCGCGCAGCGAAGCGATGCTGTTGGTGCTGATCGTGGGGGAAACGCGCACCGATTGGGTCTTGCCTGCACGGCCCGAGAAACTCCACGTCAGCGGAGTCCTTAGCAGCGTCAGCGCGATCCAGCGGTGCTGAGCCAGATCCTGCGGCCGTTTCGGTACGCCGGCGTTCTTCAGGTAAGCAGGGGAAGCGGCGACGATCTGCTCGAATGAACCCAACCGGGTTGCGCGCAGGCTCGAATCGCGCAGCCAGCCGGTGCGTATGGCAAGGTCGAAACGTCCGGCAACCAGGTCCACCACCTGGTCCGTCGCGACCAGGTCCACTTTCACGTGGGGAAATTCCCGCAGGAAGCCCGCGAGAGCAGGAACCACAACCGCGGGACCGTAATCGTCCGGCACCGTGAGACGCAAGGTGCCGCTCGGTATGTCCGATCCGGCGCCGACGCGCGCAATCGCAGCTTCGACCTCCAGGAGCACCGGCGCGCAGTCGGCATAAAACGCCGAGCCCGCTTCGGTCGGCGTGACCTTGCGGGTGGTGCGGGTGAGCAGGGTAATGCCGAGTTCCCGTTCCAGCCGGCTGACGTGCTGGCTCACCATTGCCTTGGTCAGGCCGAGTTTTTCGGCGGCGGCAGTGAAGGAGCCGGATTCGACGACGGCGGCGAAGGCGGCAAGGCGGTTCAGGTTCACGGAACTGGAGGCAGACATGGGGGATTGTTCAGTTCTGATTGACAGAGAATTATGGATTAGGCGCTTTATCCGATCAATGCGTTCGCCGATCATCACTTCCCAGGCCATTTGGCCCGACACTTCACAGACGAAAGGAAAATCCATGAAAAGAAGTTTCGAAGCGCTCGCAGCGATATTCGGCATGGCAACCGTGCTCGTGGTGGCGGCGCCCGGGGCGTGGGCCGGCGACAGCGCGAAGGAGGAAGCCAACAAGAAACTGGTCACCGAGTTCTACGAGAAAGTGCTGAACCGCAAGGATGTCGCCGCCATCGACCAATACGTCGGTCCCTACAAACAGCACAATCCGATGGCGCCGGACGGTCCCGAGGGTCTGAAGGGGTACATCGCCTACCTCAAGGAAAGTGCGCCGCAGTTTCGCGCCGAGATCAAGAAGGTCCTGGCAGACGGCGATTTCGTCATCCTTCACGTCCATGCCGTGCCGGCGCCGGGCGCACGCGGCCTGGCGATCGTGGACATTTTCAAGGTCGCCAACGGCAAACTGGTCGAGCATTGGGATGTGATCCAGGAAATCCCGGAAAAGGCCGCGAACAGCAACGGCATGTTCTGAGACAATCGGAAATCGGCAGTGCGGCAACGGCCGTCCCCCGGGACGGCCGCCGCCGTTTATAGTGCGGGAAAAGAAAACGAGGAGGGAGCATGGGCGACGTTGCCGGTTACCGGCGGCCCCCGAAGGGGACCCAGCCCGACTATCTGTATCCGCCGTATGCATCGACGCCCAAGCGCGCGCCCACGCGCCCGCTGGTCCTGTTGCCGTATACGCTCTCCGAAACCACCGGGCCGGTCTTCGGCTACGACGCCGTTGCAGAAGGCGAAAACGACCTGACCCGGCAGCATGACGGCGCCCCGCTCGGCGAACGCATCATCGTCGGGGGACAGGTACTCGATGAGGGCGGCCGTCCGCTCCCGCGAGCGCTGATCGAGCTCTGGCAGTGCAATGCCGCGGGGCGCTACCGGCACAAGAACGACGCGCACGATGCGCCGCTCGATCCCAACTTCACGGGCTGCGGCCGCACCATCACCGATGCCGAAGGCCGCTACAGTTTCTCGACCATCAGGCCCGGCGCCTATCCCTGGGGCAATCATCCGAATGCCTGGCGGCCGGCGCACATACATTTTTCGCTGCTCGGTCCGGCATTCCTGACGCGGCTGGTGACGCAGATGTATTTTCCGGGCGATCCGCTGCTGGCGCACGACCCGATATTCAACAGCACGGCCGACGAGAAAGCGCGGCAGCGTCTGGTCTCCGATTTCGACTGGGACACCACCAGACCCGGGTTCGCCCTGGGATACCGCTTCGACATCATCCTGCGCGGGCATCACGCCACGCGCATGGAAAACAAATGAACCTGGTTGCAACCGCATCGCAGACTGTCGGGCCGTATTTCCATATCGGCATGGACAGGCATTACGTCACCGACCTGGCCGGCCATGCGGCGGACGGGAAAGTCGTCGTGCGCGGGCGCGTGCTCGATGGCGACGCGAAGCCGGTAAGCGATGCGCTCATCGAACTCTGGCAGGCCGGGCCGGACGGGAAATTCGGCCAACCCGGTTTTGCCGGCTTCGGCCGGGTGGCCACCGACGGCGACGGCGCCTTCCGGTTCGTGACGCTGAAGCCCGGCGGCGTGCCCGGCCCCGACGGCGCCCTGCAAGCACCGCACATCGCCGTGGCCGTGTTCATGCGCGGACTGCTCAAGCAGCTCGTCTCGCGCATTTATTTTCCGGACGAAACCGGCAATGCGCGGGACGCGGTGCTCGCCCTGGTTCCCGCCGAGCGCCGGGCCACGCTGATCGCAAGGAAAACGGAGGATGGCGCCCTGGAGTGGAACGTGATCCTGCAGGGCGCAGACGAAACCGTGTTTTTCGATTGCTGGTGGTGATGCCGGCTTGAGCTCGCACAATTCCCCCGGAATGCTCGATGCGCTGTTCCGCACGGATGCCGTGCGGGAAATTTTTTCGGATCGCGGCCGGCTGCAGGGCATGCTGGATTTCGAGGCGGCCCTGGCGCGGGCAACGGCGCGCGTCGGCCTGATCCCGGATTCCGTCGTGGCGGAAATCGAGTCGCAATGCCGGGCCGAGTTGTTCGACGTCGAGACCCTGGCGCGCGGCGCGGAGCAGGCCGGCAATACCGCGATCCCGGTGATCAAGGCGCTGACCGCCCTGGTGGAGAGCCGCAACCGCGATGCCGCGCGCCATGTGCACTGGGGGGCGACCAGCCAGGACGCGATGGATACCGGACTGGTCCTCCAATTGCGCAGCGCAGTCGATCTGGTCGAGGCAGACCTGGCCCGCTTGTCCCGGGGGCTGGTGAAACTGGCACGCAAGCACAAGCGCACGCCGGCCGCAGGCCGTACCTGGATGCAGCAGGCGGCACCGATCACTTTCGGCCTCAAGGCCGCCGGCTGGCTTGATGCGATCGGACGTCATCGGCAGCGCATCCTGGAACTGCGTTCACGGGCACTGGCGCTGCAGTTCGGCGGCGCAACGGGAACGCTGGCCGCCAGCGGCGATCGGGGGCTCGACGTGGCAACAGTGCTTGCCGCCGACCTGCAGCTCGAATTGCCCGACACGCCGTGGCACGCGCAGCGGGATCGCGTCGCCGAAGTCGCAACCACCTTCGGACTGCTGGTGGGAACCCTCGGCAAGATGGCCCGCGACATTTCCCTGTCGATGCAAACCGAGATCGGCGAGGCCTTCGAACCGTCGGCACAGGGCCGCGGCGGTTCCTCGAGCATGCCGCACAAGCGCAACCCGGTTTCCGCTGCTGTGGTGCTGGCGGCGGCGGCCCGGGTGCCGGCGCTGGTTTCGGTCATGCTTTCGGCCATGGTGCAGGAGCACGAACGTGGACTCGGCAACTGGCATGCGGAATGGGAAACGCTGCCGGAGATCTGCATGCTCGCCGCGGGTGCGCTGGCCCATATGGCCGAAACGATCGAGGGCCTCGAGACCGACACGGTGCGCATGCGCGAGAACCTGGACGTGACGCGCGGCCTGATCCTGGCCGAGGCGGCTGCCGTTGCCCTGGCAGCCAGGATCGGCAAGCCGGCGGCGCACCGCCTGGTGGAAGATGCCTGCCGACTCGCCATCGAACAGGACAAGCACTTGCGCGACGTGCTGGGCAGAGACACCCGGGTGACCGCGCATCTGTCCGCTGCCGATCTCGGCCGCCTGTTCGATCCGGAAAAATACCTCGGCCTGGCGGAACAGCTGGTCGACCGGGTGTTGGCAGCGAATGTCGACAAGAAGTAGGGATCCAGAAATACGCCCCACGGGGACGCAGAGGGGCACAGAGGAAAAACAGGAACGAGGCGCAGCAGACGGAGTTGACGGCGGTGAACGCTTGAAAGGTAGAGAGGAGTCCAAGGTTTGCTGACCAACTTCGCCGGCATCCTGTTCGACGGGATTGCCTACGGCAGCCTGTTGTTCCTGATCGGCATCGGGCTGTCGGTCACCCTCGGCCTGATGAATTTCGTCAACCTGGCACATGGCGCCTTTGCCATGTTGGGCGGCTATGTGTGCGTGGTCGCGATGGCGCGCCTGGGCATGCCTTTCCTGGCCTCGCTGCCGCTTGCTTTCCTGGCCACCGCGCTTGCCGGGGTCGTGCTGGAGCGCACGCTCTACCGGCGCCTGTACCGGGCCAGCCATCTCGACCAGGTGCTGTTCAGCATCGGCCTCACATTCATGGCCATCGCCGCCGCCACGTATTGGTTTGGTCCCAACCAGCAACCGGTCGCCTTGCCTGAATTCCTGCGCGGGCAAGTGCGGGTACTCGGGCTCGACCTCGGCGCCTATCGCCTGTTCCTGATTGCGCTGGTCATCGTCATCACGCTGTTCCTCGGCTGGCTGGTCGCACGCACACGCTTCGGTGCGCAGGTGCGCGCTTCGGTGGACAACCAGCAGGCCGCCGCAGGCATGGGCATTCATGTCGACCGCATCTTTGCCCTCACGTTCGCGCTCGGCTCGGGGCTGGCGGGATTGGGCGGGGCGCTGGGCATCGACGTGCTCGGCCTTGATCCGACGTTCCCGGTGAAATACATGGTGTACTTCCTGCTGGTCGTCTCGGTCGGCGGCGCGGGCAGCATCAAGGGCACGCTCGCCGCGGCCCTCATTCTCGGCGTGGTCGACGTGGCCGGAAAATACTACGTGCCGGAAGTCGGCGCCTTCGTCATCTATGCGCTGATGGTGCTGTTGCTGATCCTGTTTCCTTCCGGCCTGTACGGAAGGCGCGCATGAGCGGGGCTCCCGTGGAGGCGTCAGGCCCGGGCACGCACCGTTTGCCTGACGGACGATGGAACCGCATCGAGATCGCCTTCTGGCTTCTCCCGGTCGCCGCCTTCTTTGCGCTGCCCGGCTACCTCGTCCTCGGCAGCCAGATCCTGATCACCGCCTTGTTCGCGTTGTCGCTCGACCTCATCCTTGGCTATGCCGGGATCGTCTCGCTCGGCCATGCTGCTTTCTTCGGCATCGGCGCCTACACGGCGGGATTGCTGGCCGTGCACGGCTGGGGCGAACCGCTGAGCGGCCTGCTCATTGCCGGCGCTGTCGCGGCCCTGGCCGGCTGGATGTGCAGCTTCCTCATCGTGCGCGGCAGCGACCTTACCCGGTTGATGGTGACACTTGGCATCGGTTTGCTGCTGTTCGAAGCGGCAAACAAGGCGGCATTCGTCACCGGCGGGGTGGATGGGTTGTCGGGCGTGACGATGTGGAAGCTGCTGGGAATGTTCGGCTTCGACCTCAGTGGCCGCGTCGCGTATGTTTACAGCCTTGCGGTGTTGTTCCTGCTGTTCGTGCTCATGCGCAGGCTGGCGCACTCGCCGTTCGGCCTCGCCCTGCGCGGCATCCGCGAAGGCGGACGGCGCATGCCCGCGATCGGCGCCCCGGTGCGCCGGCACCAGGTTCGCATCTATACGATTGCCGCGGCGGTTGCGGGCATCGCCGGCGCATTGCTGGCGCAGACGACCCAGTTCGTCGGCCTCGACGTGCTCGGATTCCAGCGCTCGGCGGAATTGCTGGTCATGCTCGTCCTCGGCGGCGCCGGCCTGCTGTATGGCGGCCTGGTCGGCGCAGCCGTGTTCCTGATCGCGCAGGACTGGCTGTCCGGCCTGAATCCCGTCTACTGGCAGTTCTGGATCGGCCTGTTGCTGGTACTCGTCGTCCTGTTCGCACGGGGCGGGATCGTCGGCGGACTTGCGACATTGCGCGCGCGCCGGCGGGGAACAAACCGATGACCGCCGCTCTGCGCGCCGTGGGACTGACGAAGCAATGGGGTGGCTTCAAGGCGAATGACGGCATCGATCTCACATTGCTTGCGGGCGCGCGTCACGCCCTGATCGGCCCGAACGGCGCGGGCAAGACCACGCTCATCAATCTGCTCACGGGTGTCTACGCGCCGACTGCAGGCGAAATGTTCCTGGGCGAAGAGAACGTCACGCGCTTGCCGCAGCATCAGCGGGTGAAGCGCGGCGTGACACGAACGTTCCAGATCAGCACGCTATTCCCCGGGCTGACCCTGCTCGAATCCATGGTGCTGGCGATATGCGAAAGGACCGGAAGCGCCGGAAACTGGCTGGGGACCGTGGCGCAGCGGCAGGAAGAAATCGCGGAGGCGGAAGCCCTGCTGGCATTGCTGCGCCTGGACCGCGATTGCGATACCGTTACGCGCAATCTGCCATACGGCAAGCAGCGGCTGCTCGAGATCGCCCTGGCGCTGGCGACGAAACCGAAAATCCTGCTGCTCGATGAACCCGCGGCCGGCATTCCTTCCGCGGAAAGCGCCGAACTCTTCGCCGTCCTCGCGGCGTTGCCGGCGGACGTCAGCATCCTGCTCATCGAGCACGACATGGACCTGGTATTCCGCTTTGCGGAGCGCATCACGGTGCTGGTCGGCGGCAGGGTGCTCACCGAGGGCACGCCCGCGGAGATCGCTGCGGACGCCCGCGTGAAGGAAGTCTATCTGGGCGAGGCGGCGCATGGCTGAACTGCTGCGCCTGGAGGGCGTGCATGCCGGCTACGGCGAGGCCGTCGTGCTCGAGGATATCGCATTGACGATGGAAGAGGGCGGCAGCCTCGCGGTCCTGGGCCGCAACGGCATGGGCAAGAGCACACTGCTCAATTCCGTGATGGGGCTGACCCGCCTGCACGGGGGCGCAATCCGCTGGCGGGACGGGAACATCGCCCGGACGCCCACTCACAGGCGCGCGCAATCGGGCGTGGGCTGGGTGCCGCAGGAGCGCTGGGTCTTTCCCTCGCTTACCGTCGAAGAGCATCTCACCTGCGTCGCGATGCCGGGCCGCTGGACCGTGCCTGGCATCTACAAGCTGTTTCCCCGACTCGAAGAGCGCAGACGCAATTTCGGCAACCAGTTGTCGGGTGGCGAACAGCAGATGCTCGCCATCGGCCGGGCGCTGATGCTGAATCCCGCGTTGCTTCTGCTGGACGAACCGATGGAAGGCCTGGCGCCGCTCATCGTCCAGGAACTTCTCGAGGTGATCCGCAGCCTGGTGTCGAGCGGCGGAATGGCGGTGATCATCGTCGAACAGCATGCACGCCTGGCACTTTCAGTGACACGCAAAGCCATCGTACTGGAGCGCGGCCGCATCGTGCACGAGAGTGACAGCGCTACGCTGCTTGCCGATGCCGTGGCGCTCGATCGTCTCGTGGCGGTTTCCTGACATGCCTCTGGCGCACAATGGGAACCCGCTGTCGCGACCGTGAATCCGGCCTTCCTTTCTTCCTGCCCAGGTTGCGACTAACATGCGCGATGCATTTCCCTTCGGCCTTGCGAGCGATAAACGCCCATGACAGAAAGTCAGAATCCCTACACGCCGCCCGACGCGAGGGTGAAGGACGAACCCGGCCCCGGCTCGCCGATCAAGGCGGTCCTGGTCGGCCTGGCCGTGGACATTGGCGGGTCCATCGCGGCGGGCATCGTACTCACCCTGGTCTATGGCGTCCTGCTTGCGTCAACCGGCGCCACCCCGGAAGAGATCGCGGCAGCGGCAACGGCAATAGCGCCCGGCTCCTGGATATTCATTACCGGAATGGCGATGGGTTGCGGATTTTCGGTCTGGGGCGGCTACCTGTGCGCGCGAATTGCCGGGCGGCGCGCCTACGCATCCGGAGTCGTGGTTGCGGCAATTTCCACCGCATTCGGTGCAGCGTTCGGCTCCGAGGGCTATTCCGCCGGACTGAACCTCGCGCTTTTGATCGCGACCTTTGGCGCCGTCATGTTCGGCGTCAGGATGGGTGTGACGAAGAACCGCGCAATGGACTTGCCGCAGGCGTGATGGGATGCTGCGGGGCCGCGGCGGCGTTCAGTACGAGGATCTGGAAACGGGCGAAGGGCCCGTTGCCGGGCGCGGATGTGCCGTCAATGTCCGGTACGACTTGTTTCTCAATCGGGGCGAGAAGGTACAGGAGGGCCAGTCCGTTTCTTTCGGCATCGGGGAACGGCAAGTGATAGCGGGCCTCGAGTATGGCGTCGAGGGAATGCGGGCAGGTGGAAGGCGCCGGCTCCTCATAGGGCCGCACCTCGGTTATCGGGATGCCGGCGTTCCAGGAATGGTTCCCGCCAACGCGGCCCTTGAAA
This sequence comes from Burkholderiales bacterium, assembly GCA_036384015.1. GTDB lineage: Bacteria > Pseudomonadota > Gammaproteobacteria > Burkholderiales > JACQAP01 > JACQAP01. Next base: position 11,035 of record DASVNF010000047.1, read on the forward strand.
TTATCGTCACCCTGCTGGATGTGAAGCCCGCGCGTTCCTGAAACGGCTGCTGGCGGTCATCGACGATCGCAGTCCGGCAGGCCGGGGTTCGGCGCGGGCGTTATTCAGCTGTCGCCGTAGACGGGAATGGCCGCGCCCTGGATGACTTTCGCATCGTCGCTGCATAGAAAAACGATCACTCGGGCGATGTGTTCCGGTTTCGGCCACTGCGCGAAGTCCGCGCCTGGCATGGACTTGCGGTTGGCTTCCGTATCGATGATGCTCGGCAGAACGGTGTTCGCACGCACGCCGCTGCCTTTGAGTTCAGCGCCCAGGGAATCGAGCATGGCCACGGCCGCGGCCTTCGATGCCGCGTAGGCCGAGGCTCCGGCCGGATGGTCGAGCGCGGCCTTGGCGGCAACGTTGACGATGGCCCCGTATCGCTGTTTCAGCATGACGCGCGACGCGGCCCGGGACAACGCGTAACCGGAGCGCAGGTTGAGGGTGAGCATCCGGTCGAGCGTTGCCGAATCCATTTCCCAGAGCTTCGTGCCCCCGGCGTAGCCGCCGACTGTGTTCACCAGCGCATCCAGGCGGCCGTGCCTGGAGGCGATGCCGTCGAACAGCCGGTCCACAGCGGCTTCGTCAGTCACGTCGACGCTGTCGCCTTCAAGATTCGCACCGTTCTCTCGTGCCGCGCTCCTGAGCGCATCGAGTTCGGCCTGCTTGCGATAAGTCACCACGACCCGGGCGCCCGCGTCGAGAAACGCCAGGCTGACTGCGCGTCCCAGTCCCCCGGTGCCGCCCGCCACCAGGACGACCTTGCCGGAAAAATCGTTCATGAACCCGCCTGTCTCGTTGTTTTGATAAACCTGCGGCCGGTCAGCCGGCTTGCCGCTCCATCTCCGCTTCGGCTTCCAGGTTCTCCCGGTCACGTCCACGAGTTGCCACGGCGAGCTTGCGGCCGGCGCGCTTGCAGGTCACCGAACAGTTTCCTGCTTCCTCCAGCACGCCATCGATGTCGATGGTATCCCAATTTTCCGCGTGCCCCACATAGCGGAGGGTGGTTTCGTAGTGCTGGCTCCAGAAAAACGGTACCGCATCGAAACGCCTGTTCCGACCCGGGATGTTCTGCGCCGCGACCTGTCCCTGGCGCTCCGCGACAACCCGGTGCTCAACGCGGATCCGCTCGCCGGTGTGAGGATCGGGCCAGCGCGCGATATCGCCGGCGGCATATATATCTGGCACCGAAGCCCGCAGATACTCCCGACACTGACGCCTCAGGTCATCCTACGCCCGAAGGCAGGAATGGCGCTTGTACGCCTGTTGCCTATAATGCTTCCATACGCGCGGCGGCGCCGCCAGGCAAATGTCATCACGGACGATGAGGAAATCATGAACGAGCTGCGTATGGCCCTGTTTGCCGTCTTGTATTGTTTTGCCACGGCCCTGATTGGCGCCGAATACGAATATGACGGCAACTGCGCGGAGGCCCTGGCGCATGGACACAAAATCGCCACCAATTGCTCGATCGTCTGGACTTCCGATTCGGGGAAAACCTATTGCTTCGGCAGTTCCGGCGCCAAAGACCAATTTCTGGGTTCGCCGGGCGACAGCCTCGCCAAAGCGGAAGGGTTCTGGAACGATCCCGAATACTGGAAGGCGCAGGTGAAGCTGCGCGAAGCCGAGGCCAGGGAAAGGCAGCAATAAGCCCGGCCGCACGATGGCTTCGGCACCGTATCGTCGCCTTACGCGCGCCGATTTCAACCAGCCCACACTGAAGGTTGCGCCCGGCCTGCTCGGCAAGTTCGTCATGCGCAAGGTCGGCAGGTCGACGATCGCCGCAATGATCACCGAAGTGGAAGCCTACAAGGGACCCAGGGACCTGGCGGCGCATTCGGCGAACGGACGTCGCACGGCCAGGGTCGAGCCGCTCTACGGAGACGGCGGCACGGTCTATGTTTATTTCATCTACGGCATCCACTGGATGCTCAATTTCGCCACTGCCGGGAAGGACCTGCCGGAAGGCGTGCTGATCCGCGGCGTCCTCGCCGATCCGGACGGCGAGGCAAAGTATCTTGCGGGTCCGGGGCGGGTCACGCAGTACCTGAAAATCGACAAGACCCTCGACGGCGAGGACGCGACGGTTTCGAGGCAGATCTGGATCGAGGACCGGGGGGCGCGCGTAGCAGCAAGCCGCATCATCCGCGGTCCGCGCATCGGAGTCGATTTTGCGGGCGCATACTGGGCTGCCCGACCGTGGCGGTTCCGGATCGACCAGGCCACCGCAAGCCTTGTCATGCGTCTGGTGAAATGAGCCGCTAATTTCGTAACTTCGCGCAGGTTCGCGCGGCCTTGCAATCGACCGGGATGCCCCCAAACTGTCATTTGTTGACCTTCGCGTACCGCGCAGGCGTCTATGCCCCGAAAGCGGGCCACCATGTACCGACTTTTCGTCCTCGTTCTCCTGTTTCATCTCTATATGGCATGGCGGCTGGTTCCCGACATGCCGTTCGGCGTGACAGGCGTTGCCGCCATCGTCGTATTGCTCGCCCTGTCGCTATCCGTGCTGCCTTTCGCCGAGTACGCGCGACGCAACAAGCAGAACCCCTGCGCCGACCAGTTGGCCGGTGCCGGTTTCCTGGCGATGGGATTCTTTTCCTCGCTGCTGGTCCTGACGCTGTTGCGGGAATTCGTCCTGCTCGGCAGCCTTGCGCTCGGCGGCCTGCCGATCAGTCCCGCAGGTGCCCACTCCCTGCGTACCTGGAGCGCGGCAGCGGTTCCCGGGTTCGCGGTGTGCATTACCGTGGTGGGTTATATAAATGCGCGCCGCCGGGCAGCGGTACGCACGGTCGAAGTGCCGATCACGGGCCTGCCGGAGGCGTTGCGCGGTTTCAGCATTGCCCAGATCACCGACATCCATGTGGGCGCGACGATCAAACATGATTACGTGACCCGGATCGTGGATGCGGTAAATGGGCTGGACGCGGACATGATCGCGATCACCGGCGACCTGGTGGACGGCAGCGTCGCCCGGCTGGGCCGGCACACCGAGCCCCTGAGCCGGCTGACTTCACGGTACGGGACATTCTTCGTGACGGGCAATCACGAGTATTACTCGGGCGCGAATGCGTGGGTCGCGGAGATGCGCCGGATCGGCCTGTCGGTGCTGTTGAATGAACACGTCGTGCTGGAGTACAAAGGCGAATCGGTCGTAATCGCCGGCGTGACGGACCTGGGCGCGCATCATTTCGATCCTGCACACCGCAGCGATCCCGTCGCAGCGCTCGCCGGTGCCCCCGAACTGGCGTGCGTGCGTGTACTGCTGGCGCACCAGCCGCGATCGGCCTATGCCGCCGCAGAAGCCGGCTTCGACCTGCAACTCTCGGGGCATACCCACGGCGGCCAGTTTTTCCCCTGGAACTATGTCGTGAAGCTGTTTCAGCCCTTTACATCGGGCCTGCACCGCCTTGGCAATCTCTGGCTGTACGTCAGCCGCGGCACGGGATACTGGGGGCCGCCGAAACGCTTCGGCGCGCCTTCCGAAATCACCCACCTCAAGCTCGTCCCCGCCTGACGGCTACCGGAGATTTCTGTCCAGACCTTCACCGCAGGGGCGCGGAGGCGCAGAGACAAACGCGCAGAGAATTCCCAATTGGATTGTGGAATCCTGGCAGTGTTACCCCGGTCTGCGATCCTCCGTGATCCGCACATTTCCCCAATGCCATTCTCTGCGATACCTCGGCGCCTCCGCGTCTCTGCGGTGAATGGTCATGGAAGTAGCGTTCAACCAGGCTGCGGGCCGTCGTAGCCTTCGATGACGATCACGTCGCCTTCCGCGATCGGCGGCCGGCGATGCGCGAGCGCTTCCGCGTATTCGGGCGAGGTGTAGCAGGCGAGCGCGGTTGCGTAGTCCTTGAACTCGATGACCACGTTGCGGCTGCGCGTCCGGCCTTCCTTGGCTTCGAACTGACCGCCGCGTACCAGGAACTTCGCGCCGTACTTCGAGAACGCCTTGCCGTTGCGGGCGACGTAGCCTTTGTAACCTTCGGGGTCGTTCACGTCGATGTGCGCGACCCAGTATCCCTTCGCCATTGTCTGCTCCTTGTTGTTCAGTTCGGCTTGCGGCCGTAGTTCAGCAATCCCTGCGGACCCTTCGGCGGATGCGCGCGTATCGCTTCCTCGTTCGGCACGATGCCCCAGCCGGGACGGTCCGGCATGACCAGGTGACCGTCGACGAACTCGGGGACATGATCGAACAGTTCGTGGTCCCAGGCGATGCGGTCGATGTCGGTTTCCATGATGCGCAGGTTGGGCACCGCCGCCGAGAAATGCGCGTTCATCATCGTGCAAAGGTGGCCGTAGAAGTTGTGCGGGGCGACGTTGACCTCGTGCGCCTCGGCCGCCGCGGCGATTTTCATCGACTGCCAGACGCCGTTCCACGGCGTATCCACGATGGCCACGTCCATTGCCTGCTCGCGGAAGTAGGGCATGAACTCGCGCAGGCCGAGCAGGGTTTCGCAGGAGCTGACCGGGTGCGGGCTGTGGCTGCGGATGTAACCCAGCGCCTCCGGCACGAAGCTGTCGATCTCCACCCAGAAAATGTCGAGGTGGGCGATGGCCCGCAGGATCTTGAGATAGCCCTCGGTCTTGGCGTTGAAATTCAGGTCGAGAAGAATGTCCACATCGGGTCCCGCGCCTTCGCGCAGCGCTTCGAGATGCATCACCAGGTTGCGCAGGACGTCCCGCTCGACGTTGAGGCCCGACTCGAAGGGCACCCCGAAGCCCGGACGCCAGCCGCGCGCGTTCCTGCGGTCCTTGTCGTAGGTGAAGATGTTGGTCTTCAGCGCGGTGAAGCCCTTCTCGCGCACTTCGCGGCCGATGGCCTTGACGCCTTCGATGTCGGTGATGGGCGGCTGGTAATGGGTCGGGTGATTGATGCGCCAGGTGGCGCAATGCGACCAGTACACGCGGATGCGGTCGCGGATCCTGCCGCCCAGCAGTTCGTAAACCGGAACGCCGAGCCGCCGGGCCTTGGCATCGAGCAGCGCATTTTCGATCGCGCCCATCGCCAGCGCGACGATGCCGCCCGAAGCGGGGCGGGTGGCCGAGTTGAGTTCGGCGTAGATGCGTTCGTGCTGGTTGACGTCCTGGCCGACGACGCGCGTCGCCAGCTTCTGGATGACGTTGCCCACACCCGGGGCACCGAAGCCTTCGTCGAACTCGCTCCAGCCGGTGACGCCGGTATCAGTGACCAGCTTGACGAAATGATAGTTGCGCCAGCCCGCGTCGCAGGACAGCGTTTCGATGCTTGTGACCTTCATGACTCCCCCTCTGTTCGGCGCCTGGTTTTTCTTGAACCTGTCGCGCCTTATGTCGTCCGCCGGCCGTCAGAAGGGTTCCTTGTAGGGCCTCAGGTCGATTTCCTGGGACCAGGCCGTCTTCGGCTGGCGGTGGAGCTGCCAGTATGCCTCGGCTATCGCTTCGATGCCGAGCAGGCCGTCTTCGCCGCGTTCGCTCACGACTTCCGGACGATTGCGCTTCAGGCGGTCGCCGTTGATGCCGCCGTCGATGACGATGTGGGCGACGTGGATGCCTCTGGGGCCGTAGTCGCGCGCCATGCTCTGCGAAATCATTCGCAACCCGGCCTTGGCGGCGGCGAAATGGGCGAAGCCGGGTTTGCCGCGCAGGCTTCCGGATGCGCCGGTGAACAGGATCGTGCCGCGTCCCAGCGGAACGAAGTGCCGCGCCGCTTCCTGTCCTGCCAGGAATCCGCCCAAGCAGCACACCCGCCAGAAGTCCTCGAACATCGCCGGCGTCAGGTCGAGAAAATCGATCTTGCGGTTATTGCCGGCGTTGTAGATCACCAGATCGGCCGGATCCATGCCGGGGCCCGCGGACATCGCACGAACCATTGCCGCAACGACATCTCCTTCGCGGGTCACGTCGGCCACGACGGCCTCGGCGCTCCCGCCCTTTGCCTCGATGGTCTTTACCGTTTGATCGATCTTGCCGGCGGTCCGGCCGGAAACGAGGACGTGATAACCCTCTTTCGCGAAGCGGCGGCAGAGCGCACCGCCCAGTCCCTGTTCGGCGCCCACGCCAAAAACGATCGCTACCGGTTTTCCCATGACGCTGCCTCCCTGTTCCTGAATAGAGGATGGATCTGAACCGCAGAGGCGCGGAGGCGCAGCGAAAAACACGCAGAGGAAGCGAATAATTGGCTTACGGAATACCGGCAATGTCTCCGCCCAAGTGAAATCTGCATGTAATTTCGCCCGTTTCTTGATTGCTCTTCCCTGCGATTCCTCTGCGCCTCCGCGCCTTTGCGGTGAATTCGGTCCTGAGAAGTGGGACCGTCAGGCGGCGGCGGGGCGGGGTGCGGCGAGCGGCGCTTCCTTGATCGGCAGGTTGATGAAGGCGGCGGCGAGCGCAAGCGCCATGTCCGCGTACCACATCCAGCCATAGCTGCCGCTGCTGACCAGGGCAATCCCGCCCAGCCAGGCGCCGAAGAAGCCGCCGATCTGGTGCGACAGCAATGTCAGACCGAACAGCGTCGCCAGATATCGTGTGCCGAACAGCTTGCCGACCAGGCCGGCGGTCGGGGGAACGGTGGACAGCCAGGTGACGCCCAGCACGGCGGCGAAGACGTAAAAGGTCAGCGCCGTTTTCGGCGCGGCAAGGTAGACGCCGATGGCGACGAAGCGCATGAAGTAAACCCAGAACAGCAGCCATTTCATGCGGAACGCGCTCCCAAGCGCGCCGATGCCGAGACTGCCTGCGATATTGGCAAGGCCGATGATGGCAAGCGACGTCGCCGCGACGCCGGCAGGAAGACCGCACAGCCCGACCTCACCGGGAAGGTGCGTGACCAGGAATGCGACGTGGAAGCCGCAGGTAAAGAAACCGGCGTGGAGGTACCAGTAATTTTCATTGCGCATCGCAATCCGCAACTGCGCACGCAGGCCGATGTCGTTGGGGGCTGCCGCTTTTGCCGCCGCTGCGGCAGGCGCCGCGGGTTTTCGGCGGAACATTGCCGCGAGCGGCAGCGTTGCGAGGGCTGTTGCCCCCATGGCGAGCATCGCGGCAACCATGCCGAACGCGTTGAGCAAGCCCTGCACGAGCGGTGCGAACACGAACTGGCCGAAACTGCCGCCCGCGTTGATGAATCCCGCCGCAAACGCGCGCTTCTCCGCGGGCAGGCGACCGGCGGTGGCGCCGATCAGGATGGAGAAGCTTCCCGCCCCCGCGCCGGTGGCCGCGACCAGGCCCAGCGTGAAAATCAGCGCCCACTCGCTCGACACCAGGGGAGTGAGCGCCCAACCGACCGCGAGCATGATGCCGCCGGCGACGATGACCCGGCTGGCGCCGTAGCGGTCCGCGATGGCACCGAAGATGGGCTGCGACGCACCCCAGACGAACTGTCCGACCGCCATCGCGAAACTGATCGCGACGATGCCGAGGCCGGTCGAGGTGTTGATCGGCGAGATGAACAGGCCCAGTGTTTGCCGGCTGCCCATGGTGATCATGAGGATCACGGCGGCGGTGATCACCAATGGCCAGGTGGAGACGCGGATGGTTGGGGAGTGTGCGTTCATGCGAAGGGTTCCTGAGTCTTGTCGTGTTAGTTCTTAAACCACACGCCGGAGCGGATCGCCATCGCCAGCGAGACGCCGTAGACGACCAGCGCAACGGTCAACGCGGCGAACAGCCAGTTCAGCGAACCGGTGAGCCGCAGCAGGAGCCAGCCGCCGCCGATGGCAATGATGAGCCGGAAGAAGCCGCTGAGCAAAGGCCAGAACAGCCGGCCCGCGCCCTGGGAGGCGAAATAAAGCGCCAGGCCGAGGCCGAAGAATCCATAAGCCGGGCCGACGATGCGAAGGTAGGCGCTGCCGGTTTCGATCATCTGCGCATCGCTGCCGAACAGTCCGAGCCAGGCCTCGGGCCAGATCGCCGCGCCGAGGCCGACGGCTTCGGCGAGGATGAAGGCGATCGCACCGCCGGTCAGCGCGATCCGCAACGCACGCGCCTGCTGGCCCGCGCCGATGTTGGTGCCGACCAGTGCAACCAGCGGCGCGCCGAGGCCGAAGACGAGCGGGATGAGCAGGTATTCCAGACGGGCGCCGGTGCCGTATCCGGCGACGGCACCCGGCCCGGCTGCCGCGCCGACCAATGCCGTGGTCAGCATGAAGACGAGCGTGGTCTGCAGGGTGCTGACCGAACCGACCGCGCCGACGCGCAGGATGTCGACGAACAGCGCTTTGCGCAGCGGGGCGAACTTCGGCCGCACGACGCTGCGCCCGGACCAGAGGTGCCAGGCCATGGCGGCCGTGGAAAGCGCAATGGTGATCACGACGGCGATGCCGCCGCCGGCAATGCCCATGGCGGGGATCGGGCCGAAGCCGAATATCAGCACCGGGGACAGCGGCACCAGGAGCACGAAACCGGCGCAGATCGCGACCGACGGCACCATCATGTTGCCGGTGCCGCGCAGCACGCTGGCCAGCGCGTTCATCAGCCACACCAGCCAGGCGCCGGCAAAGACCACGTTCGAATACAGCAGCGCTGCTTCCAGGGAGGCGCCGGCGCCGCCCATGGAACTGTAAAGCGCGCGGCCGAACAGTACCACCAGCACCGAGAATATCGCGCCGAGCGCAAGATTGACGATGATCGCGTGCAGCACGAGCGCGTCCGCATCCTCGCGGCGTCCGCCGCCGAGCGCGCGCGCAACCGCCGAGGAAATGCCGCCGCCCACGGCGCCCGCCGAAAGCATCTGCATCATCATGAAGCCCGGGAACACCAGCGCCATGCCTGCGAGCGCGTCCGTGCCGAGGCGCGATACGAACCAGGTTTCGACGAGTCCCGTGGAGGCCTGGGCAAGCATCACCAGGAGGTTGGGCCAGGCGAGCAGCAGCAGCGTGGGAATGATGCGCCCTTCGAGGAGCAGGCGGGTGCGGGGATTCATCCCTTCCCGAGAATTGGCGGCGGGCGGCAGGGATCCGCCGGCGGTTGCGGCAATGGCGGAATTCATGCCGGCGCCTGCGTCTTGCGCGCCTTGCGCTTTCCCCCGACCGGCGGATCTGCGGCAATGCCCCATGCGCTGGAGGCCAGCTTGCGCCGGGTGCGTTCGGCCGCCGCTGGTCCGGCGGCAACGCGGAAATCGGAATCCGCGAGCGGCCGCTTGCTGTTGCGGTCCACCAGCACCGGATCCGCGGGCTTGCCGGTGCGCGCGTTGACCAGGATTACGCTCTGGCCTTCGGGGGCGAAATGCCGGTTGCCCCAGGCATGCATGGCGATGATGACGGGCTGGAAATCCCGGCCGCACTCCGTCAGCACATATTCATGACGCGGCGGCCGATCGCTGTAACGGCGTTTTTCGAGGACGCCGGCCTTGACCAGTCCGGCCAGGCGCCGGGTCAGCATGTTGGGCGCGATGCCCAGGTTTTCCTGGAACTGGTCGAAGCGCGTCATCCCGTGCAGGGCTTCGCGGATGATGAGTATGCTCCACCACTCGCCGACGCGCTCCAGGCCGCGGGCGACGGGACATTGCATTTTGCCGAAACTCTTGCGTTGCATGCCGGCAGGATAGCCGAGTGACTATTATTATGCAAGTTACTAACGCATCCGACATTCTGACCGGTGCATGCCGCCAAAGGCGCGCACAATGCTGCGTTCACTTATGGAGAAACAGAATGACCTTATCCCTGTATCAGGCATCCGTGCCGGTTTTCGTCCGTGCGCTTAACAACCTTTCCGCCATCCTGGGAAAGGCCGCCGTCCATGCCGAGGCGAAGAAGATCGATCCCTCGGTATTCATCAATGCGCGGCTGGCGCCGGACATGTTCCCGCTGGCGCGCCAGATCCAGTCGGCCAGCGATGCGGCGAAAGGCTGCGCGGCACGGCTCGCCGGCGCGGGCATTCCGAGCTACGCCGACACCGAGGCGACATTCACGGAACTGCATGAGCGCATCGCCAAGACCATTGCCTTTTTGCAGGGCGTGGATGCCGCGCAGATCGATGGGGGCGACGATCGTCCGGTTACGATGAGGCTGCGTGGCGGCGAAGTGCGCTTCACCGCCCAGTCTTATCTGCTGGACTTCGCGTTACCCAATTTTTTCTTTCATGTCACGACCTCGTACGCGATCCTGCGGCACAATGGAGTGGAAATCGGCAAGGCGGACTATCTGGGAAGCTTCGGGCCGACGCCGTGATGGGAGTTCATCCATGATTCCGTTTTCGATCCTTGATCTTTCACCGATACCCAGTGGAGCATCCGCGACGGTCGCCCTGCGCAACACGCTGGAACTGGCGCAGCACGCCGAGAAGCTCGGATACGTGCGTTACTGGCTGGCGGAACATCACAACATGCCGGGGATCGCCAGTGCGGCGACTTCGATCGTCATTGCCCACGTGGCGGGCGGCACCAGGACCATCCGTGTCGGATCCGGCGGCATCATGCTGCCGAATCATTCTCCGCTGGTCGTCGCGGAACAATTCGGTACCCTGGCCTCGCTGTTTCCCGGCCGCATCGACCTGGGCCTGGGCCGGGCGCCGGGCACCGACATGCTGACCGCCCGCGCCCTGCGGCGGACCATGGAGGATAGCGCCGAGCAGTTCCCCCAGGACGTGCAGGAGCTGCAGCACTATTTCGAAGCCGCGGATCCCGGACTGCACATCCGGGCGGTGCCAGGGGAAGGCCTGGAGGTTCCAATCTGGCTGCTTGGTTCGAGCCTGTTTAGTGCGCAACTCGCGGCGGCGCTCGGACTGCCGTTCGCTTTTGCTTCGCATTTCGCGCCGGACATGATGCGGCAGGCGCTCGACCTCTATCGCGCCCGCTTCGAACCCTCCAGGCAGCTGGACCGGCCTTACGCGATGCTCGGGGCCAACGTGCTGGCAGCGGATACCGATGCCCAGGCGTTGCGCCAGTTCACCTCACAACAACAATCGTTCATCAATCTGCGTCGCGGCCGGCCCGGGCAGGTTCCTCCGCCAATCGATGACATCGACAGCTACTGGTCCCCGGCGGAGAAAGCAATGGTCGGGCGATCACTCGCCGTATCCTTCGTCGGGTCGCCCGACACGGTGGAGCGCGGGCTACGGGCTTTCATCGACGACCTGAAGCCAGACGAACTGATGGTGACGGCGCATATCCACGACCAGGATGCGCGGCTGCGCTCAATCGAGCTGATTGCCGGCGTGCAGGGCAGGCTCGCCGGGAAAGACAAGCCGGTAGCGAAAGCGATCAAGGCATGAAGCTGAACGACTGGCTGGGCATCGAATTGCCGATCATCCAGGCGCCCATGGCCGGGGCGCAGGCGAGCGCCATGGCGATCGCCGTTTCCAACGCGGGCGGGCTGGGCTCCTTGCCGTGCGCGCTGCTGACGCCGGACGGATTGCGCAAGGAACTCGATGCAATCAAGGCGCAGACAGGCAAACCGTTCAACGTGAATTTCTTCTGCCATGCCGAACCGGTTGCCGATGCGGCGCGCGAATTCGCCTGGCGTGCTGCGCTCGGTCCCTACTACAAGCAGTTCGGCATCGATCCGGCCGGCATCGCAACGGGGCCCGGGCGCGCGCCGTTCGGACCGGAGTTCGCGGACGTTCTGGAGCAATACCGGCCCGCGGTGGTGAGCTTCCATTTCGGACTGCCGCCCGCGGATCTGCTGGCCCGGGTCAAATCCTGGAAGTCGAAAATCATTTCCTCGGCGACGACGGTCGATGAAGCGCGCTGGCTGGAAGCGCAGGGTATCGATGCGGTCATTGCGCAGGGCCTCGAGGCCGGCGGGCATCGCGGCATTTTCCTGTCCGACGACCTGAGCACCCAGGTGGGGATTTTTTCCCTGCTGCCCCAGGTTGTGCGCGCGGTGAAGATTCCCGTGATTGCCGCCGGCGGAATTGCCGATGCGCGGGGCATCGCCGCGGCGATGGCGTTGGGCGCCGCCGGCGTGCAGATCGGCACGACCTATCTCCTCTGTCCGGAAGCCACCATCACCGCCGTGCATCGCAAGGCACTCAAGGGCGAAAGCGCGCGCCATACCGCGCTGACGAACCTTTTTACCGGGCGGCCCGCGCGCGGGATCGTGAACAGGGTGATGCGGGAACTCGGCCCCGTGAGCAGCCTGCCGCCGGCTTTTCCGCTGGCGACGTCCGCCATCGTCCCGCTGCGGGCAAAGGCCGAAGCCGAAGGCTCCGGGGATTTTTCCCCGCTGTGGTCGGGCCAGAATGCGAGCGGCTGCAAGGAGATCCCTGCCGCGCAACTCACGCGGGAGCTGGCGGCCCGGCTTTAGTGTCCTGTTCCGCTGATTCGTGGCTGAAAACCCGACGAGAATCGGCGCCATGCCGCGTTACGAGTCCTCGCCGTGCGCGTCGGAGGGCGGATGGCGCGCATTGGCCAGCTCCACGGTCGCATCCCCGCAAGCGGGGCGGCTGTCGAGGCGGAGCAGGGGCCCCAACTGCATTTGGGGATGCGACCTGAGATCAGACGCACAAGGGATCGCTCCGCCGCCCTCGATCGCTTCCGGGGTCAGATCCCCGAAGAAAACTCGGGGGCCCTCTTCCACCCTGCAGCGATCCCTGCTCCACGTTTCGCCGGCCCCTGCCGCTGTCGAGGACTCGCGCCTTGCCTGACACCGATTTCGCGGGTTTTCCGATCGTTATTGGACTGCGGTCACCTGGGCAAAGCGACCGCCTTCGAAAGTTTGCGATTCATCCCACGAATTAGCGGAACAGGACACTAGCCCGTTGTGCGGGGACGATTGCCGGCCAAAAGAAAGATACACTCCGGGCTGGATCGCGCGGCGCTTTCCGCCGCCCCACCAGCCCATGCGCGTGCTGATCATCGAAGACAATCCGGACATCGCCGCAAACCTTGCAGGGTTCCTGGAGCCGCTCGGCTATGCGCTCGATTTCGCGGCCAACGGCTACGCCGGCCTGGCCCTGGCGGCCCAGAACGACTATGACGTCCTGATACTCGATGTGGGCCTGCCCGGGATGGACGGCCTCACGCTATGCCAGAAAATCCGCACCGACCTGAAGAAGTCCACTCCCGTGCTGATGCTGACCGCGCGCGATACGGTCGAAGACAAGGTTGCCGGTTTCGAAAGCGGAACCGACGATTACCTGGTCAAGCCCTTCTCGATGATCGAACTCGAGGCGCGCATCAAGGCCCTGGCGCGCCGTGCCAGGAGCGCCGGGCCGGAGCTGGTGTTGCGCGTCGGCGACCTGGGTTTCAACACCCGGACCTATGAAGCGGACCGGGGAGGCCAGCCCTTTACCCTGACCAAAACCGGATACCGCATCCTCGGCTGCCTCATGCGCGAATCACCCAAGGTGGTGACGCGCGAAGTCCTGGAATCCGAAATCTGGGGTGACGATCGTCCGGACAGCGACGCGTTGCGCACCCATATTCACGCCTTGCGACAGGCACTCGACAAGGTGCAGGCATCCGCGATGCTGAAAACCGTGCAGGGCATCGGCTACCGGCTGGTCGCTGGCGATGAATGAGCTGAGTAAGCAGGAGTCCCTGCAGCGGCGCCTCACCGTGGCCTACCTGATGTTCGCGATCGCCGCCTGCGTGCTCTTTACGGTCATCGCAATCGTGGCCGTGGAAGGCATCGAAGAGCGCCTTGTCGACCAGCGCCTGAAAAGCGTGGTTTCCTGGGCTTCGCCCCGGCATATCGCCGGCTTGCCCGTCGAAATGCCGGCCGGCGTCATTTTCTATCATGGAGAATCCATTCCGGTTTCGTTGCGCGGCCTGGAACCCGGTGTCCAGGAAAAGAGCGTGGATGGCGTCGACCTGCGCCTTTTCGTAGGCAGGGATGCCGCGGGGGATTTCGTGGCCGTCGACCGGGAAAGCGACTACGAGAAAATCGAGGCCGTCGTCTACTCGATCGTCGCCGCCGGGCTCGGCGCGCTGCTGATCCTGTCCATCGTGCTGGGCCGGTATATCGGGCGACGGTTCGTGGGGCCGATTTCGACGTTGGCGGAGGCCGTGATGGCGAGGGATTCGACGGCCGAACTGCCATTGCTGAAGAGCAGGGATGAATTGGGCGTGCTGGCGCGGGCGTTCTCGGCGCGGACCACGGAGTTGCAGAAATTCCTCGTGCGCGAGCGTTTTTTCACCGGGGACGTGAGCCATGAATTGCGCACGTCGCTTACGATCATCATTGGCGCCGCTGAAATCCTGGTGGAACGCACCGCGGGCCAGCCGGGCCTCAATGCGCCGGCGGACCGCATCCTGAGGGCGGCAAAGGAGGCAGGTGAATTCGTCACGGTGCTGCTGCTGCTGGCACGCGCGCCGGAACTGATCGACGCACCGGAAACCCGCCTCGGCCCGGTCATCGAAAAGGAAATCGAGAGCGGCCGCCGGCTGTGCGGCGGGAAGCCGGTCTCGCTCGAGTCGTTCGTCGAGGGCGACCCGGCAGTGTTCGCCCGCCGGGAATTGCTTGCCGCCGCGATCGGCAACCTGGTCCGCAACGCCTGCCAGTACACCGCTAAAGGCAACGTCACCATCCGCGCGTCCAGGCAGTCGGTCACGGTCGAGGATACCGGTCCGGGCCTTCCGGAAGGGGTTCGTGAAAGGCTGGCGAGCAATTTGCCGGTCTACGGTGCGGCCGACTCCGCCGGATCGGGTATCGGCCTGGCCCTGGTCAAGCGCATCTGCGAGCACCTGGGCGCGACGCTTCGGGTGAACGACCGGCCGGCCGGCGGCACGGCGTTCACCATCGATTTCCCGCCGGGCTTAACAAAATCCTAACGCTTTCGTGACGGGATCCTGACTCCCGCGCCGATAGGCTGGCGGGAGCCTGGCGGATTGTCCGCCGGCACTTGCCTGCCGGATTTCCGGGCAACTCGCGAATCTCCCGCGCCAGCTTCGAACGCGGCCCGGATCCGCAGGCACCCAGCCTCCGGAGGCCCTGCCAGCATGAGACTCACGCAACAAATGAACGTCGCCGCCTGCACGCTGGCGGCCTCGGTCTTCTTCGTCCTCGCCTGCAATCTGCGCTTCTGGAAGACGTTCGTCGATGCCACGGGCGGCTTCCAGTTCGGCAACATCCCGCTTTACCTGGCTACCTTCCTGATTCTCGTTTTGGTTCTCAATACGCTGCTGACGCTGGTCGCCTTCCGGCCGGTGCTCAAGCCGTTACTCACCTTCCTGTTCATCGCCACGTCGCTGGCCGCGTACTTCATGAACCAGTACGGTGTATCCATCGATGCTGCCATGATGCAGAACGTATTCGAAACCGACGTGCGCGAGGCTGCGGAACTGGGTAACTGGAACCTGGTGGTAACGGTCCTCCTGCTGGGGCTGTTGCCTTCCGTCTTGCTGTGGCGCGTCCGGCTCGATGCTCCTCCGCTCATTCGAAACCTGCTTGCGAAGTCCTCGATCGTGGCCGTTTCGCTGGTCGTGGCGGTGGGGACGCTGGTGGTGAACTACAAGACCTATGCGCCGACATTTCGCGAGCACGGCGAATTGCGATACCTGGTGGCGCCCGCCAACTATCTCTATGCGACGACCCGGTACCTCAGCAAGAAGCGCCGCCCTCCGGTCGTGGCGGCCGTCGGCACGGATGCCATCAAGGGTCCCGCGTGGGCGGGTCGTGCGGGGCGGTCCATAACCGTCATCGTGGTTGGTGAAACCGCGAGGGCCATGAATTTTTCCCTCAACGGCTACGAGCGCGAAACCAACCCGCTTCTGTCAAGGCAGCGGGGATTGATCAACTTCAGCGACGTCTCATCGTGCGGAACCTCGACCGCGGTGTCGGTTCCCTGTGTGTTCTCCGTCCTGGGTCGCCAGAACTATTCCGAGGGCAGGGCGAAGAGCCAGCAGGGGCTGCTGGATGTCCTGTCCCATGCCGGATTCGACGTGATGTGGCGGGACAACAACTCCGGCTGCAAAGGCGTTTGCGATCGCGTCCGATACGAGGATGTGTCGGTTCCCGCAGCCGGCAATCCGTTCTGCAACCAGGAGGAATGCTACGACGAGCGCCTGCTGGACAATCTGCCGGAAATCATTCGCGAGGCGCGGAACGACCTGGTAATCGTATTGCACCAGAAGGGCAGCCATGGCCCCGCATACTGGAAACGCTATCCGGAAGGATTTGGCAAGTGGGAGCCGGCATGCAGAACCAGCAACCTCGAGAGATGTCCAACGCAGGACATCGTCGCCGCTTACGACAACACCATTCTCTACACCGATTATTTCCTCAGCAAGACAATTGACATCCTGCGTGACAGCAGCGCGAAAGCCGGCGTCGACACCGCGTTCCTGTATTTCTCCGACCACGGCGAGTCGCTTGGCGAAAGGAACATGTACCTGCATGGGGCGCCATACATCATTTCGCCCATCGAACAACGCCATGTGCCGCTCATGTTATGGCTGTCGGACGGTTTTCTCTCACGCTTCCATGTCGATGAAAAATGCCTCGCCGCACGCGCCGGCCAGCCATTCTCGCATGATCACGTCTTCCACTCCGTGCTGGGGATGCTGAATGTCAGCACCGCGGTCTACAATCCCGCACTCGATATCTTCCAGGCATGCAGCCGCACGGAACGGACCCGGGCCGGGCGCATCGACCGGGTCCTCGCAGCCCGGGCTGAAAACGGCACCTGAACCGGCTCCGGCCGGCGCGAGCCGGCGCGGGGCCATGCGCCGGCTGGCCGTGGCGCTTGCCCTGCTTTGCCCGGCTTCGCTGCATGTCATGGCGGCCGAGCCGGATTCGGCAGAAACCAATCCCGCGTTTTTCCAGCTCCAGGAAGCAGGCGCCGTCATTGGCGAGATCCGGGTCGTGACGGACAACATCTTCGACCTGGACGATCCGAAGGAAGACAACGCCCTGTTCCGGCTGGCGAACAAGCTGCATATCCGTACGAAACCGGGCGTGATAAAGCGCACGCTGTTGTTCAGGAGCGGCGAACCGTTGTCAGTGCGCCTGATCGAGGAATCCGAACGCCTGCTCCGGGGCAACCGGTATATCTACGATGTCAGCATCCGGCCTATCGCGGTGCACGACGGTGTCGTGGACATCGAAGTGCGAACGCGGGATACCTGGACGCTGGACCCGGGCGTGAGTTTCAGCCGTTCGGGTGGCGTCAATTCGAGCGGCATTTCGCTGCAGGAATACAACTTCCTCGGAACCGGCGTTGCCATCGGCATTTCACGCACCTCGGATGTCGACCGCTCCGGCACGGAGTTCAATGTTTCCACCGACCACGCTTTCGACGGCTGGACAGAGATCAGCTACGCCATTGCCGAACTGGATGACGGCAGCAGTCAGGCGGTGAAAGTCGCCCGGCCCTTCTACGCACTGGACACCCGCTGGGCCGCCGGGGTCAGCGCCGGCAAGTTCGATCGCATCGACTCGATCTACAACGGTGGAGACATAGTCGGCCAATACCGGCACAAGCAGGATTCGGCCGAGGCCTTCGGGGGCTGGTCGCGGGGCCTCGCCGAAGGCTGGACGCGTCGTTACACCCTGGGCTTGTCCTATCAGGATGACGCCTACGCCATTGAACCCGATCGAACCGCGCCATCATCGATTCCGGACGACCAGACGCTGGTCGGGCCGTTCCTGCGCTATGAGGTCATCGAAGACAGCTTTGAAAAGTTCAAGAACCGGAACCTCATTGAACGCACGGAGTACTTCCTGACCGGGTTCTATTCCCGCCTGCAGATCGGGCATGCCTTCACCGGCCTGGGATCCACGCGGGATCTCTGGCTCTACTCCGCAAACGTGGGCAATGGCTACGCGTTCTCCGGCGACCATAATCTGCAGTTATCGGCGTCACTCTCGGGACAATATGGCGACGGGCAGGGGGAACGCCAGCTGGTGAGCGGTTCGTCACGCTACTATCGGCCGCAGGGACCGCGGACGTTGTTCTATGCGGCCGCGTCCGCCCAGGCCATTCGCAATCCCGAAATCGGCGATCTGCTCCTGCTCGGTGGCGACAGCGGTTTGCGCGGCTACCCGCTGCGGTATCAAAGCGGGGAGCGGCGTGTCTTGCTGACATTCGAGGAGCGCGCCTACACGGACTGGTATCCGTTCCGCCTGTTCCGCGTCGGGGGTGCGATATTTGTCGACGTGGGCCGGGCCTGGGGCGGTGAAATCCAGAACACGGCGAATCCCGGCTGGCTCAGCGACGTCGGCTTCGGCCTGCGCCTGCTCAGCGCGCGCTCGGCCTTCGGCAATATCCTGCACGCCGACGTTGCGTTTCCGCTCAACGCGGATCCCAGCATCGATTCGGTCCAGTTCCTGCTGAAAACCAAAGCGAGCTTCTGAGCCCAGGGGAAGGGGCCGGATCGCCGCAAGCGCATCTTCAGGCGGCGTCGTTCAGTCCGCCCCGGCTGACACTGGCGCCATCATCGGCGCGCAGCGTCCAGAAGGACAGCGAGGACAGGGCCGTAAGCATGCCCAGCGTAAGGAAGGCGTAGTGCAGGGCGCCGGTGACGGCGGCGCTGTCGGTCTGCGGTGCATTACCCAGGTACCAGGCGGCGATCAGCGAGCCGAATGCGAGTCCGAAGGACATCGACAGTTGCTGCATGGAACTGGCGATGGTGCTGGCCATGCTCGAATCGCGCGCTTCGGTATCCGCATACGCCATCGAGTTCATCGCGGAGAACTGCAGCGAGTTGAAAAATCCCAGCGACAAGCCCAGGCACACGATCAGCCCCACCGGTGTTGCCGACGTTACCAGGGAGAACAGGCCTATCGTGAGGCCGATCATCAGCGTGTTGACGACCAGCACCTGCCGGAACCCGAAGCGGCCGAGCACCCGCGGCGCAATGAGCTTCATGCCCATCGCGGCGGCCGCGGCGGGCATCATCAGCAGGCCCGACTGCCACGCTGGCAGGCCCATGCCCAGTTGGTACAACAGCGGAAGCAGGAAGGGCAGGCCGCCAATGCCGAGGCGGGTAATGAACCCCCCGGCAACGGAAACCCGGAACGTGCGCACCCGGAACAGGGCGAGGCGAAGCAACGGAAATTCGGCCTGGCGGGCATGCAGGACATAGGCCACCAGGAGGGCGATGGAGATCACCAACAGGATGGCCGCCGAAGTCGTGTCGATGTTGTGTTCGCCGAAGATTTCCAGAAGCCAGGAGAGCAGCGCGATGCCGCTGCCGAACAGGACCAGCCCGACGATGTCGAGGGGGCGCGGCGAGTCGCCGCGATAGTCCGGCATGTAGCGGTGGATGAGGTACAGCGCAGCCAGGCCGACCGGCACGTTGACGAAAAATATCTCCCGCCACGACAGCCAGTGCACGATCAGGCCGCCTACCGTCGGACCCAGCAGCGGGCCGATGAGGGCCGGGATGATGACGAAGTTCATCGCCATGAGCAGTTCCGATTTCGGATAGGTGCGGATGATCGCCAGCCTGCCGACGGGCATCATCATGGCCGCGCCGATGCCCTGCAGGATGCGCGCCGCCACCAGCATCGGAACATTCGTGGAGATGCCGCACAGGACCGAGGAAAACGTGAACAGCATCACGGCGGCCGAGAATACGCGTCGCGTTCCGAAGCGGTCGGCCATCCACCCGCTGATGGGAATGCAGACCGCCAGGCTGAGGATGTAGCTGGTGACGACGGCCTTGAGGCTCAGCGGTGCGACCTGCAGGCTCGCAGCCATCGCCGGGATGGCCGTATTCACGATGGTGGAGTCGAGCTGCTCCATGAACAGGGCCGTGGCGACGACCCAGGGCAGGTAACGCTTGACGGTGGAAGTTTCCATGAGCCCGGTAGAGTGGAATAGAGGCTGGCTGGTTCCGGGGAATAGTACCTTACGCGTTCGCTGGCTCCCGCCTGATGCACATCGTGCGCCGCTGCGTCGTCGCGCAGGTAAAATGCGCGGCGGCGCTTCTGGGAGCGCCGGCACCATCGTTCGATCAACGTTCCGGTTCGCGAAATCCACCATGACGGCCATTGCCAACATCGAAGACCTGCGCCGCCTGGCGTACAAGCGCCTGCCTCGTGTCCTGTTCGACTACATCGACGGCGGCGCGCAGAACGAAACGACCATGCGCGCCAACCAGGAAGACTTCAGCCGCTGGACCATCGCCCAGCACGTATTGCGCGACGTTACGAAACGCGACCAGTCCGTGACTGTGATGGGACAAAAATTCGATTTGCCGCTGATCCTGTCGCCGACGGGGATGACGGGATTGTTCTGGCCGGACGGCGCGCTCGAGGCGGCGCGCGCCGCTACGGGAGCGGGCGCCGGGTTCTGCCTCAGCTCGATGTCGACCTCGACCGTCGAGGACATCCGCAAGGTGTCGAAAGCGCCATTCTGGTTCCAGCTCTACGTCATGCGCGACCGCGGCATGTCGCGTGAATTGATCGAGCGAGCGAAGGCCGCCGGCTGTTCGGCGCTGGTCCTGACCGTGGACCTGGCGATGCAGGGCCAGCGCGACCGCGACGTCCACAATGGCCTGACCATTCCGCCCACGCTGCGCATTTCCAACCTGCTCAATTTCGCGACGCGTCCCGGATGGGTATGGCGCTATCTGACCGGTCCGAAAGTCGTGCCCGCCAGCCTGGTAAAGCCCGGACAGAATTCGCTGTTCACCATAGCGGGCTATGTCAATTCCCAGTTCGACCAGTCGGTGACCTGGAAGGACATCGAGTGGGCAAAGTCGGTCTGGGGCGGACCGGTCGCCCTCAAGGGCATCCTCGATCCCGGCGACGCGAAGGCGGCGGTCGACCATGGCGCGGATGCATTGATCGTCTCGAACCATGGCGGGCGCCAGCTGGACGGCGTCCGCTCGGCGATCTCGGCACTGCCTGGCGTGGTGGATGCGGTGGCAGGGCGCGCCGAAATCCTGCTGGATGGCGGCGTGCGCCGCGGTACCGATGTGTTCAAGGCGATCGCGCTCGGAGCGAAGGCCTGCATGATCGGCCGTCCCTACATGTACGGGCTGGCCTCCAAGGGCCGTGCCGGCGTGGACCAGGCGCTGAACCTGTTGCGCAACGAGATCGACCTCGCGCTGGCCCTGTCCGGCAACACCACCCTGTCCGGGCTTGACCGCGGCGCCATCCACGCGAGCTTGCCTGCCGACGACTAAATCTTACTGCGCACCACGGTATCTTCGTGGTGCGCGGCAGGCTTTAGACGGCGAGAGGCGGCTTGCGTCCGATCCACGGACGCGCCGCCTCGAGCTGCGACCCGAGGCGCAGCAGCGTGGCTTCGTCGCCGTAGCGCCCGACCAGTTGCACCGCAAGCGGGAGGCCGCCGGCGCTCTGGCCGAGCGGCAGCATCAATCCCGGCTGGCCGGTCAGGTTGAACCAGACGGTGAACGGCGAGAAATGGAAAACGCGCCGCCAGTATTCCTCGAAGTCGTCCAGCATCATGTCCAGCCAGCCAAGCCTGACCGCGGGCGACGCAAGCCCGGGCGTCAGCAGTACGTCCCACTCCGCATGAAAGGCCGCCATCTGGCGGCCGAGCCGGTGCGCCGCCTGCGTGGCGCGTACATAGTCCGGCGCGCTTATGTTTTCACCCATTTTCGCAGTGAGCCAGGTGATGCGTTCCACTTCGCCTTCACGTGCCGGCCTGCCAGCGGTCGGATGGCCTGCGAGGTTGACGACCGTGTTTGCCGACGCAAGCGTGAGGAAAGTCGGCACCATCGCGGCCCCGTCGACTTCGGGGTCGCGTTCTTCGACGTGATGCCCGAGATCCAGGCAGAGTTGCACGGTTTCCGCGAGCAGGCGCAGGCATTCCGGATCGACTTTCGCGCCGTTCGGCGCCCTGGCGGTCCAGGCGATTTTCAGCTTGCCCGGGTTCGCGCCGACTTCCTGCAGGAATGGGCGCGCGGGCAGCGGTGCAACGTAAGGATCGCCGTCACCGGCACCGCGGGTTGCATCGAGCAAAGCGGCCGTGTCCCGCAGCGTGAGGCTGACCGCGTGCTCGGTTGAGACTGCGCCGAGTCCTTCCCCCGCGAACGGTGCAAAGGTGTTGCGGCTGCGGGTGGGTTTGAGCCCGACGAGACCGCAACAGGCCGCGGGCGCGCGGATCGAACCGAAGCCGTCCGATGCATGCGCCATCGGCAGCATGCGCGCGCCGACGGCCGCCGCCGCGCCGCCGCTCGATCCGCCCGAGATGTGCGCCGGATTCCAGGGATTTCTCGTGGGGCCGTGCAGTTGCGGTTCACAGGTCAGGGACAGGCCAAGCTCGCAGGTATTGGTACGCCCGAAAATAACCAGGCCGGCTTTCTTCAGGCGCTTCACATGCTCGCTGTCGGCGGGTGAAGGCGGCGTGTCCGCGAAGAACTTCGATCCCCTGGTCATGCGCACGCCAGCCACCGGCGACGTAAGGTCCTTCATGAGGAAAGGGACGCCCCGGAAGGGTCCGCCCGGCAGGCCGTCGGCAATTGCCTTGCGACCGTAATCGTAGAGCTTCATGGTCACGGCGTTGACCGCCGGGTTGCGCGCCTCCACCCGCTCGATCGCTGCTTCGAGCAATTCTTCGGGTGCCACTTCCTTGTTCCTTACCAGTTCCGCCAGGCCCAATGCGTCGTATTTTTCGTATTCTGCGAATCCGCTCATGGTTCCTCCTCCCGGGGAGGAAGGTTAAAGGGAAAAGCCGACAGGGGAAAGATGAGGGATGCGCGCTGCCCGACCGGCGAAAAGTTCTATCTGCCATAACGGACAGGTCCCATTTTTCGGAAACTTATTCTGATGCGGCGCGGTCCATGCATCCAGGACGGGCCGGATCGACCGGCGCGCCCGCCGCACCATGCCGGGCGAATATGCGAAAGCATTCGAAGTGGGCCCGTGCCGGATTCCCTCCGGCCAGAAAGCAATGGATGCCGGCAAAAAAAATACGTACGGGGGTCACCCCAGGAAAGGGAGACCAATGCAGGAGCAAGACCATCAAATCGAGCGTTCCCGCACGGGAATCGCCGGCCTCGACGACATTCTGGGCGGCGGGCTTCTGGCCCGCAGGCTCTATTTGCTGGAGGGCGATCCGGGCGCCGGGAAAACAACCCTGTCGCTGCAATACCTTCGCGAAGGTGTGAGGAACGGGGAAAAATGCCTTTACGTCACGCTTTCCGAGACCCGGGAAGAGCTCGTGGCCGGCGCGCAGTCCCATGGCTGGTCGCTGGACGGCATCGACATAATGGAAATGGTCGCCGACGAGTCGGATCTCGATGGCGATTCGCAGATCACGATGTTTTCGCCTTCCGAAGTCGAATTGGCGTTGACCACCCAAAAGGTTCTGGAGGCGGTGTCACGCGCGAATCCGAGCCGGGTCGTATTCGACTCGCTGTCCGAAATGCGGCTGCTGGCGCAGGCTTCTCTGCGTTACCGGCGCCAGATCCTGGCCCTGAAGAATTTTTTCATCGGCAGGAAATGCACTGTTCTGCTACTCGACGACCTGACATCGGAAGCCGGCGATCTCAAGCTCCACAGCATCGCACACGGCGTCATTTCGCTCGAACAGCATGCGCCGCTGTACGGCGCCGCGCGCAGGCGGCTGCGCGTGATCAAGCTGCGGGGTGCGTCTTATCGTGGGGGATTCCACGATTTCTCGATCCAGAAAGGCGGGCTGGTCGTGTATCCCCGGCTGGTTGCCGCGGAACACGGGGAGGCTTTCACGGGTGGCAATATCAAGAGCGGCGTCGCGGAACTCGATGCGCTATTGGGCGGCGGGCTGGAGCGCGGCACGAGCACGCTGCTGGTCGGGCCAGCGGGCTGCGGCAAGTCCACGATCGCCGTCCAATATGCGGTTGCCGCGGCTGCCCGGGGCGACCATGCGATCATTTTTGCATTCGATGAGAGCCTGCGGACGCTGGAAACGCGCTCCGAGGCGCTCGGCATCAATATCAGGGAAGGAAAGCTTGCGGGGGAGGTGAGCCTGCGACAGATCGATCCCGCGGAGCTTTCGCCCGGCGAGTTCGTCGGCCTGGTCAGGCAGAGTGTGGAGCAGGACAACGCCCGCATCGTCGTAATCGACAGCCTGAACGGATACCTGAATGCCATGCCGGACGAAAAATTCCTGGTCAACCAGCTGCACGAGCTCCTGACCTATCTCGGGCGTCGCGGTGTCACCACGTTGATGGTCGCGGCACAGCACGGCATCCTGGGGACGTCCATGGTGTCTCCAGTGGATACCAGCTACCTGGCGGATTCCGTGCTGTTGCTGAAATTCTTCGAGTACGCCGGCAAGGTCAAGAAGGCCATATCGGTCGTCAAGAAGCGCAGCGGTCCCCACGAAGAAAGCATCCGGGAACTGCGCTTCAGCAAGTCGGGCATCCAGCTCGGCGAGCCTCTCGCGCAGTTCCGCGGAATACTGACGGGGACTCCGGTCGAAATCGCGTCGCTACAGTGAACAGCCTCGCAAGTGCCGTGACGCAGGTCTCCACCCCGCCGCGCGGCGCACTGGAAACGCGGGTCCTGATGCTCGCTCCCACGACCCGGGACGGGCAGGTCACCTGCGACATCCTGTCCAAGGCCGGCGTGGAATGTCATGCGTTGCGCAACCTGTATGAAGTGAGCCGGCAACTCTCGCTCGGAGCGGGCGCACTGCTTCTCACCGAGGAAGTGTTCAAGGCGGCGGGAGCCGAGGAACTTCTTTCCGCGCTGAACCGCCAGCCGCAGTGGTCCGAAATCCCCGTCGTCCTGATGATGCGCGGCGCCACCGTCGCGCCCGGAGCCCAGCGGATCATGAACTCATTCAGGAACGTCATCCTGCTGGAGCGCCCGGCGCCGATGCGTTCGCTGGTAAGCGCGGTGCAATCGGCGATCCGGGGACGGATCCGTCAGTACCAGATACGGGATCAGATCGATACCATCCGCCAGGCAGAGCAGCACGCGCGGGACCTGCAACAGCAGCTCGAGCTTGCCGTGAACGCGTCCGAGCTCGGTACGTTCCACTGCGAGATGCCGCTCGGAAAGCTGGTGTGGAACGTACGCTGCAAGTCCCACTTCTGGCTTCCCCCCTCCGTGCAGGACGTCAGCATCGAACTTTTCTATTCGCTGTTGCATCCAGACGATCGCGAGCGGACCCGGCTGGCGGTGGATGCATGCGTGAATCAGGGACGGATTTTCGACGTCGAGTACAGAACCCTGTCGCCCGACGGTCGAATGCGCTGGGTGCATGCGACCGGCAGGACCTACTGCGACATCACCGGACAACCGGTTCGTTTCGATGGCACGACGCGCGACATTACCATCGAGAAGCTGGGCGACGAGGATCGGCGCAGGTTGCTGGAAAGCGAGCGCGCGGCCCGCCAGGAGGCGGAGCGGGTGAGCGGTGTGAAAGACGAGTTCCTGGCGACGCTCAGCCATGAACTGCGCACGCCTCTGAGCGCGATTTTCGGGTGGACGCAGCTGCTGATGGCGGGCAAGGACGATCCCGCCACGGTGTCTCATGCGGTCGGCGTGATCGATCGCAACGTGCGTCTGCAGACGCAGCTCATCGAGGATCTGCTCGACATGAGCCGCATCATTTCCGGGAAGGTGCGCCTCGACATCCAGAAGGTCGACTTGCCCGAGATCATCGGTGCTGCCATCGAATCGGTCCAGCCCGCCGCCGAAGCCAAGGGCATACGTCTGGAACGCAGCATCGATTCGCGCGCGACCCTGGTGAGCGGCGATCCGGGGCGGATCCAGCAGGTATTGTGGAATCTGCTGACGAATGCCATCAAGTTCACGGAGAAGGATGGAATAGTGCGGGTGCTGGTCGAACGCGTGGATTCCGACGTCGAGGTGGTCGTTTCCGACACGGGCCAGGGTATCAGCCCGGAGTTTCTTCCCAATCTGTTCTCGCGTTTCAGCCAGGCGGACAGCTCCATCAAGCGCAAGCACGGTGGGCTGGGACTGGGCCTTTCCATTGTGAAGAGCCTGGTCGAAATGCATGGCGGAACGGTGCGCGCGAGCAGCAGCGGCGAAGGGCAGGGCGCCACTTTCGTGGTCAGGCTTCCCCTGCGCGTGCTCAGGAGCAGCGAACAGGATCCGGTCCAGCCGCGCGCGTCGGCGACCCCTCAGGCGGCGGGGTTCGAACCTCTGAAGCTGCGAGGGGTCAAGGTTTTGGTAGTCGAGGACGAGGCCGATGCCCGTGAGCTGATCAGGCGCTTCCTGGTTTCCTGCGAGGCCATTCCGGCGCTTGCCGAATCGGTCGACGCAGCCCTGCAACTTGTCAGGCCATTCGCGCCGGACGTTATCGTCAGCGACATCGGCATGCCTGGGCAGGACGGTTATGGATTCATGCGCACGCTGCGCTCCCAGGGCATCACCACCCCGGCACTTGCGCTGACCGCCTTTGCCCGTGCGGACGATCGCGTACGCTCGATCGAGGCCGGCTACCAGGCGCACTTGTCCAAGCCATTCGAGCCGACGAAGTTACTGGCCATGGTCGCAAGCCTGAGCCGGCACGAAAAGAAGGAGAAGAAATGAAGGAAAAAGCCGTCTCCTGATTTGCGGTTCAGTCCAGCAGCATTCCCAGTTCGTCCACATAGCACCAGCTCCAGTCCTCGCCGCGTTCCATCGACGTGACGATCGGGTGCTGCGTGGCCTTGAAGTGCTTCGTCGCGTGCCTGTTCTTCGAGCTGTCGCAGCAGCCGACATGCCCGCAGGTGCGGCAAAGCCGCAGATGCACCCAGGTGTCGCCCATCGCCAGGCATTCCTCGCACCCTTTGCTGTTGGGGAGGCCGGTCTTGACGAAATCGAGGTGCGTGCATCGTGCTGGCATGGGAGCTCCTGTCCGGTCCGGCGGGCGCTATTTCTTCAGCGCCGCCTCGATGCCTTCCATCAGGTGCTGCATGCCGTAGGAAACATCGTGAATTTTTCCATTGATGAAGAAGGTCGGGGTTGCACGGACGCCGCTGCGGCTGCCGCCTTCGATATGTTCGCGGACGCGCTGCCGGTAGAGCTCATCGTCCATGTCCGCGTCGTAGCGCAGCAGGTCGAGTTCCAGCCTTTCCACGTAGCTGCGCAAATGGTTCGGTTTCAGGTGGCTCTGATTCTCGAACAGCAGGTCGTGCATCTGCCAGAACTTGCCCTGGCCTCCCGCGGCTTCCGCCGCCTCCGCCGCCAGCAAGGCGTGCGGATGCACCTCCTCGAGCGGGAAGTGGCGGAAGACGAAGCGCATCCTGCCGGCGAAGCGGCTCAGCGCGAGTTTGACTGCCGGCGCGGCCTGCTTGCAGATCGGACACTCAAAGTCGCCGTATTCTACGACGGTGACACGCGCATCCGCGGGAACGAGCATATGGTCGACGGCGGCGACCGGCACGGCGAGTTCGAATCTGTGGAGGGTATTCATGGTTTATCCGGATAGCGTGGCGATGGTTGAAGTCAGACAGGCGCGCAGCCGATTCGTTTGACCGTCTCAGGCACGGCCGCCGTAACGTTCAGTGCGGATCCGTCCCGGCGGCACGCCATCCGCAACCAGGGTGGACGCTGCCGCTTCAACAAACGCATTGGAACCGCAAACGTAGACATCGGCAGGCATGCGGCCCCAGCGCGTGAGAATTTCACGCATGAGGGAACGGTCGATCCGCCGGTTGAAATCACCCTGGCGCTGCGCAGGACCGCGGGTCGTGATGGCGATGAACCGGAACGCCGGCTGTCGCGACTGGATGTCCATCAACTCTTCGCGGAACACCATGTCTTCCCAGGTTCGGGCCGAATAAGCCAGCAGTGCGGGGGTCCCGGGCGCGACCGCGGCGCGTTCCCGGGCAATCGCCATCAGCGGGGCGATGCCGGAACCGCCCGCTACCAGCAGCAGGGGGCCACCGTCCCGCGCCCGCCAGATGAAATGTCCGCCGATCGGGCCGCGGACGTCGATCGTGTCGCCGGCCTGGGCGACCGCGTGAAAATACGGCGACACTTCACCGTCTTCCAGTTTTTCGACGATGAGTTCGATGGCGGGCGTGCCCGGCGCCGAGGCGATCGAATAGCTGCGTTGGGCCTGATAGCCGTCCGGAGCGGTCAACCGCACATCGACGTGTTGTCCGGCAACGTGCCGCCGCAGGGGTCCATTGAGCAGTACGCTGGCGATGTTCGGCGTCGGATGCGAGATGCCCTCGATCAACATCTGTTGCCAGCGAACCGGCATGGAAGCCGCCATGGCGATGGTCATGGATCGTCCGTATAGCGCTGCTCGCGCCAGGGGTCGCCATACATGTGGTAGCCGCGCAATTCCCAGAACCCGGCTTCATCCTTGTCCGTGAACTGCAAGCCACTGACCCATTTCGCCGATTTCCAGAAATACAGGTGCGGGACCAGCAGCCGGGCCGGTCCGCCGTGGGCCGGCTCGATGGGCAGCCCCGCGTAACGCAGTGCAATCATGGCCTTGCCGCCGACAAGATCTGCGGTTGGCACATTGGTCGTGTAGTCGTCGATGGAATGCGCAAGCGTAAAGCCGGTAGCCGCTTCGATGCCGGCTTCAGCAAGGATGTCGTCGATCAGCACGCCTTCCCAGGCGGTGTCGAATTTGGACCATTTGGTCACGCAATGGATGTCGCGCACCATTTTGGACTGTGGCAGGGCGTTGAACTCCGTCCAGCTCCATTTCGCCACCGCCTTCGGGCCGACTTTAAGCGTGAACGACCAGTCGCCGGTACTGACGCGAGGCGTCGGTCCCGCGGAAAGAACCGGAAAATCCTCAGTCAGGTACTGTCCCGGCGGCAGGCGCCGGGCGATTTCCATCGAGCGTAGCCGGCCGGTGAAACCACGGGTTGCCATTTGATGTGCTCCTCCGGGGAAAGTAATGCGCCGAAAGCAGTAATCTGTGCCGGAAGCCGGTCCTGGCGGTTTCCGGCCCGCATTTCAGATCTGGGCAATGCCGCCGTCGACGAACAATTCGATACCCGTAATGTAACTGCTATCTTCCGGGGCCAGAAATAGGATCGTCCTCGCGACTTCGTCCGCCGTTCCCACCCGGCCCGGAGAATGCTGTCGAGCATTGCCGCGAGCATCTCACTGCCAATGCCAGGCCGGGCATGCGCCGGGGTGGGGATGATTCCGGGACTGACGCATTGACGCGGATGCGACGCTCCTTCAGGTCGACCGACCAGGTGCGGGCGAAGGAGCGCACCGCCGCGTTGCTTGCCGCGTAAATGCTGAATGCGGGTTCGCACCTCTGACGGCTTGCCGGAGGGCGGAAAGGGGGTGGCTCAAAGCGGGGGACTCGGATAACCTTGCCCGTAATCCCGGGAAGGCAGGCTCCGATGATCATCGTCCACCACCTCAACAACTCCCGTTCCCAGCGCGTGCTCTGGCTCCTGGAAGAACTGGGCGTTGAATACGATGTCAGGCGGTACCAGCGCGATCCGAATACCATGCTGGCACCCCCGGAGCTGCGCAAGGTCCATCCGCTCGGGAGGTCGCCGGTGATCACGGACGGCGATCTTACGCTGGCCGAATCCGGCGCGATCATCGAGTATCTGGCCGACCGCCACGGCCGGGGCCGGTTGGCGCCGCCGCCCGACTCCCAGGAAAGACTGCGCTACTCGTACTGGATGCACTACGCCGAAGGATCGGCGATGCCGCCGCTGCTGCTGCAATTGATCTTCGGCCGGCTCGACAAGGGGAAAATGCCTTTCTTC
This sequence comes from Burkholderiales bacterium, assembly GCA_036384015.1. Classification (GTDB taxonomy): domain Bacteria; phylum Pseudomonadota; class Gammaproteobacteria; order Burkholderiales; family JACQAP01; genus JACQAP01. The sequence continues at coordinate 40,553 of DASVNF010000047.1, forward strand.
GTGCGACCCATCGCCCGCGCCATCAAGGCCAGGGTGAGGACTGCGTTCATTCAGCCCCGCATCGATCAGAATCTCGACTATATGGAAGCGGAGCTCGGCAAGAGCGAGTGGTTCGCCGGGAATGAATTCACCGCCGCGGATATTCAGATGAGTTTTCCCCTGGAAGCGTCGGTGGCCAGGGGCGGCCTGGATTCGAGCCGTCCGCGCCTGATGGCTTTCCTGCAGCGCATCCACGATCGCCCGGCCTACAAGCGTGCGATAGAGCGCGGCGGCGAATACGAACTCATGAAGTAGGAATCGTTCCGGAGCGACCATGGCTGGCGCGCGCAACGAACACGATCTGCCGGGGACGCTGCGGCCGGCCGCGGCCGTGGCATCCCTGATCGTGCTGCTTGCGCTCCCGCAAGCCGCCGCCGAGGAATATCTCAGCTTCGACAGCAGGAGGGTGCTGGACCTTTCGGGAGCGCTCTCGGATCGCGGGCGGCTGAAGTTCACCACGCGGCCGGTCAGCATCGATTCGGTCACCAGGCAGACCGGTTCCATCGCTTCGGTGCTCGAAAGGGCGGAAGTCAGGCGCGGCGATCCGGGCGTGATGTCCGCCAACGCATCGAAGAAGGACGAAGCGCGCCGCATGGCCGACCGCCGCAGCGGCGTCAGCCGGAAAGGAAAAGTCCTCACCATCGCATCGCGCGCCGGCGCGCCGTTGCAGTTCCGGGATTGGGTAAAGCCCGCGACCAGCGAGGCGGACGGCGATGAGGAATCCTTCATCTATGCCGGAAGACTGAAGGAAACCGGCTATCACAAGGTCGATGTCCATTTCGGACACGACTCGCCGGGGGCCTTCCTGGTCCATTCCCGCAGCGGCAAGCTGCTGTTCGCGCATGTGGAAGACGACCTGGCTTCCCTGTCCGCCGACCGCAGTCGGCTGCTGGTCGTCAACAGCGGATTGAATCCGCCGTTCGGCCTGATCCTGGCCACCCTGAGGCAGGAGGGTCCAGCCGTACGGCTGCATTGCCTGAGCGAAGGCGGCCAGCGGATCATCCCGACATTTCGCGGCTGGCACGCCAGTCCCGCGATCGGGTTCGACCTGGTCCTCGTAGCGCGCCAGCCGGGAGAACAGGAGGCCTACGAAGCCATGCCCATGCGCTTCATCTACCTCAACAACGAATGGCGCGCGCTGGTCCTCGACGCGGAGCGCCTGCAGCAGGCAACCGGACTGAATTGCTGGCAGTAGTTTCCCGACGCATTCCTGCATTGCGCCGGCGTTGAACCTTCCCTGCCCGGCCTTCTCCAATCTCCTGAAAATACTTCGGCGGCGCGCATGGGCGCCGCCGCCATGCCTCAGGAGGCTGTTATGAAGATTCACTATTCCATCAAGCACGCAATCCTTGGCGCCGCGCTGGCGCTTGCCTCCCTGCCTGGTGTCGCTGCCGAGCAACAGCCCTGGGAAGTCGGACTCGGCCTGGGCTTCATCGATCCGGGAAGCAAGCGCGACATCGGCAGCGATCCCGCGGGATTGATCACCTTCGGCGGGCGCTTCAACAGCACCTGGGGTGCCGAGGTGGCGGCGATGCTCGGCAACGACATTTCGCTGCTGGGGTTCCGCGGTCTCTATCATTTCAATGAACTGCCCGGCGCATGGACACCGTTCGTGAGTTTCGGCGCCGGCATCACGGACCCCAAGCCTGGCGAGCACGACAATACCGCCCTCGTCGGCGTCGGCGTCAAGCATCCGATCAACGACAACCTGGGACTGCGTGGCGAAGTCAACGCGCACCAGGGCTTCGATTCCGGCGCAACGGATCTTTCCCTGTTTGTCGGCTTGACCTGGAGTTGGGGCGGCGGCATGACAAAGGCGGCGGCGAGCACGGCAACGGCCGCGCCGTCCGTCCAGGATGGCGATGCCGACGGCGATGGTGTGAGCGATTCGCGTGACCGTTGTTCCGTCTCGCCTGCGGGCGCCAAGGTCAACTCGGAAGGCTGCATGATCGATTCGGACGGCGACGGCGTAGCCAATTCCCTGGACGGTTGTCCCGGTACTCCCGCGGGAACCAGGGTCGATAGCCAGGGTTGTCCGCCCGTCGGGGACGGTGATGGCGATGGCGTGCTCGACTCCGCCGACAGGTGCCCCGACACGCCGAGTGGCTCGAACGTGGACGCCGCAGGATGCACGCCCGTCACCACGGCGATCGGCGACAGCGATGGCGATGGCGTTGCCGACGACATGGACAAGTGCAGTGCGACGCCAAGCGGCGCCCGGGTGGATGCCGATGGCTGCTCCGCCAGGCTCACCGAGAAAGTCGGCATCACGCTGAAGCTGAATTTCGAGACGGACAAGTCGGCCATCAAGCCTGAGTTTTCCGACGAGATCGCCAAAGTTGCGAAATTCATGCGCGAGTATCCCGGCAGCTCGGTGGTCATCGAAGGACACACGGACAACACCGGTGACCGCGATTACAACCAGAAACTGTCGGAGCAGCGGGCGGAAGCCGTTGCGGACTCGCTGGTGCGCGACCATGGGGTGTCTGCCGACCGCGTCAAAGCGGTGGGCTACGGCGACAGCCGTCCGATTGCCGACAACAGAACCGCGGCGGGCCGTGCCCAGAACCGCAGGGTCGACGCGGCCATCGAGGAAACCGTGACGCGCTAGCAGTCCGCGCAACGGGTCAACGGCATGCCGGGCTCTTGCCCGGCATGCTTTTTTTATGCGCCTGAAGAGCCTGGCCGGACTGCGGTACGATGGGGCACGGTCATAAAAAAGGAATGAAAATGGAATACAGGCAGCTTGGCGGGACGGGGTTCAAGGTGCCGGCACTGAGCCTCGGCACCGGAACGTTCGGCGGCGGCAACGAATTCTTCAGATCCTGGGGCGCCAGCGACGTCGCGGAAGCCACGAGGCTGGTCGACATCTGCCTCGAAGCCGGCATGACGATGTTCGATTCCGCCGATGTGTACTCAGGCGGCCTGGCGGAGGAAATCCTCGGGCAGGCGATCAAGGGGCGGCGCAACCAGGTGCTCATTTCCACCAAGGGCACTTTTCGCACCGGGCCGGGACCCAATGACCTGGGTTCCTCCCGTTTCCATCTGACCGAGGCCGTCGACGCGAGCCTGCGGCGGCTGGGCACAGACCACATCGACCTGTACCAGTTGCACGGTTTCGATGCCCGGACGCCGATGGAAGAAGCCCTCCTGGC
>DASVNF010000048.1:0-4480 GCA_036384015.1 Burkholderiales bacterium
GGGAGCTCGCTCCCCTGCTGCGCCTGATCGCAGTCGAGCGCGGCACCGGACAGTTCGAACTGCAGCTCAACTGAAATACCGCAATTCGGCACAGCCGCAGCATTCTTCCGCCTTATGCGCGCCAGCGCACGGTGCGCTCCCGGAGTACCCGCTACACATATGCGAATCCTGTCCGGAACACGACGCCGGCATATTGGGTAGCAACTGTCGGGACAATGCACGAGACCGGGAGCAAACATGGCTACGCCCGTCATGCAGCACCTGCTTGCAACTCTCGCCGGTCTGGCGAGTGCCTGCGCTGTGGCGGCCGCGAACGTACTCGCGGATGACATCGGCGTCCCGCGGGATGTTCCCGCGGAACTCGCGCCGTGGCGCTCCTCGCTAATCGACGCCCGCGACCCAAATGCCGGTGCGGAATGGAAAAGCAGCCTTGGCGCAACCGATCCGGACAAAGACGCGAAATCCCGTCCGGAACTCGGCGCCATCGGTTTGCGGGATGTGACGAAATCCGGGTTCCGCCCGCCCGATGCTTTCGACGCCCCGAACAGTGCACGCAAGTCTGCCCGGAATCCACCCGGAACCAGGCGCGGCAACAGGGGAATCGTCCGCTGATCCACGACGTCTTCAGCCGCAGCGCGAAAGGCTCAGCTCCGCATGGAAATTCTTTTCTCTCCGGTTTGCCTCTTCACTCCCGAGAACGGGAGTCTTACGGAGGCGTAACCGTATTCTGCTCGAGGTTGATCGAAGTCGCCGCCATCAGCCTGCCATGTATCGTTGCGCCGGCCCTCATGGCGATGGAGGTTTCGGAGAGTATTACGCCCTTGAATTGCGAACCCGCTCCCAGATCCACGTCGGCATCGAGTGCGATCGTCAACCAGAAGACGTTCTGCGGCAGGGCGCCGCCTTCCAGCAAGACCTGCACGCCGGAACCTACGATGAGGTCATGCTCAATCACGAAGATCCAGACATCGTTCGGGCCGCCCGAAAGCGTGAGATTGGCGGGTATCCGAAGATCGGTGTTCCACTTGTAAGTCGCGGGAGGAAGACTGAGTCCGCCGATGTCTCCTCCCGCCACGTCGGTGTAATCGGTCGGCCGCAGACGACCATCGTGCCATGCGGTATGGCCGTCGGCGACCGCCTGGTTCAGCAAGTTGGCTGAATTCCTCTGCCTGCACGAAGGAGAGCCCGCGGAATCCATGGTGTAGATCACTCCGCCGGTGACTTCCGCGCAAGTCAGTTCGATATTGACACCCGATGCCGGGCCCAGCCCCACATTGCCGGTCACTGCCGAAGTCGGAATATTCGTGATCGCCGTTTCCGCCAGGATCGAAAATTGTTCCGCTGTCTGGAGGTCTATCGGTTGCGGTCCCCTGCCCTGGCACGCCACTCCACAGCCTGCGCCTGGAGCGGTGGGAACAGGTGTGCCGGGGCTCGGCGCCGCCGCGCCACCGTCTCCCCCCCCTCCGCCGCCGCATGCGGCGAGGAATGCGGTCAGCATCAATACCGACCACGCTGGTAGGCTGGCAATTCTGGCAAATCCGGTCATTTGTTCCTCTCATGGAAAGTCGGAGCCACTCTGTGGCGAATGCATTGCCACCGCGGCTGCACGCGCATGGCATCGGACTATTGACTCGAGCGTCGCGCGTATCAACTATCCCCAACGATAGAAAGACGTTCTGTGCGCGAGCGCACATAGAAAGGAGCAGGATGCCCTCTACATGGGTGGATTCATGACGTAACAGTGTGTGAACCTTGTACGTCCGATGCAGCAACGGGGCGCCTTGAAAAAGCGATCACCGGTGCGGGTCGACTGCGGCGGGAATGCGATTCGCGCGAGAGCGGCCGGAGCACGAGCTCCGCGACCTTCGCTAGCCGCTGAGAGACGCCCGGATGAGAGCCAGCAGACTGTCGAGGTCCACCGGCTTGGAAATGTAGTCCGACGCACCCGCATCGATGGCCTTCATGCCATCGCCCTTCATCGCCTTGGCGGAGACCCCGATGATCGGCACGCTCCGGAAACGCTCAAGGCCGCGGATGACGCGGATGGTGCTGTATCCGTCCAGCCCGGGCATCATCATGTCCATGAGGATGATGTCGACCTGAGGATTGTTCTTCAGCATCTCGATCGCATCCGCGCCGTTCTCCGCATGCGTCACGATCATGGCCTGCCGCTCGAGGGCGCTGGTCAGCGCGAAGACGCTGCGAATGTCGTCGTCCACCAGCAGCACCTTCCTGCCGGCCAGTTCCGGCGCTGCATTGCCGGCACCGGGCGGCGATCCGACTGGCATCGGAGGCAAATCCCCTGCGAGGTTCTGCGAAAGCTGGGACACATCATCGAGAGCAGCCTGCATCGGCCCGCGGACCGGGTCGACAGACGAACTGTCGGCAAGGCGGAAGTTGCCGCCGTTCGTGCCGGCGACAAGGGGCAGGTACAGCGTGAAGGTGCTGCCCTTGCCGGGCGTGCTTTGCACCTTGATCTCGCCACCGAGCAGATGCGCCAGACTGGCGCTGATCGACAGGCCCAGGCCCGTGCCGCCAAACTGCCGGCTGGTGGTTCCGTCGGCCTGCCGGAATGCCTCGAAGATGATCTGCTGCTTGTCCGCCGATATGCCGATGCCGGTATCGACGACCGAGAATGCGACAACTTTCCCGGCCTCGCTGAGCACCATGTGCCCCGGCGTCCAGCCCTCCGTCACCATGGCGACCTCGAGCGAAACGGCGCCGGTGGCCGTGAACTTGAATGCATTGGACAACAGGTTCTTCAGGATCTGGCGCAGGCGCTTCGCGTCCGTCCGGATCGCGGACGGCAGTCCGCGGTCCATCGATATCCCGAACTGCAGCCCCTTGTCCTGCCCTACCTGGCGGAACGCGCGTTCCAGGTAATCCCGCAGCTCCGCAAAGCGCTCGGTCGCAATGTTCAATGTGACCGTCCCGGACTCGACCTTGGCGAGGTCCAGGACGTCGTTGATAAGTGCGAGGAGGTCATTGCCCGCGGCGTAGATGGTCTGGGCGTACTCAATCTGCTTCGGCGTGAGATTGCTGGCCGGACTCTCCGCCAGAAGCTGCGCCAGGATCAGCAGGCTGTTCAGCGGCGTCCTCAGCTCGTGGGACATGTTGGCCAGGAACTCCGACTTGTATCGCGAGCTCAACACCAGTTGCTCGGCCTTCTCTTCAAGCGCCGCCTTGGCGAGTTCGACTTCCTTGCCCTTGTACTCGACTTGCTTCATCTGCTCGGACAGCTGCGTGGCTTTCTCCTGGAGTTGCTGGTTGGTGCGCTGCAGCTCCTCCTGCTTGGTCTGCAATTCGACCGTCAGCGACTGCGATTGCGCCAGCAGATGTTCGGTGCGCATGGTCGCTTCGATGGTGTTGAAGATGATGCCGATGCTTCCGGTGAGCTGTTCGAGGAAACTCAGGTGCGTCTCGCTGAAGTGCCTGAACGAAGCCAGCTCGATGACTGCCTTGACCTCGCTTTCGAACAGCACCGGCATGATGATCACGCTCAGCGGCACTGACGCGCCGAGCGCGGAGCGCACGGTAAGGTAATCGGCCGGCACATCCTTCAGGAGGATGCGCTTCTTCTCGAAGGCGCACTGGCCGATCAGGTTCTCGTGAAAGCGCAGCGTTTCCGGCAGATCCTGGGCCGGATTGCAGGCGTAGGCGGCAACCAGATCGAGCCGGGGGTCGTCGTTCTCGACGTTCCGGACGTATACCACGCCCTGTTGCGCATTCACCAGCGGTGCCAGTTCGGTGAGGATCTGCTTCGACGCCGCAACCAGGCTGCGGTGGCCCTGCAGCGTGCGGCTGAAATTCGCGAGGTTGGTCTTGAGCCAGTCCTGATCGATGTTCTTGCGCGTCGTGTCGGCAAGATTGCGGATCATTTCGTTGATATTGTCCTTCAGGGCCGCGACTTCTCCGTGAGCGTCGACCATGATCGATCGCGTCAGGTCGCCCTGCGCCACGGCAGTCGCAACCTCGGCGATGGCGCGGACCTGGGCGGTCAGGTGCGCCGCCAGTTGATTCACGTTGTCGGTCAGGCCGCGCCAGAGGCCGGCGGCGCCGGGCACCTTGGCCTGGCCGCCGAGTTTGCCTTCGACACCCACTTCCCGTGCGACGTTGGTCACCTGCTCCGCAAAGGTGGCCAGCGTGTCGATCATGCTGTTGATGGTGTCCGCCAGGGCGGCGATTTCTCCCTTGGCCTCGAACACCAGCTTGTGGTCGAGGTCGCCGTTCGCGACAGCGGTCACGATGTTGGCGATGCCGCGCACCTGGCCGGTGAGGTTCGCCGCCATCAGGTTGACGTTGTCGGTCAGGTCCTTCCAGGTGCCCGCGACGCCCGGCACCTGCGCCTGTCCGCCCAGCTTGCCCTCGGTGCCCACCTCACGCGCCACCCGCGACACTTCCGAGGCAAAGGCGTTGAGCTGGTCCACCATCGTGTTGATGGTGTCCTTCAGCTCGAGAATTTCGCCGCGCACGTCGACGG
>DASVNF010000049.1:0-26243 GCA_036384015.1 Burkholderiales bacterium
GACAAATGCCACGAACAGCGCATGGACGACGAGGACGGCGTTCGCGATCCAGTCCACCGTCCTGCGTTGAAGCTTACTTCGCCACTGGCCGCGAGGGATCGGCGATCCACTCGCTCCAGGAGCCCGCGTACAGCCGCGAACCCTTGATGCCCGCGACCTCCATCGCCAGCAGGTTGTGGCAGGCGGTGATGCCCGAACCGCACTGGTGAATGATTTTCTTTGACGGCGCTCCGCCGATCAGCGGCTTGAACGCCGCTCGCAGTTCCTCGGGCGACTTGAACTTGCCCTGCGCATCGAGGTTGTCCTTGAAGAAACGATTGAGCGCGCCGGGGATGTGCCCCGCGACGGGATCGATGGTTTCGTTCTCGCCGTGATAACGATCGCTGGCTCGCGCGTCGATCAGCACCATGTCCGCCGAGTTGAGGCGCTGGGACACATACCGGGCATCGACCCTGGAATCGTCCGGTTTCCCGGAAAACTGCGCCGGCTTTGGTGCCGGAACCTCCTGCGTAACCGGCTGGCCGGCGGCAGTCCACGCCTGCCAGCCGCCGTCGAGCACGGCTACGCGCGGATGGCCGAGCCAGCGCAACAGCCACCACAACCTCGCGCCGTAGGCGCCGCCGGCGTGATCGTATCCAACCACTTGCGACGAATTCGATACGCCCATGCTTCCAAGCCAATCCATGAATAGGGCGGGATCGGGCAGGGGATGCCTGCCGTTCTTCCCGTTCGGCGGGCCGGAGAGGTCCTTGTCAATGCTGGCGAAGCGCGCGCCGGGAATGTGCGACTCGGCGTAGGCCTTCGAGCCGAAATCCGCATTGGTCAGTTCGTGCCGGCAATCGAAAATCACCAGGCCGGGATCGTTCCGGTACTTCGCCAGATCGGTGACAGAGATGAGGGTGGTGTATTCCATGGAGGCTGGTCTGGGTGGTCGGTCGGTTCCGACCATCTTAAGCGACGCAGGCGCGTCCCGCAAAAACACAAAGCCCCGGCGGACCGGGGCTTCGCTAGCAATGGCGGTCAGAGATGCGGATCGAGGCGCGAGCGCAGGAATTCGTGGAAATGGATCATTCCGTCTTCCATCGGCGACTGATAGGGGCCGAATTCGTTTTTTCCCTGAAGATGGAGAGCGCGGCGTCCTTCCGTCATGCGCATGCAGATCTCCTCGTCTTCTCCCGCCGTTTCCGCATAGGCTGCCTGCTCGGCCTCGATGAACTCGCGTTCGAACAGGACGATGTCCTCGGGATAGTAGAATTCGACGACGTTGGCGCAGCGCTCCGGCCCGCGGGGCACGATGGTGCTGATCACCAGCACGTTCGGATACCACTCAACCATTACATTGGGGTAATACGTCAGCCAGATCGCGCCTTGCTTGGGCATCTGGCCGTTGTTATGGCGCAATACGGCTTCATGCCATTTCTGGTAGGCGGCGGTGCCTGGCGTGCCGAGCGCCTGATAGATGCCCACGGTTTGCACGCTGTACCATTCGCCGAATTCCCACTTCAGGTCGTCGGTGTTGACGAACTGGCCCAACCCGGGATGAAAGGGAATGACGTGATAATCCTCGAGATATACCTCGATGAAGGTTTTCCAGTTGACCGCGTATTCCTGGATTGTCGTCCGGTCGAGCATGTAGCCGGAAAAATCGAGGTCCGCAAGCACGCCGAGTTTTGCGAAATCGATGTTGGGATTACGCGGACCGGCGAACAGCAGGCCGTTCCATGATTTCAGGGGCGTCTTGCCGAGGTCCAGACAGGGGTTACCCGGGAAATGCGGCGCGCCCAGCAGCTTGCCGGACATGTCATAGGTCCATCGATGCAGGGGGCAAACGATGTTGCGGGCATGTCCGCTGCCCTTGAGCATGATGGACTGCCGGTGGCGGCAGACGTTTGACAGCAGTTCCACCCCGTTCTGGTTGCGCACCAGCGCCTTGGCGTGGTCCATCCATTCGAGGCTGCGGTAATTGCCGACTTCCGGAACCATCAGTTCGTGGCCCACGTAGCCTGGCCCCTGCTCGAACAATACCTTTTGCTCGATTGCCGCGATGCGTGGATCGAAGTACCACTCGATCGGCATTTGCACCGGTGTTCGCGTCAACGCAGAAACATTAGCCAGATCTGTCATGCCAGCTTGATCCCTGCAAGGCAAAAAAATAATAAAAAAACCGCCCCCGGCTCTTCGCACGAAACAGGGCGGAATTCCATGATCGATTTTCCCTTAAATCCCCACCCCGCGCAATGCATTTGGCTCGGTTGATGCCCATGATTCATAACGGAATCGGACCTCATTCGTTGACCCGGGTTCCGGGGATAGGCTATTTTTACGAACTTTTCCGCTCAGCAAAACCCCAATTGTCCCGAAGCCCGATCCAGTGATCAAAACCAAGCCGCAAAAACCGCAGTCCTTCGAGGCTGCCCTCGCGGAAATCGAAAGCATCGTCGCCTCCATGGAGGCAGGCGAACTGCCCCTCGAGCAGTCGCTCGCGGCCTACAAGCGAGGTGCGGAACTGCTTCAGTACTGTCAGGCGCAACTCCGGGACGCCCAGCAGCAGGTCAAGATCCTCGAATCCGGCACCCTGCAGAATTTTTCCGGTGACGACAGCGCAGAGTGATTTTCAGGGCTGGATGCTGGACCGGCAGGCCCGCATCGAGCAAGCCCTGCATGCCTTGCTGCCCGCTGCAGAGGTCGCTCCCTCGCGCCTGCATGCGGCCATGCGCTATGCCGTGCTCGGCGGCGGCAAGCGGGTGCGTCCGCTGCTGGCTTACGGCGCGGGAGAACTGGCCGGGGGAGATGTGCAACGCGTGGACCGGGTAGCCGCAGCGGTGGAAATGATCCATGCCTACTCCCTCGTCCATGACGACATGCCGGCGATGGATGATGACGTACTGCGCCGTGGCAAACCCACCGTCCACATCGAGTTCGATGAAGCCACGGCATTGCTGGTGGGCGACAGCCTGCAGAGCCTCGCTTTCCAGGTGCTCGCCGAAACCCAACTCGCCGACGATGCGCAAAGGCAGGTGGAAATGATCGGAATGCTCGCCCGCGCCGGCGGATCGCGCGGCATGGCCGGCGGGCAGGCGATCGACCTGGCGGCGACGGGACGTTCGCTGTCGGTGCCGGAACTCGAATTCATGCACATTCACAAGACCGGGGCGCTGATCCGCGCGTCCGTCGCGCTGGGTGCGCGTTGCGGCGGGAAATTGAGCGGCGCGCAGCTTGATTCCCTGGACCGTTTCAGCAAGTTCATCGGCCTGGCGTTTCAGGTCGTCGATGATGTGCTCGACGCCGATTCGAGTACCGCCACGCTGGGCAAGACGGCGGGCAAGGATGCCGAAAACAACAAACCGACTTATGTGAGTGCGCTCGGGCTTGATCGTGCCCGGGAACTCGCTCGTGAATTAAGGGATGATGCGCTTGGAGCGCTTGCTGCACTTCCCCAAGGGGGCGGCCACCTGCGCGAACTGGCCGATTTTGTCGTACTGAGGAAATTCTGAGCGCGGGAAAAATCCCATCCCGGGCGTCCTGCGTTTGAAATGTTCCAACCCATTCCTACTACAACTAGATGTACAAACTTCTCAAGAACATAAATTCTCCCGCGGACCTGCGCACCCTGGACCGCAAGCAGCTTCACGAAGTCGCCCAGGAACTGCGGGATTTCCTGATCGAGTCCGTTTCAGGCACGGGCGGGCACTTGTCCTCGAATCTGGGAACCGTCGAGCTCACGGTGGCCTTGCACTACGTGTTCGACACGCCGGCAGATCGCCTGGTATGGGATGTGGGCCATCAGACTTACGCGCACAAGGTGTTGACGGGGCGCCGTGATCGCATGTCCACCTTGCGCCAGCTTGACGGCATCGCCGGGTTCCCCCGCCGTGTCGAGAGCGATTACGACACCTTCGGCACCGCGCATTCCAGCACCTCGATCAGCGCGGCGTTGGGCATGGCCGTCGCTGCGCGGCTGAAAGGCGAAGAGAGGCGGGTGATCGCCATCATCGGCGACGGCGCCATGACCGCGGGCATGGCGTTCGAGGCGCTCAACAACGCCGGCGCAATGGACGCGAACCTGCTCGTCGTCCTTAACGACAACGACATGTCCATTTCCGAGAACGTCGGCGCGCTGAACAACTACCTGGCGAAACTCATGTCGGGGCGCTTCTATGCGGCAGCCCGCAAGACCGGCGAAAAGGTGCTGGGCGTGATGCCGCCGGTACTGGAACTGGCCAAGCGCGCTGAAGAACACGTCAAGGGCATGGTGACGCCGGGCACGCTGTTCGAGGAGTTCGGTTTCAATTACATCGGCCCGATCGACGGCCACAACATCGATGTGCTGGTATCGACGCTTGGCAACCTGAAGAAGCTGGAAGGGCCGCAGTTCCTGCATGTGGTGACGCGCAAGGGCAAAGGCTATGAGCGGGCGGAGGACGATCCGATCCTGTATCACGGTGTCACCAAGTTCGACCCTACGGCGGGCATCGTCGCCAAGGCGGCGGGCAAGCCCACCTACACGCAGATTTTCGGGGACTGGCTGTGCGACATGGCCGCCCAGGATTCGCGTCTCATCGGTGTCACGCCGGCAATGCGCGAGGGGTCAGGGCTGGTCAGGTTCTCCCAGGAATATCCCGACCGGTATTTCGATGTCGGCATCGCCGAGCAGCACGCCTTGACCTTTGCGGCGGGCCTGGCCTGCGAGGGATTCAAACCCGTCGTGGCGATCTACTCAACTTTCCTGCAGCGTGCCTATGACCAGTTGATCCACGACATCTGTATCCAGAATCTTCCGGTGCTGTTCGCCATCGATCGCGCCGGTCTGGTCGGGGCCGACGGCCCGACCCATGCCGGCAGCTTCGACCTGAGCTACCTGCGCTGCCTGCCGAACATGACGGTGATGGCGCCGGCGGACGAAAACGAGTGCCGCCAGATGCTTTACACAGCGTTCCAGATCGACAGCCCGGTCGCAGTGCGCTATCCGCGCGGCACGGGGCCTGGCGTCGTCCCGGCGACCAGAATGCAGGCCCTTCCCATCGGCAAAGGGGAGATCCGCCGCCGGGGCAAGCGTATCGCCATCCTGTCATTTGGCGCCTTGCTCCAGCCTTGTCTCGATGCTGCCGAAAAGCTCGATGCCACGGTGGCCAACATGCGCTTCGTGAAGCCCCTGGACGAAGATCTCATCCGGGAACTTGCCAGGGAGCACGAGCATCTGGTCACCGTCGAAGAAAATACCATTCTTGGCGGCGCCGGCAGTGCTGTGCTTGAAACGCTTGAAAAACATGGAATTACAACGAAAGTCCTGCAACTGGGATTGCCGGACCGTTTCATTGACCATGGCGATCCGGCAAAACTCTTGAAGAACTGTGGCCTGGATGCGGCAGGCATCCAGGCATCAATCCAGACTCTAGTAGCCGAGTAGTTTACTCAACTATTGGCGGGGTCTATAATCGAGTCCTGACCCTGCTCAAGGAATGCTAAATGAATTCCCCCGACAGCTTTGTCATCCCCGATGTACAAAGCTCGGCGGACACCCGCCATCTCGCGATCGACAAGGTCGGGATCAAGGCCATTCGCCATCCGGTGCGCGTCGCAGACAAAAGCGGCGGCGTGCAGCACACCATCGCCACCTTCAACATGTACGTGGGCCTGCCGCACAACTTCAAGGGCACCCACATGTCGCGTTTCGTCGAGATCCTGAACGCCCACGAAGGGGAAATCTCGGTCGAGTCCTTCGAAGGGATGCTGCGCGACATGGTCAAGCGCCTGGAGGCCGAGTTCGGCCACATCGAGATGACCTTCCCGTATTTCATCAACAAGTCGGCGCCGGTATCGGGGGTCAAGAGCCTGCTCGATTACGAGGTCACCTTCGTCGGCGAAGTGCGCAATGGCGAGTACGGCTTTTCCATGAAAGTGGTGGTGCCGGTGACCAGCCTGTGTCCCTGTTCCAAAAAGATCTCGGACTACGGCGCGCACAACCAGCGCTCCCATGTGACCATCACCGCCCGCACCAGCGAGCATGTGTGGATCGAGGAAATCGTGCGCATGGCCGAGGAGCAGGCTTCCTGCGAGCTCTATGGGCTGTTGAAGCGCCCGGATGAGAAGTACGTCACAGAGCGGGCCTACGACAATCCGAAGTTCGTGGAGGACCTGGTGCGCGACGTGGCCACCGTCCTGAACAAGGACAAGCGCATCGAAGGTTACGTGGTGGAGTCCGAAAACTTTGAATCAATCCACAATCATTCGGCCTACGCGTTGATTGAAAAGAATTCAGCGTAGATCCGTGGATTGGCTAATGCGCTTTGCGCGTTACGCCGGAACCTAAAATTTCGAGTCCATCCATAACCACTCTGCCCATACCCTGATCGAAAAAGACCAGCGCTAGAGCCATCGTGTTGTACAAAAAAGGGCCGCGTCGCGGCCCTTGTTGTTGCAGGGTGGACTTCTAGAGGGCGCGGACCGTTACCAGGGCATTCGCTTCTCTGGGCGCGGCCAGCGTATTGCGCAGGGGTTTCCCGAAGGCGGCGGAACCGATTTCGAACACATCGCCCACCTTGGTCTCGATCTTCTTGGTGAAGCTCCCGGTCGCGGCGCCGAAGAAATGCACGTGCACGTCACCGGGATGGCGGAAATCGCGGTACTTGAAATGATGGTGCTCCAGGTTGGCGATGGAGTGACACATGTTGTCGTTGCCCGAGAGCCAATCCTCCGCCCATATCTCCTTGCCGTCGCGCCACAGCCGTGCGCGTCCCGATACCGAACTCGGCAATTCGCCGATCAGGAGTTCCGGTCCGTAACTGCACTGGCGCAGCTTCGAATGCGCGAGGTAGAGGTAATTCTGGCGCTCCATCACATGGTCCGCGTATTCGTTGCCGAGCGCAAAGCCGGCGCGCAGGACTTCTCCAGCATCGCCGATGATGTACAGGCCGACGATCTCGACTTCTTCACCGCCATCGAGCGCATATCCGGGCAGTTCCAGGGATTCTTCCGGCGCAACGACGCAGCGGCCGTCCCCCTTGTAGAACCATTCGGGAGCGGTGCCGATCCTGCCCGGATCCGGCTTGCCGCCTTCCACGCCCCATTTGAACATCTTCATGGAATCGGTCAACTCCGATTCCTCCTTCTGGATCTTGGCGTGCATGGAATCGCGCGCGGCCGCGCTCCCGAGGTGCGATAAGCCGGTGCCCGTGATCAGGCAGCGATGGAGATCGGGATGGTCCAGCGGCGGCAACAACCTGTGGGCCGCAATCACGTCGTCATAGCGTTCGGTTTCCTTGCCGATCCGCTTGCTGGCTGCCGCTTCGAGCGACGTTTTCTCGCGTGCTGCGCCAAGGGCAAGATCGTAGGTGCGCGTGACGCCGGAAAGCAGTTGCAGTGTGACGCCGTCGTCCGAAACCACCGCAACCTTGCGGCTGCCCGCGCGGTCCTTGAACTGAACGAGTCTCAAGATGCCTCCTCCTGGTATGTTTTTCTGGTCCGGTTGCCGTGGCTACGCCGTCCGGAGATGCGAATGTTACGACGAATTCCCGGGCATGGAGTTGGCGCCGATTCCGCCTGCGCCTATACTTCCATCGATAACGCGACGTCGACATGAAAATCCGCAGCAACGGCATCGAACTCAATTACGTGGCAGAGGGGGAGGGACCCTGGCTGGTGATGAGTCATTCCCTGGCCTGCAATGTCTCCATGTGGGACGAACAGGCGGCGGCACTGAAAAAGAACTTTCGGGTGCTGCGTTTCGACACCCGCGGGCATGGCGGCAGCGACGCGCCGAAGGGACCGTACACCCTGGACATGCTCGCCGACGATCTCCTGGGACTGCTCGATGGCCTTGCCATCGAGCGGACGCACTTTGTCGGTCTCTCCATGGGCGGCATGATCGGCATGACGGCCGCGCTGAAGCAGCCCGGACGGTTCGACAGCCTGGTGCTCTGCGATACCTCGAGCCGTGTCCCTCCGGAGGCCCTGCCGGTATGGGAAGGTCGCATCAAGACGGCTGCGGAGCAGGGCATGGAGCCGCTGGTTGAGCCCACCTTGCAGCGCTGGTTCACCGAACCGTTCTACAAATCCGCCAAGCCGATGATGGCGCGGGTCGGTCATATGATCCGTAATACGCCCGTCCCGGGGTACATTGGATGCTGCCACGCGATTCCGAAAGTCAACCTGACGGACAAGCTTGGCGCCATCAAGTGTCCGGTGCGGGTGATCGTAGGGGATCAGGACGTGGGTACGCCGGTGCCCATGGCGCGTTCGATACAGGAAGCCATTCCCGGATCCGAATTGGTGATCATCCCCTCCGCATCGCATCTATCCAACCTGGAGCAGCCGCGTGCCTTCAACGACGCGCTGACGGATTTCCTGGGCAGGCAAGGGAAAAAACTGTAATTGGTGATTGGTTTAGACCTGTATGCAAAGTATCCGTTTCGCCAAATTACTGGTCACCAATCACGGTAATCTCAGAATCTCGATCTCCCTCGGCAAATCCCGCAGGAATTTCCTGAGCAGTTTGTAGGTATCGAAATCGAATGCGGGTTCCTGCCGGGTAGCCAGTGATTCTCCCAATTGTTCCGGCGAATCGACGCTGCCGAGATGATGCCAGCGGTCGAACACGTGGATTTCGCTGCGGTCCGTCACCGAGTCATGTTCCCGGATGCCGATTCGCCCGTCGAACGGCCAGTCCTGCAGGCGCAGGGGATGCAGGGCCTGCATCATGCGCATGGCGTGCGCGATCCCGGATTCTTCTCCGACGCACAGACCTTTGCAACGATTGAGCTGGCGGCCGAGGCAGGGGCCTTTGCCGCGATCGAGGCCGGCGGCGATGTGGCACAGGCCGTGCGCGTCGGCCAGCTCGCGTAACGCATTCAGGGCCACCCGGCGTGACCGAAACAGGCCGTAGAGGCCGCGACGGTTCCAGAAACCGGCATCGCCGGTATCCACGAGCACCGGCGGATCCGGACCATCGATCGGGTCCCATTGAAGGGCGCAATGATCGTCAACCTGGCGCGCACGCCGGTTTTGCAGCGGAGCCAGGTTTCGTATGAGCTGCGCGTGTTTTATCAGCGCGCCGAGTTCTCCCGCCGTTGCGTGCCATTCGACCCTCGTCACTTCGGCGGCGATCCTGCGGTCACGGCCGGAACGGGATTCGCCGCTGAAGTGCGAGTGGATCCGGCTTGACAGGTTCATGGACTTTCCGGCGAAAAGCGGGGCATTGTTTTTTCCGTAGAAAATGTAGGCCCCCGGGCTTTCCGGCACGTCGTCAAGCGCATTCGATGCAAGGCCCGGCGGCAACACCGGTTTTCGCAGAAGGTTATCGACGGCTTCGCGAACGGCATCCGGTCCGGGATCGATGTGGATTTCCCGGGCAAAGTGCCACAGTACCTGCGCATCACCGAGTGCGCGATGGCGATGATTGCAGACCAGACCATGGCGCTCGATCACGCTGTCCAGGTTATGCCGCGGATGCTGAGGAAACAGCTTGCGGGACAGTTTGACCGTGCACAGGATCTCAGGCTGGTAACGCATGCCGATGCGACGGAATTCGTTGCTCAGGAAGCCGTGGTCGAAGCGCGCGTTGTGGGCAACCAGCACCTTGCCTTCGAGCCGGCGGTGCAGGGCCACGGCAAGCTCGGAGAATGGAGGTGCATTCTCGACCATCGCATCGGTGATTCCGGTCAATTGCTGGATGTTCGTGGGAATGCCGCGGCCGGGGTTGACCAGCGTGCTCCATTCGCCGACATACTCGCCGCGGTCGACCTCGACCAGGCCGATTTCCGTGATGCGGTCGAACGAGGGCGAGGCGCCGGTGGTCTCCACGTCGAGGAAGACCACGCTGCGGTCAAGCATGCGCCCCCCCGGCCCGGCCGCGCCGCCTCTGTATAATCCGCCCGAAACAGCCGCCAAAAAGAAAGTACAGGAGGAGATCCACGTGTTGATTCGACCGCTACTGGGCGCGGTTCTATCCCTAGCCGCCATACTGGCCAGCGCCCATTCCGAGAACGAAAGCGCCAAATACGCGCCGATCGACTGCGACCACCCGGCGCCGGGCGTGGTCACCGCATTGCCCGAAATCCTTGCCGGGCCGGCTTACCTGCAGTGTACCCCGGCATTCCAGCAAATCGTCTCCAGCGACGCCTGGAGCTGGCGCTACCCCGGCAGCTTCTTCGAACGTCCCTTTATCCCGGCCTACGCGCCCACCCCCTCGCATGGCCACGGCGGGGCGCGATATTTCACCGGCTTCGAGGCGGTCGAGCTCGATGCCAACGAACTGCGCGCCCAGCATGAGCGCTTCAAGTCGATCCCGACCTACCGGGAGAGCACGGTCCCCGTCCGCATCCTCAAGCTTGTCGCGACCAACGACCTCGGGCATGAGCTGGATGCCTACTTCGGCTTCCGCTCCGAGCGGGAGGGCTGGGTGGTGATGTGCACGCCGGACTGCGCGCCGGAGAACATGTTCCTCATCGAACGAAGGGAATGACGGGAGACGCATGATGGAGATTTCCACCGAACAGGTGCTTCCCAGGGATGCGGGCCGCGCGACGCTGGTGGGCCGGGCATGGGTTCCGCCGGCGGGCGGACGTCCTGGCGGGCCTTCCCCGGTCACCATCGCGGGTGGCCAGGTCCACGATCTTTCGAGCGTGGTGCCGACTTCCGCCGAATTGGCCAACAGCCGCGATCCGGTCGGGCTTGTGCGGCAGGCGCTCAAGAGCGGATCGGCCCGAAAGATCGGCGCGGTAGCCGACCTGATCGCCAATTCGCATGCGGACCGACGCGATCCGAAGCGCCCCTACCTGCTGGCGCCCTGCGACCTGCAGGCCATCCGGGCCTGCGGTGTGACTTTCGTCTCGAGCATGGTGGAACGCGTGATCGAGGAGCACGCCAAAGGCGATCCCGGCAAGGCGGAGGAAATCCGGCGGTCCATCGGATCCGAGATCGGCGGCGAGATCCGCAGCGTCAAGCCCGGCTCGCCCGACGCGATGAAGCTGAAGGACTCGCTGATCCGTCGCAACCTCTGGTCGCAGTACCTCGAGGTCGGCATCGGACCGGACGCGGAAGTGTTCAACAAATCACAGCCGCTGTCCGCCGTCGGCGTCGGTGCCGAGATCGGCATCCGCGCCGATTCGTCCTGGAACAATCCCGAGCCGGAAGTCGTGCTCGCCATCAATCGAGCCGGCAAGGTCGTGGGCGCGTCGCTCGGCAACGACGTCAACCTGCGCGACTTCGAGGGGCGCAGTGCGCTGCTCCTCGGCAAGGCCAAGGACAACAACGGCAGTTGCGCGATCGGTCCGTTCATCCGCTTGTTTGACGAAAACTATGGCATCGCCGACCTGCGCCGGACGCACATCCATGTTGAAGTCAGGGGGCCGGAAGGCTACCTGCTCGAGGGCGAGAGCCACCTTGAGAACATCAGCCGCGATCCCCTGGACCTCGCCGGACAGGCCGTGAATCGCAGCCACCAGTATCCCGATGGCGCGATGCTCTACCTGGGCACCCAGTTCGCCCCGGTGCAGGACCGCGACGAGAAGGGCAAGGGGTTTACGCACAAGCTGGGCGACGTGGTAAGCATCCAGGCCGACGCCCTCGGCACGCTGGTCAATCGCGTCAACCATTGCGACAAGGTCGAGCCCTGGTGCTTCGGGGTGACGGACCTGATGAAGAACCTCGCGGCGAGGGGACTCTTGTAAGGCGGAACCAGGTACCGAGGACTGAGGGCTGACCTGGTTCCGCAGTTTCCCGTCACGGGTTCGTCCGGGCATCGAGCGGGCTGCATGCACCACGGGCTCCCCGGTTCAGGACGTGCGGGTTATCATCGCCGTTGATACGTCCGCGTGGCCGAGCAATTCATGGACCGTGCGGATTTCATGCCCTGCCTGGAGTCAGAACGCCGTTCATTTCGCCTGCCTCGCGATCTGGTCCGGTTTGACGTTGCCGCGCAATGCCGGCTACTCTTCGCGACGCGAACCGGCGGGGCTTCATACAGGCCGGGCGCGACAGGAGGAGAACGTTGTCGACAGCCATCAGGATTCTGCAGGGTAGCTTCGGCCGCGTCGCCCTGCTCGACATGGATGGCCCGCTGGTGACGCATGCGCATCACCACTGCCACATCCTGCTCAAGGCGAGCGGTGCCGACAGCGCCTTCGTGGTGCGCGACGGCCTGCAGACCCTGACCGAACGCACCGCGGTGCTGGTCAACGCCTGGGAGCCGCATGCCTATGCACCCGCCGGCAACTTTCTGGCGGGCACGGTAATCCTGGCGCTGTATCTCGATTGCGCCTGGCTTGCCGGCATTCACCGGCAACTGTCCGTGGCCGGGCACCCGCATTTCTTTCCGCATTCTTGTGTCGAGATTGGTGCGGCCATACGCGAGCGTGCTGATTCGCTTGCCCTGGAGATGGCAGACGGATCCGGCATTGCGCCTGATCGCCTCGAGACCCGGTTGTCCGACCTGGTGCTCGCAGTGCTCGAGCCCTTCTCCGAAATGCGCAATGCGCGCCGGCTCGCCCACAGCGCACCGTTGTCCACCCAGGACCGCCGTATCCGCCGCGCGGTAGCTCTCCTGCAGCAGGGGGCCGGGTCCGCGCGGAACATGCATGCGCTCGCGGCACGCAGCGGCCTATCCCGGGCGCACTTCTTCGCGCTGTTCCGGCAGTGCATGAACATGCCGCCGGCGGTCTACGCCAACACGCTGCGCATGGAGGCGGCCATCGACGGCCTCGGCGCCGGGCCGGTGCCCATAGCAGATCTGTCCGGCCGGCTCGGCTTCGCTGCGCAGAGCCACTTCACGCGCTTCTTCCGCCATCACCTGGGCATCACCCCTTCCGAGTACCGCCGCAAGACCAACGTTCTGGGCAGGGCATAGCCCGAGCCACCGCGCGGCACATCGAAAAAATCAGACTCCCGGGTAAATGCGCGTCCGACGCAGGCCCGCGCCGGGGATAGACTGCAAGCCTCCGTCATCCGGGTCTCGTTTAGTGAGTATTGGTTCTGACGCATCCGTCTCGCCGGGCGCGACCGGCTGGACCGGGCAGCCGTTCGAGCGGCGCGAGGACGCGGCGCTGCTGACCGGCACCGGACGCTTCGCCGACGATCTCGGCGTGCGCCCGGGGACGCTGCATGCCGCTTTCGTGCGCTCGCCGCACGCGCATGCGCGCGCGCGGGCGATCGACGTCTCCGCCGCGCTCGCCGTGCCCGGGGTGCGAACCGTGCTTACCGGCGAAGACATCCGGCGGTGGGCCGCGCCTTTCGTCGTGGGCGTGAAGGCGCCGATGGAGCACTGGTGCCTTGCCGTCGACAAGGTGCGCTACGCCGGCGAGCCGGTGGCGCTGGTGGTGGCCGGAAACCGCTACCTCGCCGAGGACGCCGCGGACCTGGTGCGCGTCGACTACGAGCCGCTGCCCGTCGCCGTCGAGATCGCACAGGCGGTCGCGGAAGGGGCCGCGCTGCTGCACGAAGCGGTGGGCTCAAATGTGGTCAGCGACCGCAGCTTCGTGTACGGCGACCCGGACCGTGCATTCGCCGCGGCCACGCACCGCGTGCGGCTGGACGTGCGCTATCCGCGCAACTCCTGCACGCCGATCGAATGCTTCGTCGCCGTGGCCGAACATCTGGCCGGCGGCGAGGGCTACGACGTGCTGTCCAATTTCATGGGGCCGTTCTCGCTGCAGGCGGTGATGGCGCTGGCACTGAAGGTGCCGTCATCGAAGCTGCGCCTGCGCTCGCCGCGCGATTCCGGCGGCAGCTTCGGCGTCAAGCAGGCCATCTTTCCCTACGTGGTCGCGCTGTGCCTGGCCTCGCGCAAGGCGGGCGCGCCGGTGAAATGGGTGGAGGATCGGCTGGAGCATCTGTCGGCCGCCACTTCGGCCACGGGGCGTGCATCGTCCGTCGAAGCGGCAGTCGACGCGCACGGACGCATCCTCGCGCTCGACTACGACCAGATCGACGACGTGGGCGGCTACCTGCGCGCGCCCGAGCCGGCGACGTTCTACCGCATGCACGGCTGCCTCACCGGCGCCTACGACATTCCCAGCCTGCGGGTGCGCAACCGGGTCGTGGTGACCAACAAGACGCCCGCGGGACTGGTGCGCGGATTCGGCGGCCCGCAGGTGTATTTTGCGCTCGAGCGCGTCGTGCACGAGATCGCGCGCCGGCTGCAACTCGATCCGCTCGACGTGTTCCGCCGCAACTTCATTCCCCGGGCTGCCTTCCCGTATCGCGCCGCGGCCGGCGCGCTGATCGACTCCGGCGACTACCACGGCGCGCTGGAGCTGGCGGTGCGGGACGGCGCACTGGAGGAGCTGCGGACGCGGCGCGCGCAGGCGCGCGCGCAGGGCCGCCTGTACGGCATCGGCTTCGCCGCCATCGTCGAGCCGTCGATCTCGAACATGGGCTACATCACCACGGTGCTGACGCCGGAGGCGCGCGCCAGAGCGGGCGCGAAGAACGGCGCGATCGCGACCGCCACCGTTTCCATCGACCTCCTGGGCGGCGTCGCCGTAACGGTGGCCTCGGTGCCGCAGGGGCAGGGCCATGCGACGGTGCTCTCTCAGGTAGTGGCCGACGTGTTCGGGCTGCACCCCGACGACATCGCGGTGAACGTCGAACTCGATACGCAGAAGGACGCGTGGTCGGTCGCGTCCGGCAATTATTCCAGCCGCTTCGCGGGCGCGGTGGCCGGGACCGCGCATCTCGCCGCAATGCGATTGCGCCACCGGGTCGCCGCGATCGCGGCTGCGCAGCTCAATTGCGCGCCCGCAGACGTCGTATTTGCCGGCGGCAAGCTTCATTCGCGCGCCGCGCCCGACCGCGCGCTGCACTTCGCCCGCGTGGCGAGTGGTCCGCACTGGGCGCCGGCGCTGCTGCCGGAAGGGCAGGTGCCGGGCCTGCGCGAGACCGCATTCTGGACCCCGGAGCAGCTGGCCGCGCCGGACGCGCAGGATCGAATCAACACCTCCGCCGCCTACGGCTTTGCGTTCGACATCTGTGCGCTGGAAATCGACCGGGCGACAGGAAGCGTGCGCATCGACCGTTATGTCACCGCGCACGACGCCGGCCGGCTGCTCAATCCGGCGCTGGCAGACGGCCAGATCCGGGGTGGCTTCGCGCAGGCCCTTGGCGCCGCGTTGATGGAGGACTTTGCCTACTCGACCGACGGCGCGTTCCTGTCCGGCACCTTTGCCGACTACCTGGTTCCGACCGCGGCCGAAGTGCCGGAACCGATGATCCTGCACATTGAAACGCCGAGCCCGTTCACCCCACTTGGTGCCAAGGGGCTCGGCGAGGGCAACAGCATGAGCACGCCGGTGTGCATCGCCAATGCGCTCGCCGATGCGCTCGGTCCCGAGGTTGCCGCCGAGGCGATTGCGCTCCCGATGACGCCATCGAAGATCCTCGCGCTCATCGGCATGGCCGACCCGCCGCCGGCGAAGCCCCCGACAGCAGCGAGCGCGCAGGCGCCGAAGTCAGGCGGGCGGGCGCTGGCGATGTCCGGCGCGGTTGAACTGAAGGCACCCCCGCAGGCGGTGTTCGACGTGCTGCTCGATCCCGCCGCTCTGGCCGCGGTGATCCCCGGCTGCCATGCGCTGAGCGCGATCGGCGAGCACCGCTACTCGGCCGACGTCACACTCGGCATCGGGCCGGTCAGGGCCCGTTATCGCGCCGAGGTGGCGCTGTCGGAGATCGTGGCCCCGCGCACGCTGCGCCTCGCCGGTTGCGGAACGGGCGCACTGGGTAGTGCCGAAGGCAGCGGCAGGGTGACGCTGTCGCCCGCCGGCAGCGGCACGCGCCTGGAATACGAATACGAAGTTTCGGTCGGCGGCAAGGTCGCGGCGGTCGGGGGGCGCATGCTCGAAGGCGCGGCGCGCATTGTGCTGGGCCAGTTGTTCGAGCGGCTGGACCGCCGCGCGCTCCTGGGAACGGACGCTGCGCCCGCTGAAAGCGCCTGGAAGCGCTGGCTTCACCGGCTCGGGATCACGCAATGAAGCCCGCTGCCTTCGACTACATACGTGCCGATTCGGCAGACGAAGCGGTCGCGCTGCTCGCGGAATACGGCGACGACGCGCGCGTACTGGCGGGGGGACAGTCGCTGATGGCCGTGCTGAACATGCGGCTCGCGCAGCCGAAGGCGCTGATCGACATCCACCGTGCGTCCGATCTGAATCGCATCGAAGACGACGGCGCCCTCCGCGTGCGTGCGGCGGCCACGCAAGCCGCGCTGATGCGCTACGCCGGGCTGGAGCACAAGGCGCCGCTGCTCGCGCAGGCGCTGCCGCACCTGGGTCATTTTCAGACGCGCAATCGCGGCACCGTGTGCGGCTCGGTCGCCCACGCGGATCCGAGCGCGGAGTTGCCGCTGTGCCTCGCGACGCTGGACGGCGAGGTGGTGCTGCGCTCGAAGCGCGGGCGGCGCAGCTTGAAGGCGCGAATGTTCTTCACCGGCATGCTGCAGACGGCGCGCGAGCCGGACGAGCTGATAGAGGAGGTGCGGTTCCCGCGGCTGTCCACCGGTGAGCGCCAGGGCTTCGTCGAGGTGTCGATGCGCCACGGAGATTTCGCGATCGTCGCGCTGGCCGCGGTGGTCTCGCGCGAGGCCGTGCGCCTGGGGGTTGGCGGCGTCGCCGACCGCCCCACGGTTGCGCACTGGCCGCGGCTCGAGGGCGCGGCGCTCGACGACGCGCTGAACCAGTTGGCGTGGGAGCTTGGCGCGCAGGACGACCATCACGCCAGCGCCGTCTACCGGCGGCACCTGGTGCGCACACTTGGCCGGCAGCTGATCAGCCGGCTGCTCAGGGAGCAGGACGCATGAAAAGATTCGAGCGCGAGGGGCAGCACCGCGTCGACGTGACGCTCAACGGCGAGCGCGCGGGCGCGCATTGCGAGCCGCGCATGCTGCTGTCGGATTTCTTGCGCCAGCAGCTCGGCGCCACCGGCGTGCACGTGGGCTGCGAACACGGCGTCTGCGGCGCCTGCACCGTGCGCATCGACGGCGTCGCCCAGCGCAGCTGCCTCACGCTGGCCGTCGCCGCGGACGGCAGGACGATCGACACCGTGGAAGGCCTGGCGCCGGCCGGGCAGGAACTCTCCGACCTGCAGCAGGCGTTCCGCCGGCATCACGCGTTGCAGTGCGGGTTTTGCACGCCCGGCATCCTGATGTCCGCAGCGGAGTTCCTCGAACGCGTGCCGCATCCCGACGAGGCGCAGGTGCGCGACCTGCTGTCGGGGCACCTGTGTCGCTGCACCGGCTACACCAACATCGTGCGTGCGATTCTCGACGTGGCGCGCGCCCGGGGAGCCGAACGTGCTTGACCTCGGCCGCACCCTGCTGCAGAGCGTGGAGCGCGCGCCGCGCGCGCTGGCGATCGTCGACGGTCCGCTGCGACTGAGCTACGGCGAATGGTTTGCCCGGATCGCTGCGGCGGCCGGCGGGCTGCGCTCGCTCGGCCTTGCGCGCGGCGATCACCTGCTGATGGTGATGCAGAATCGCTGGCAGATGGCGACGCTGCACTGGGCGTGTCAGCTGCTCGGCGTGATCGCGACGCCGCTGAACTGGCGCGCAAAGCCGGAGGAGGTCGAGTACTGTGCGCGCGACGCCGAGGTGCGTGCGGTCGTATTCGAAGATGTCAGCGATCAAGCGGTGGCCGGGTCGGCGGCGTGCGGCACGCTGCCCCGCATCGCCGTGGGGCAGTGTCCTCAGGGAGCGATCGCGTTCGACGCGCTGCTCACGGGGGCGAACCCGGCGGCGACACCGCAGGCCAGCGCGCAAGACTGGTCACTGATGCTCTACACCTCGGGCACCACCGGCATGCCCAAAGGCGTGCCCCGGCGGCACAGCGCGGAACGCGCCGCCGCCCTGGCCCACGTCGCCCAGAACGCCTATGTCACGGGCGAGCGCACGCTCGGCGTGATGCCGCTCTACCACACCATGGGCGTGCGCTCGCTGCTGGCGATGGCGCTGGTCGACGGCTGCTTCGTGTGCCTGCCGCGCTTCGACGCCGGCGAAGCGCTGCGGCTGATCGAGCAGGAGCGCATCAGCAATCTTTATCTGGTGCCGACCCTCTATCATGACCTGCTGGCACACCCGCAATTTCCCGCAACCGGCATCCCTTCGGTCTCGCGCCTCGGTTTCGCCGGCGCCCCGATGCACGACGCGCTGCTCGGGCGGCTGGAGAAGGCGTTCCGCCCGCAGCTGCTGGTTAACCACTATGGATCGTCGGAGATCTACACCTTCAGCATCAACCAGCGCGCCGGTGCAAAGCCCGGCTCGGCGGGCCGCGCTGGCATCAACGCCCGCCTACGCGTGGTGCGCCTCGATGCCAGATCGCCGGACGATGCCGCCGCTTGCGGAGAGGAAGGGCAGATCATCGCGGATCTGGCGGGAGACGAGGCGTTCGAAGGCTACTGGAAGCGTCCGGACGCCGACGCCAGGGCACTGCGCGGAGGATGGTACTTCACCGGCGATACCGGCTATCTTGATGACGACGGCGACCTGTTCGTGACCGGCCGCGTCGACGACATGATCATTTCGGGCGGCGAGAACATCTCGCCCGTGGACATCGAATCGGTACTGTCGCTGCATGCGGCGGTGGACGAGGTGGCGGTGGCGGGGCTGAAGGACGAGCGCTGGGGCCAGCGCGTCGTGGCCTTCATTCGCCGAAAGGCGCCGGTGGACGCCTCGACGCTGGACGCCCACTGCAAGCGTTCCGAGCTGCCGAACTTCAAGCGCCCGCGCGAATACGTGTTCGTCGCCGCCATCCCCAAGTCGCCGGTGGGCAAGATCCTGCGACGCTTGCTGGTGGCGGGGGAGTACCAGCGCGCGGACGACAACCCTGCATCTGATCCGGAAAGGAAACGCACATGACTCTTAGACATCCGGCCGACGGCCTGCTCGACAAGCCCGACGGCTTTCGCATCGAGGTCGACGGGAAGCGCAACCGCGGCGACATCGTGCTGTCGCGGCCACCGCTCAACGTGGTGAGCATGCCGCAGCGCGACCAGCTGCGCTGCGCGTTCGAGGCGCTGGACGCGCACCCCGAGGTGCGCGTCATCGTGCTGCGTGCCGAGGGCGAGCACTTCTCCAGCGGCGGCGACATCAAGGGGTTTCTCGAAGCCAGCCCGGAACATGTGTCCAGGCTCGCCTGGAACATCGCGGCACCGGCGCGGTGCGAGAAGCCGGTCATCGCCGCCAACCGCGGCTACTGCTTCGGCGTGGGCTTCGAGATCTCGCTGGCCTGCGATTTTCGAATCGCCTCCGAGACCGCGCTGTATGCGCTGCCGGAACAGAAACTGGGACAGATCCCCGGCTCCGGCGGCTCTGCGCGGCTGCAGAAGATGGTCGGAATCGCACGCACCAAGGATATCGTCATGCGCTCGCGGCGCATCGCTGCGAAGCAGGCGTACGACTGGGGCGTGGTGACCGAATGCGTGCCGGACGACCGGCTGGAGGCGGCCACCGATGCGCTGGTCGAGGAGTTGGTGGCCTTTTCACCACTGGCGCAGCGCACCGCCAAGAAGTTGCTGAACGACACCGAAGACGCGACGCTCAGCACCGCGATCGAGCTGGAAGGGCATTGCTACAGCCGGCTGCGTTCGTCCGACGATTTCCGCGAAGGCGTCACCGCCTTCCACGCCAAGCGCAAGGCGCAGTTCAAGGGCAGCTGAGCAACGGCGCGCATTTCGACCAAGGAGGAGTCACATGTCTGATGTACGACGTTCGATGCTCGAGAGCGGGCCGGGATTCCGCGCCGGCTTGCGCGACCTGCCGCGTCACCTGAACGTTCGCACCCTCAGTGCCGGGTTGGTCGCGGCTATCTTCGGCTGCACCGGACCGGCCCTGATCGTGATCGGCGCCGCCGAAGCCGGCCAGCTGACCAACGCCCAGATCGTCTCATGGCTGTTCGCGATCTACGTGCTCGGCGGACTGATCAGCGTCGGTCT
This sequence comes from Burkholderiales bacterium, assembly GCA_036384015.1. Classification (GTDB taxonomy): domain Bacteria; phylum Pseudomonadota; class Gammaproteobacteria; order Burkholderiales; family JACQAP01; genus JACQAP01. The sequence goes on from DASVNF010000049.1 coordinate 19,912, forward strand.
GGCGCTCTATTACAAGCAGCCGGTGAACGGCGCCTGGTCGATTCCTGGAGCTGCACTCGTCGCCGGCGTACTGGCAAACTTCCGCTTCGAAGAGGCAATCGGCGGTTTCATCATGGCCGGCGTGCTGGTGCTGCTGCTCGGCATCACCGGGCTGATTGGCAAGGTGATGCGCTGGCTGCCAATGCCCATCGTCATGGCGATGATCGCCGGGGCGCTGATCCGCTTCGGCACCGGCATGGTGCAGGCTCTGCAGGACTCGCCGCTGATCGTCGGGTTGGCGGTCGCGGCCTTCTTCGTCTCGATGAAGCTTTCGCGGACGCTGCCGCCCGTTCTGGTGGCGCTGGTTGTCGGCATCGTCGCGGCAGCGCTGAGTGGTGGCTTCCAAAGCTCGGCAGTGGACATCGCGTTTGCCCTGCCGGTGCCGACCCTGCCTGTGTTCACGCTGGATGCCTTCCTGGCGATCGCGGTGCCGCTTGCGGTCCTGGTGATCGGCGCGGAAAACGCGCAGGCGACCGGCGTGCTCATGGCCGAGGGCTACCGTCCACCGGTCAACGCCATGACGATCGTGAGCGGGGTGGGCGGCATCGCCGCCGGACTGCTCGGCGGGCACAACGCGAACATCGCCGGACCGATGACGGCCATCTGCTCGTCTGATCAAGCCGGCGAGGACCGCGGGGGCCGTTATGCGGCGACCGTGGTCAATGGCGTGTTGTTCGCGTCGTTCGGCCTGGTCGCCGGCGCAGCCGTGCCGCTGGTCATGGCGGCCCCCGCGCCGCTGATCGCTGCCGTTGCCGGGCTGGCGATGATCGGCGTGCTGCTGGCGGCGTTCCAGCACGCGTTCGCGCCCGGCGCGGGACATCAGACCGGTGCCTTCATCGCACTCATCGTGGCGATGTCGGGCGTGACGCTGCTCGGGATCAGCGCACCATTCTGGGCGCTGGTGGCGGGCGTCGCCGTGTCCGCGCTGACCGAGCGCGCGGTTACGCCCCAGCCCAGTTCATCCCCAGCCCATTCTCCTCGTCAGGCGGAGAGGGAGTAAGTACTGCCCCGTCCCGCGGACAAAGGCGCCTGGTCGCATTCCGCCTTCAATCCTTGACTGACCCTGCGCCCCAATAGGGGCGCCCTCAGAGTCCGTCCAGGTACGCAGCCATTTTTCGCCTTGTAGCCTGATCGGGTAGGCGACCCGTGCCGGCGCCCATATTGTCAACGAGGTGCTGCGGCTTGCTGGTGGCGGGGATGACGCAGGTGACCGCCGGATGGCCGAGGATGTACTTCAGGAAAAACTGGCCCCAGGATTTGCAGTCGAACTCCGCGGCCCAGGCTGGAACTTCCTTGCCGCGTACGCGCGAGAACAGGCTGGCCTGCGCGAACGGGCGGTTGATGATCACTGCCGTGCCGGTTTGCTGCGCCAGAGGCAGCACGCTGTCTTCCGCTTCACGCTCCGAGATGGAGTAGTTGAACTGCACGAAATCGAACTGTTTTGTCTTCATCAGGCGCTCCAGCTCGCCATAGGCGCCTGAGTGGTAGTGGGTGATGCCGGTGTAGCGGATTTTTCCTGCGGCCTTCCATTCCTGCAATGTCTTCGCGTGCGTCTTCCACTCCTGCAGGTTGTGGATCTGCATCAGGTCCATGCGCTTGACCTTCATCAGCCGGAAGGAATCCTCCATCTGGCGAATGCCGGCTTCCCGTCCGCTGGTCCAGACCTTGGTCGCCATGAACAATTTCGGAGTCAGGCTTAGCTCCGCCGCCAGGTCGCCCACCACCGATTCCGAGGTGCCGTACATCGGCGAGCTATCTACCAGCGCGCCGCCGTGCTCGACGAACAGGCGCGACACTTCCTTCAGCGGTTCGCGCTTGCCGCGGTCCTGCCCCACGTCGAAGGCCTGGTAGGTGCCGAGGCCGACCATCGGCAGCAGTTCGCTGCTGCGGGGAATGGGGCGCTTGCCCACCTTGAAGGTACCGGCCTCAGCGAACGACGGGCCGGCCATGCCCGTCAACGATGCCGCCGCCAACGCCTTCAGCATCTGCCGGCGTTGTGGATTTCGCGGATTCGGTTTCATGTTTTCTCCTCAGGTATTCCAGTCTGGTGCGCATTTCTTCCTGGCTGCGGCCCAGCATCCAGCCGGTGCCGGCCCACAGCATGGCGATCGGCACGGCGGCGAAGGCGATGCCCGTGAAACCGAACCCGAGCATGCGCAGTCCCTCGAACAGCCAGCCGCTGATCGCATCGCCGCCCCGAAACACAACGGTATCGATGAAATTCTTGGATTTGTACTTCTCCTCGCGGTTCAACACCGTGAACAGGATTTCGCGGGCAGGGCGGCTGATTGCATATTCCCCGGCCCGGCGCAGAACCTGGAAAGCGATCAGCACGCCCAGCGTGGGGAAAAACCCGATCAGCAGAAAACCTGCGATGGCCACGACAGGCAGCAGCATCAGCGCAACCCCGACGCCGAAGCGTCCGATCAGGCGGTTGACGATGAACAGTTGGCAGGCCAGGGTGAGGGCATTTACTGCCAGATCGATTTTGGCGAACAGCGCGGTCCGCTCGCCGGACGAGCCGACCTGGTCGGCAACGATATAGGCCTGGTGAAAGTAGAGAAACGTGCCGAGCACCGTGCCGAGCATCACATACAAGGCAATGCCCATGAGATATGGCGACTTCAGTGCCAGGGTAATGCCGGCGAATATGCCGCCGCCCAGCGGCTCGCCCGCAGCGCTTCGACGGTTTTCCGTCGCCCAGGCGCCGAGCCGATAGATGCAGAGCGTGGCCATCAGCAGCAGGCAGGCCGAGATCGGCAGGAGGTTGGCGGGACCGATATCGGCGGCCAGGACGGCTGTTATGGCAGGACCGCTCAGTGCGCCCAGGGTGCCGCCGGCGGAAATGAATCCGTAGAGCCGGCGTGCCTGTTCGTTGCGGAACAGGTCTGCCATCAGGCTCCAGAACACGGATACGACGAACAGATTGAAGACGCTGACCCAGACGAAAAAAATCTGAGCGGTGTATTCCGGTGCGACATGGAATACGAACAGTACGTAGAAGACCAGCAGGTTTGCAACGAAAAACAGGTAGACGATCGGCAGCAGCTGGCGCCTGGGAAATCGCGCGGATAGCCAGCCGAACAGCGGCACTGCAGCGAGCATCGCGAGGAAGGTAAAAGTGAACATGCGCGCCAGGTTTTCGACGCCGCCCTGGATGCCCATCTCGTCGCGGACCGGCCTGAGGATGTAATAGCCGCACAGCAGGCAGAAAAAATAGGCGAAAGACCAAAGCATGGCCGCGATTTCGTCGCGGCGCACCTGGACCAGGCGGTCGAGCAGTGCGGTGGGGTAGGGGCTCGGCGTCACGTGGACAGCATTCTAAAGGCCAACGCGCCGGGGCGTCATGCCAAATGGCAACAGCCCCGCCGAGGGGCTGGGTGGCGGACAAATTTTTTTGTTTGGCGTATTATTTCCGCGTGTTGCCAGGTTGCGGCCGAGGCTGCAGCGAATTGCAGCTTCCCGGGCTCCAACCGCGAGTGAAAGTGTTCGGTATTGGTTCTGCCATACGCGGCTCACCTGTAACTCCAACATCGGGTGCATCCCCGTCTCTAAACTTTTTGAGGAATGTTTTCATGGCTACCGGCACTGTAAAGTGGTTCAACGATTCCAAAGGCTACGGTTTCATCACCCCCGACGGCGGCGGCGACGATCTTTTCGCCCATTTTTCCGCAATCACCATGCAGGGCTTCAAGACGCTCAAGGAAGGCCAGAAGGTCTCCTTCGAAGTCACCACCGGCCCCAAGGGCAAGCAGGCTTCCAACATCCAGGCAGCCTGAGCTTCATCGCACCAGGACAAGAAACCCGCTGCGGCGGGTTTTTTGTTGCCTGTTGGCGACAGTCGGTTTAGATTCCAGCAAGAATGCCAGTATCTCTCCAGGATATCCGCACTGCAGCAACGGCAATTGACGGCGCGGTCATCGTCACGCCTTGCCTACTTTCGCGCACGCTTTCCGAAATTTCCCGCGCTCAGGTCTTCCTCAAGTTCGAGAACCTCCAGTTCACGGCGTCCTTCAAGGAGCGCGGCGCCCTCAATAAGCTGCTGTCTTTGCGTGAAGGCCAGCGCAAGGCCGGGGTGATAGCCGTATCGGCGGGCAATCATGCACAAGGCGTGGCCTACCATGCCAGGCGCCTCGACATTCCCGCAGTGATCGTGATGCCGCGCTTCACGCCCAATGTCAAAGTGGAGCAGACCCGTGCGTTTGGCGCGGAGGTGATCCTGCACGGGGAGAACTTCGACGAAGCCAAGACGCATGCGCTGGACGTGATGGAAAAGCGGCGGCTGACGCTGGTGCATCCTTACGACGACGAGCAGGTGATCGCCGGACAGGGCACCATCGGTTTCGAGATGCTGGACGCACATCCCGATCTCGATGTGATCCTGGTTCCGGTGGGCGGCGGCGGCCTGATTTCAGGCATCGCGATCGCGGCGAGCGGCATCAGACCGGAAACCCAGGTGATCGGCGTGGAGACCGTGCGTTTCCCGTCCATGCACTGCGCGCTCAAGGGCCTCAAGCCGGAGTTTGGCACCAACACCATTGCGGAAGGCATCGCGGTCAAGCAGCCGGGCGGCCTGACGCTGGAGATCATCCGCAAGAATGTGGCGGATATCCTGCTGGTGGACGAGGGCGACATCGAAGAGGCGATGCTGCTTCTGCTCGAGATCGAGAAGACCGTGGCCGAAGGCGCGGGGGCCGTGGGCCTGGCCGGGTTGCTGAAGAACCGCGATCGATTCGCAGGCAGGAAAGTCGGGATCGTATTGTCGGGCGGCAACATCGATCCGCTGACCCTGGCCGACATCATCGAACGCGGCATGGTACGGACCGGCCGCCTGACGCGGCTGCAGGTTCAGCTACGCGACCTGCCCGGCGCGCTCGCCCAGGTTACCGCATGCCTGGCTGAAGCGAATGCCAACATCGAGGAGGTCCATCACGAGCGCGCCTTCACCCGCTCGCCTGTGCAATCGGCGGATGTGGATTTCGTGTTGCAGACGCGCGGACATGAACATATCCGGGAGATCATCGCGAAACTCGCCGAAGCCGGATTCAAGGCCCGGCGCCATGATAGTGACTAGTGGCTGGTGACAAGCATCTGCGGTCGGTCCCACTAGCCACCAACCACGAGTCACTACCGCGCCGCGAGTGCGCGGTCCAGGAAATCCAGCCTGTCCTGCCCCCAGTAGAGTTCCCCCTCGTAGACATAGGTCGGGGCGCCGAATACCTGCAGTCCGATCGCTTCTTCCGTGAGCGCGTCGAAGCGCTTCTGGCCTTCACCGGATTTCGCGGCGGCTATCAGTTCGCGCGGTTCCAACCCCTGTTCCCGGCTGACCTTGGCCAGTTCCGTTTCGTCGGCCATGTTCCGGTCTTCAGCCCAGCAGGCCTTGAGGATGGCGCCGGCGAGGCGCATGGCTGTCCCGGCGCCTATGCCGTCGGCAGCGATGATCAGCCTTGCCGCCAGGCTGGAATCGTAAGGAAAGAATTTCGGCTCCAGCGTCAGCGGGACACCGAGGAATTTCTGCCAGCGCCTGAGTTCGGCGAAGCGATAGGCCTGGCGTTGCGGCGCACGCTTGGCCACGGGCAGGCCGCCTGAAACCGGGAAAATCTCTCCGTAATCCACCGGCTTTACATTGATGGCGGCCCCATGGCGCTTTGCAATATCGGCGAATCGGGAATGGCCAAGGTAGGTCCAGGGCGACATCGGGGAGAAGTAATAGTCGACGGCTTTCATTTCGGATTGATGCGGGAAAGTGGATTGAAGACGCGCGAGAGTCTAACATCGCGGACAATTCGGCCGGTCCCTAAGAAGAAATCACGAAAATGGATCTCTCCGTCATTTCGCTGCTTGCCTTGCTGGCGGTCGTCATCGCCGGGAGCTTCCTTCCGGTCAACGTCGGGGTGCTGGCAATAGCGGCCGCGTTCCTGGTTGGCATGCCGCTGGCCGGCCTCAAAGTGCCGGCCATCGTCGCGGGTTTTCCCGCCGGCCTGTTCCTCACCCTGGTCGGGGTCACGCTGCTGTTCTCCCAGGCGCGGGTCAATGGCACGCTCGACCGGATCTCCGCGATCGCCGTCAGCCATGCCAGGGGAAGGGCGGGCGTCATTCCGATCGTATTTTTCTTTCTGGCCCTGGTGTTCTCCTCAGTGGGTCCCGGCAACATTGCCGCGACCGCGTTGCTTGCGCCTGTCGCCATGGCAGCGGCCGGACGGGCAGGGGTACCGGCCTTCCTGATGGCCCTGATGGTGTGCTGCGGGGCCAATGCGGGCGCGCTGTCGCCTTTCGCGCCCACGGGCATCATC
>DASVNF010000050.1:0-1874 GCA_036384015.1 Burkholderiales bacterium
CCGCGAGCGCAGCAGGAAGGCGATCGAATAGCCCCGCCCGTCGGTGAACTTTGGAAAGTCCACGGCGACCAGCTTCAGGTCCGGGAGCCAGGGCGCCAGCGGCGCCGGCTCCTCGTTTCCCGCGAGCCAGACACCCACATCGCCGCGACCTGCCAGCTCGGCGGCATGCTCGAGCCAGAACGCAAACGGAACGACGATGCGCCCGTCCGGCAACGCATCGAGAGCCAGCGGTGCCTCCGCGGAAGGACGCAGGACCTGCCAGTCGTCCACGACCACGCTGTCGTTGCGAATGATCTCAGCCATTGGCAGCGACCTCTTCCTGCGTCCCTGCACGCAGGGGCTTGCCGTACACGCCCGCCTTGAACGGCGCCATACCCAGGCGCTCGACCGTATCGATGAAGCGTTCGTCGTCCTGCCTTTTATCGATGTAGATGTCGATCAGGCGGGAAATGACGTCCGGCATGTCGACGGCCTTGAACGACGGGCCGATCACCTTGCCGATCGCGCTGCGGCCGCGCCCGGCGGAAGAACCATCCGCGCCGCCAACGGATACCTGGTACCACTCCTCGCCATCCTTGTCGACGCCGAGGATGCCGATGTGTCCCGCGTGATGATGTCCGCAGGAATTCATGCAACCCGAAATATTCAGGTTCAATTCGCCGATGTCGTGCAGGAAGTCCAGGTCGTCGAAACGACGCTGGATGGCCTCCGCGATCGGGATCGACTTTGCGTTCGCCAGCGAGCAGAAGTCGCCGCCCGGACAGGCGATGATGTCGGTCAGCAGGCCCAGATTCGGCGTTCCCAGCCCCGCCTTGCGCGCCTCTTCCCACAGGGCGAACAACTCGCGGGCGCGGACGTCCGGCAGGATCAGGTTCTGCTCGTGGGAAACGCGGATTTCGCCGAAACCGAAGCGCTCCGACCAGTCGGCGACGAGATCCATCTGATCGGCGGTGGCATCGCCTGGGGCGACACCGGTCTTTTTCAGGGACAACACCACGGAGCGATAACCCGCCACCCTGTGCGATTTCACCGAGCGTTGGGTCCAGCGCCCGAAGGCGCGGTTGCCGGCAATCTGGCGCTCCAGTTCATCCTCGTCCTCGGGATTGGCCTCGTAGGCGGGCGCCGTGAAGAATGCCGAAACGCGATCGAACTCTTCGCGTGTCAGTGTGCCCGGACCGTCCTTGACGAATGCCCACTCCTCTTCCACCTGGCGCGCGAACTCTTCGCCGCCCAGCGCCTTGACCAGGATCTTGATGCGCGCCTTGTACATGTTGTCGCGGCGCCCGTAGCGGTTGTACACCCGCAGGATGGCCTCGACGTAAGTCATCATGTGCTGCCACGGGAGGAAATCGCGAATCACCACGCCGACGATCGGAGTACGGCCCATGCCGCCGCCCACCAGCACCCGCACCCCCAGTTCACCCGCCGCATTGCGGCGCAGGTACAGGCCGATGTCGTGAAACGCCGTCGCGGACCGGTCTTCTTCCGACCCATTGACGGCAATCTTGAATTTGCGCGGCAGGAAGGCAAATTCCGGATGGAAGGTCGACCACTGGCGCAGGATTTCGCACAGCGGCCGCGGATCGATGATCTCGTCGGGCGCGACGCCCGCGAATTCGTCCGACGTGATGTTGCGCACGCAATTGCCGCTGGTCTGGATGGCGTGCATTTCCACCGACGCCAGGTCGGCCAGGATGTCCGGCGAATCCTCGAGGCGGGGCCAGTTGTACTGGATGTTCTGGCGCGTGGAGAAATGGCCGTAGCCGCGGTCGTAGCGGCGCGCGATGGAGGCCAGCATGCGCAGCTGCTTCGCCGAGAGCAGGCCGTAAGGAATCGCCACCCGCAACATGGGTGCGTAGCGCTGGATGTAGAGC
>DASVNF010000051.1:0-6436 GCA_036384015.1 Burkholderiales bacterium
AAAGTGACCGAAGATTGCGTGCAGGATCCCCCGAAGGCGCCGAACATCATCCGGTAGTGCACCGGTTGCGGCGTCGGGATTGACGCATTCGGATCGCCCATGGCGGCGGCGGCGATAACGCCGCTCTTCAGGATCATTGAAGGCTTGACGCCGAAAAATGCCGGCTTCCACAGCACCAGATCGGCAAGCTTGCCCGGTTCGACCGAACCGACTTCATGCGACACCCCATGGGTAATCGCCGGATTGATGGTGTACTTGGCGATGTAGCGCTTGACGCGGAAATTGTCCGCTCCGGCCCTGTCCTCCGCCAGCGCACCGCGCTGCTGCTTCATCTTGTGCGCGGTCTGCCAGGTGCGGATCACCACTTCCCCGACCCGCCCCATCGCCTGGGAATCGGACGAGATCATGCTGAACGCGCCGAGGTCGTGCAGGATATCCTCGGCGGCAATGGTTTCGCGCCGGATTCGCGATTCCGCAAACGCAACGTCTTCCGCTATGCCCGCATCGAGATGGTGGCAAACCATCAGCATGTCGAGATGCTCGTCGATGGTATTGACCGTATAGGGCCGCGTCGGATTTGTCGAAGAAGGCAGCACGTTGGGCTGGCCGCAGGCGCGGATGATGTCGGGCGCATGGCCGCCGCCCGCGCCTTCGGTGTGATAAGTGTGGATGGTGCGGCCCTTGAACGCCGCCAGCGTGGTCTCGACGAAGCCGGATTCGTTCAGCGTGTCGGTGTGGATCGCGACCTGAACGTCCATTTCGTCGGCGACGACCAGGCAGTTGTCGATGGCCGCCGGCGTCGTGCCCCAGTCTTCGTGCAGCTTGAGGCCGATGACGCCTGCCGCAACCTGTTCGCGCAACGGCAGCCGCAGGCTTGCATTGCCCTTGCCGAGCAGGCCGAAATTCATGGGGAAAGCATCGAGCGACTGCAACATCCTGCCGATGTGCCACGGGCCGGGGCTGCATGTGGTCGCAGCCGTGCCGGTCGCCGGGCCGGTGCCGCCGCCGATCATCGTGGTGACGCCCGACATCAGCGCCTCCTCGATCTGTTGAGGGCAGATCAGGTGGATGTGGCTGTCGATGCCGCCCGCGGTGACGATGGAACCTTCGCCTGCGATGATTTCCGTGGCCGCACCGATGACGATGCTCACGTTCGGCTGGATGTCGGGATTGCCCGCCTTGCCGATGGCGCTGATGCGGCCATTCTTGATGCCGATGTCTGCCTTGACGATGCCCCAGTAATCGACGATCAGCGCGTTGGTAATGACGGTATCGGCAACTTCATGCGCACGGCGCTGGCTCTGCCCCATGCCGTCGCGGATCACTTTGCCGCCGCCGAACTTCACTTCCTCGCCATAAGTCGTATGGTCCTTCTCGACCTCGATCCAGAGATCGGTGTCCGCCAGCCGGACGCGGTCGCCGGTGGTCGGGCCGAACATCTCGGCATAGGCCTGCCTTCCGATCGTGCGTGCCATCAGAGTTTCCCCATGATTTTTCCCAGGAAGCCGTAGACGATCCGGGCTCCCGCAAGTTCGACCAGCTCCACCGTGCGTTCCTGTCCGGGCTCGAATCGCACGGCCGTCCCTGCCGCGATGTTGAGTCGAAACCCGCGCGCGGCCGCCCGGTCGAATACCAGCGCCTCGTTGGTTTCAAAGAAGTGATAGTGCGAGCCCACCTGCACCGGACGGTCGCCGCTGTTGGCAACCTTGAGCATCACCGTCTTGCGCCCGGCGTTGATCTCGATCTCGCCTTCTTTTGTCTTTATCTCACCTGGAATCATTCTTTCTCCCGCCTGACTCTGAACCGCAAAGGCGCGAAGGCGCAAAGCAAGGCGCGCAACGTAAATCGCAGCCCGATATCACAACTCGCACATGGGAATTTCATTGTGTTCATATCGAATTTGCACTCCTTTGCGTTCCCTTTGGGTTTTCGCGCCTTTGCGGTGAAGGGGATTGCCCTAGACTATCGGATGGTGGACGGTGACGAGCTTGGTTCCGTCCGGGAACGTCGCCTCGATCTGGATTTCCGGAATCATTTCCGCCACGCCATCCATGACGTCCGCCCGGGTCAGCAGCGTCGTGCCGTGGCTCATCAGCTCCGCGACGGTCCGCCCATCGCGCGCCCCTTCCATGATGGCCGCGGAGATGAAGGCGATCGCTTCCGGATAATTGAGCTTCAGCCCGCGCGCCTTGCGCCGCTCCGCCACCAGCCCCGCCGTGAAGATCAGCAGCTTGTCTTTTTCTCTTGGTGTCAGTTCCATGCACTGATCCTCTTGTTTTCGTGTTTTCTCTCAGCACCCAGCACACAGTACTCAGCACTGTTGTCGTTCTAAGTCGCCCAGATCCGCAGCCGTCTCGCCTGCCGGCAGGCATACACCGGCCGCAGCAATTCCCAGATGCGTGAAAAATAGTCCCGCGCCTGCTCCGCCGACCGCCCGATATAGCGGGCCACGAAAACTTCGGGCAACGTCGTCACGCCCCAGCGGCAATCATCTCCTGGAAGCACGGCGCGGCAGCTCTCGATCACCGAGGCATCGACCTTGCATCCCGCCAGCATAAGGCTCCCGCAAACGGGATAGCCCGCCATTCCTGCGGGCGACTCGAGCACCGGGCCGCCGCCTTCGATGCGGGCCAGTTCCTCGAACATCGGCCTTCCCCCGCGTTCTATCCTGAGCTGCTGGCGGATGCGTCCGTTGCCGAAACGCTCGCCGCTCGCGGTGCGTCCCAGGCACATGACGTCCCAGCCGCAGAACGCGGCGCCGGGCCCGAGGGTAACTGAAATCGCGTTGTCTGCCTTGACCGATTCGAAGAATATGTTTTCCTGGGGGAGCCACTCACAGACGGCATGCTCCGCCACGCGAATGTCGATGCGCTGGCGCGATTCCAGGGAGGCCGACCGGTACCACTTGGTGGCGCCGGGGGTGGCGAACACCGCATGGGCACGCGGGTCGAGCGCGATGCCGATCGCGAGGTTATCCCCGCCGGCAATGCCTCCGGGCGGATGCAGCAGGATGGTGTGGCAGACCGCCTCGGACTCCGGATACAGCATTTTCTGAACGGCCAGCGGCCCGCGGCTGGAGCGCCGCGTGAGCGTTGTGCGGCCAGCCCGGAGCGCATAGCCCAGGTCGAGCTGCGCGTCCCAGGTCCGCGAAACGACCGCCTCGACCGGTTTCATACTGACAGATAGCTTCGCACATTGTCCGCCTCCATGTCTGCCCCGGCGCCGCTTTTCACCACTTCGCCCCGCTGCAGCACGACATAGCGGTCGGCCAGTTTCCGGGCGAAATCGTAGTACTGCTCGACCAGCAGGATGGCCATGTCGCCGCGCTCCCGCAGCAGGCGGATGACGCGCTCGATGTCCTTGATGATCGACGGCTGGATCCCCTCGGTGGGCTCGTCGAGGATGATGAGCTTGGGATCGGCCACCATCGCACGCGCAATGGCGAGCTGCTGTTGCTGCCCCCCCGAGAGGTCGCCGCCACGGCGGCCGAGCATTTCCTTGAGCACCGGAAACAGCTGGAAGATGTCGTCCCGGATCCGCCGCGCATCGCGGGACGACTTGGTCGCCATGCCCATGCGGATGTTCTCTTCCACCGTCAGGCGGGCGAAGATTTCCCGTCCCTGGGGAACGTAGGCGATTCCGAGGGCGGCACGCCGGTGGGGCGCCAGGCGCGTGATGTCCTGCCCCTCGAATTCGACCTTGCCGCTGGCCACCGGCAGCACGCCCGTCAGGCAACGCAGCAGGGTCGTCTTGCCCACGCCATTGCGGCCGAGCAATGTCGTGCACTCCCCCTTTCGCGCCTCCAGCGAGATGCCGCGCAGCGTGTGGCTGCCGCCGTAGTACTGGTTGATGTCGGTGACAGTCAGCATGTCATCGTCCCAGGTAGACTTCGATGACCCGGGCATCCGCCTGCACCTGGTCCATGGTGCCCTGCGCCAGGACCGAACCCTCGTGCAGCACGGTCACGATGCCGTCCTGGGCGATGCTCTCGACGAAATCCATGTCGTGCTCGACCACCATCAGCGAATGCTTGCCGCGCAATTCGTTCAGCAGCTCGCCGGTGCGCTCGGTTTCGGCATCCGTCATGCCGGCGACAGGCTCGTCGAGCAGCAGCAGCCTGGGCTCCTGCATGAGCAGCATGCCGATCTCGAGCCACTGTTTTTGTCCATGCGACAGCAGCCCGGCCGGCCGATACGCCTGGTCCTCGAGGCGGATCAGCGCCAGGGTTGCGCCGATGGCGTCGACCTGCTCGCCCTTCAGCCGGGCCAGCAGCGTGGCTTTCACGCCCTTGTCCATCTTCATCGCCAGCTCCAGGTTCTCGAACACCGAATGGTTCTCGAACACCGTCGGGCGCTGGAACTTGCGGCCGATGCCGGCGTGCGCGATCTGCGGCTCGCTCATGCGGGTGAGGTCCATGGTCTGGCCGAAAAACGCCGTGCCGGTGACGGGGCGCGTCTTGCCCGTGATCACGTCCATCATGGTGGTCTTGCCGGCGCCGTTCGGCCCGATCACGCAGCGCAGCTCGCCGACGTCGATGTCCAGCGTCAGCTTGTTCAACGCGCGAAACCCGTCGAACGAAACGGTGATGTCTTCCAGGTACAGGATCGCGCCATGCGAAACGTCGACGCTGTCCGGCGCGACGTGTCCATAGCCTGGCGCACCGGCCGGGGTGAGGTCGGCCCCTTCCTGCGTGGAGTTCGGATCGTTCACGATGCCTCTCCCGTTGCAGGGCTGGCTACGGCAGATCGAGCCGAGCGACGTGCCCAAAGCTTGCGGACGAGGCCGGCGATGCCTTGCGGCAGGAACAACGTCACCAGGACGAAGATGGCGCCGAGGACGAACAGCCAGTACTGCGGCAGCACCGAGGTGAACCAGGTCTTCATGCCGTTCACCACGCCGGCGCCAATGATCGGACCGATCAACGTGCCCCGCCCGCCGGTGGCGACCCAGATCACCATTTCAATGGAGTTGGCGGGCGACATTTCGCTCGGATTGATGATGCCGACCTGCGGCACGTAGAGCGCGCCGGCGATGCCGCACAGCACGGCGGACAAGGTCCAGACGAAAAGCTTGAACCAGAGCGGGTCGTAGCCGACGAACATCAGGCGGTTTTCCGCATCCCGCACGCCGGTCAGCACCCGCCCGAGCTTCGATTGAGTGATCGAGCGCGCCAGCAGCAGCGCGCCGAGCAGTGCGGCCAGCGTGACCAGGTAGAGAACCGCCTTGGTGCCCGGGGCCGTGATCGTGAATCCCAGGATGCGCTTGAAGTCGGTGAAGCCGTTGTTGCCGCCAAAGCCGGTGTTGTTGCGGAAGAACAGCAGCATGGCGGCGAACGTCAGGGCCTGGGTGATGATCGAGAAGTACACCCCCTTGATGCGCGAGCGGAAGGCGAAGAACCCGAACACGAAAGCGAGGATGCCCGGCACGAGCACCACCAGGATCATGCAGTACCAGAAATGCTCCGTGAACGACCAGTACCAGGGGTAGGCCTTCCAGTCGAGGAACACCATGAAGTCGGGCAGATCGGACTGGTAGACCCCGTCGCGGCCGATGGCGCGCATGAGGTACATCCCGTGGGCATAGCCGCCGAGGGCGAAGAACAGGCCGTGGCCCAGGCTCAGGATGCCGGTGTAGCCCCACACGAGATCGAGTGCGAGCGCCGCGATCGCGAAGCACATGAACTTGCCGAGCAGCGCGATGGTGAAACTCGACACATGCAGCGCGCTGCCCTCGGCGAAGGTCAGGTTGAGGATCGGCAGGAGGGCCAGGATCGCGGCGACCACCAGGATGCCGGTCCACACGGCCGGCGGGAACAGGGAACCCCGTTGGGGCGCGGCAACGGCCATCAGTCCGCACTCCTGCCCTTGAGGGCAAACAGCCCTTGCGGCCGTTTCTGGATGAACAGCACGATCAGAACGAGGATGGCGATCTTGGCCAGCACCGCGCCGGCGTACGGCTCCAGGAATTTGTTGAGCTCGCCCAGGCCGATGGAGGCGATGACGGTGCCGGCGAGCTGGCCCACGCCGCCCAGCACCACGACCAGGAAGGAGTCGACGATGTAGCTCTGGCCGAGATCCGGGCCGACGTTGCCCAGCTGCGAGAGCGCGACCCCGCCGAGGCCGGCGATGCCCGAACCCAGCCCGAAGGTCAGCATGTCCACCCTGCCCGTGGGCACGCCCACGCAATCGGCCATGCGGCGGTTCTGGGTCACCGCGCGCACGAACAGCCCCAGGCGCGTTTTGTTGAGCAACGCCCAGACAATGGCTACGACGAAGATCGCGAAGCCGATGATCACCATGCGGTTGTAGGTCAGCACCAGGCCGCCGAGGACGGTCACGCCGCCCGACATCCAGCTCGGGTTCGCCACTTCCACGTTCTGCGCGCCGAAGATGGTGCGCACCGTCTGCATCAGGACGAGGCTGATGCCCCAGGTAGC
>DASVNF010000052.1:0-6334 GCA_036384015.1 Burkholderiales bacterium
CTTCACCGCCTGCCAGACATCCTCATAGGCCGCAATGACATAGTCGGCGTGCAGGCCCAGCCGGCCCGCCAGCGCCTGCATGAATCGCGCGGCGTCAGCCGGGCCGAAGCCGTAGTTCTTTCCCTCTTCCGCGAACAGCGATGGATTCTTCCACAGCGGCTTGCCGTCGTTGCGCCAGAAACACGTCAGCGCCCAGCGTGGCAGTTCCTCCCCCGGGTACCACTTCCCCTGGCCGTGGTGCAACAGGGCGCCGGGCGCGAACCGCTTTTGCATGCGCAGGAACAGTTCGCCGGCAAGGCGGCGCTTGTCGTCCCCGAACGCCGCGACATTCCATTCGGTGCCGTCCATGTCGTCGATGGAAACGAAGGTCGGTTCGCCGCCCATGGTCAGGCGCACATCCCAGGCGGCCAGCTGTTCGTCGACCTTGCGTGCCAGCCGGTCTATCTCGTCCCATTGCGCGGGCGAGTAAGGCTTGGTGACGCGCGGATCCTCGTGCAGGCGCCGCACTTCCATGCGGAAGCCGAATTCGACGCCGGCAACGTCCGTGAATCCGGTGATCGGCGCGGCGCTCGACGGCAGCGCCGTGCATGCAAGCGGGATATGGCCTTCTCCGGCGAACAGTCCGGAGGTCGGGTCCAGTCCGACCCAGCCCGCGCCGGGAATGTATACCTCGGTCCAGGCATGCAGGTCGGTGAAATCGCGTTCCGTTCCGCTCGGACCATCCAGGGCCTTGACGTCCGCTGCCAGCTGGATCAGGTAGCCGGAAGCGAACCGCGCCGCCAGCCCGAGGTGGCGGAACGCCTGCACCAGCAGCCATGCGGAGTCGCGGCAGGAGCCTTTGCCCGATCCCAGCGTTTCTTCGCAGGTCTGGATGCCGGGCTCCATGCGCACGATGTAGCCGATGTCGCGCTGCAGCCGCGAGTTCGCGGCGACCAGCATGTCGACGATTGCCATTTCGGGCCGCAGATCGCGCCGGAAGCCGGCAAGCCATCCTGCGAGCAGCGGGCCGGGAGTTTCTTTCTCCAGGAACGGCGAAAGTTCGACCTGAAGCTGGCTTGCATAGGTGAAGGGGTATTTCTCGGCGTACTGTTCGACGAAGAAGTCGAAGGGATTGATGACCGTCATGTCGGCCACCAGGTCGACGATCACCCTGAGCTCGTTCGCCTTTTCCGGGAACACCGCGCGCGCGACCCAGTTGCCGAACGGATCCTGCTGCCAGTTCATGAAATGCTTCGCGGGCAGGAGCTTCAGCGAATAGCTGTTGATCGGCGTGCGGCAGTGCGGGGCCGGCCGCAGGCGGATTTCATGCGGTGACAGCGCCACCGGCTTGTCGAAGCGGTAGGTGGTCTCGTGGGTCAGACCGACGCGGATCGTCATTTATCCAACCTGGAACCGCAAAGGCTCTTTTCAGCACCCCCTGGAGGGTTGCGCGAAGGCGCAAAGGAATCGCAAGGAAAATCCAGGCAAGCGCAGAATTCCAGACCGGGACGACCCTTCCCTATGTTTTTCGCCTTCCTTTGCGTCGCTTTTGCTTGCGCGTTCGCGCCTTCGCGGTGGGCGGTTTGACTCACGAGAGCCAATCGGGATTGGCCAGCTCGCTGAACACCCGGCGCAGGCCGCTGCCCCAGCTCTGCCGGATCATGGTGAAGTAGGGATCGCCCTCGCCGATGCGCTTCTGCACCCCGATGCGCAGCGAATCGCGCGGATACCAGAGCAGGTCGATCGGCATGCCGACGGAAATGTTGCTGCGGATCGTGGAGTCGAAAGAGATCAGCGCACATTTGGCGGCCTCGTGGTGCGGCGTCGCGGGGCTGAGGACGCGATCGAGGATGGGCTTGCCGTATTTGCTCTCGCCCACCTGGAAATAGATGGTGTCGGAAATGGCTTCGATGAAATTGCCCTGCGCGTAGATGTTGAACAGGCGCGGCTCCTCGCCCTTCACCTGGCCGCCCAGGAGCAGCGTCGCGCTGTAGTCGACGTTGCTCTGCGCCAGGAACGGGCCGTCGCGACGCTGGACGTCCCGCAACGCGGTGCCGACCAGCGTCGCAACGTCGTACAGGCTGCTGACGTTCCAGATCGTATCGGTGCCTGCCTCCGCGTTCTTGTGGCGGTCGAGGATGTTCATGACGGCCTGCGTCACCGCCAGGTTGCCCGAAGACAGGATCACCATGACCCGGTCGTCCCTGGCTTCGTAAACCTTCATCTTGCTGAACGTGGCGATGTGGTCCACCCCGGCATTGGTGCGGGAGTCGGACGCGAACAGCATCCCGGAATCGAGCTTGAGGGCAACGCAGTAGGTCATGAAAATTCCGTCGATCGGCAAGAATTCCCATGATAACGCACGCCCGGGCCCTTCCGCGGTCAGCCGTAGGAAACATTGAAGAAACTACGGTTGATTTCGCTGCCCAGCTCGCCCAGGCGGTCGAGGAAGGCAGTCAGGTATTCGTGCAGCCCGTTGCTGAAAATCACGTCGATCCGGCCGAATTGCAGCGCGGCGTACAGTTCGCCGGCCCGGCGGACCGCCTCGCCCGAGTACGGCGTGGCGATGATCTTGAAAATTTCGTAGGCCTCCGCCATGCAGGAATGGAGCGAGCGCGGCATGGAATGGTGCAGGGTCAGCAGTTCGGCAACTTTTACCGGGGTGATGACATCGCGGTAGACCTTGCGGTACGCGTCAAAGGCCGACACCGAGCGCAGGATCGCCGCCCACTGGTAGTAATCCACAGCGCCGCCGACATCCTGCAGGGAGGGCAACAGCACGTGATACTTGACGTCGAGGATGCGGGCAGTGTTGTCGGCCCTTTCCAGAAAGGTGCCGAGACGGTTGAAATGGAAGGATTCGTCCTTGAGCGCCGTGCCGACGGTGACACCCCGGAACAGGTGCGAGCGTTCCTTGACCCAGTCGAAAAAAACCAGGGCGCCGTCGTTGGAAAAGCGTTCCTCGGTCACATGCTGCATTTCGAGCCAGGTCGAATTGATGGACTCCCACATCTCCGAGGTGACGCTGCCGCGCACGGCGCGCGCGTTCTCGCGGGCCGCCTTGGCGCAGGACAGGATCGACGACGGATTGTTCGGGTCCAGGGCCATGAACACCATGACTTCGCGCGCATGCACTTCGCTGTAGCGGCCGGTGAACGGATACAGCGTGCCGGTGATATTGAGCGGCGCGAACCATTCCTGATCGGCGAACTGCGCCGACTGCGGCATCAGGGACATGCGGTAGGTGACGTCCAGGATGCGCGCGGTATTCTCCGCCCGCTCCATGTAGCGGGCCATCCAGTAAAGGTTGGAGGCGGTGCGGCTGAGCATGCTTCGCTAGATACGAGGTAAGAGGGAAAAGGTACGAGAGAAAATCAGATTTGCATTCGGACCTCCAACCTCATCGGCGGAGCCCGGTATCCAGCGAAGTCGGGCGGACCTCGTACCTTCCTCGTAGTGCGTGCGGAGAAACTCGGTCACGATTCCCTCAGATCTCGACTATCCAGGTATCTTTCGTCCCCCCGCCCTGCGAGGAATTGACCACCAGCGAGCCTTCGCGCAAGGCGACGCGCGTCAGGCCGCCCGGCACCATCATTACGTCGCGCCCGGACAACACGAACGGGCGCAGGTCGATGTGGCGTGGAGCGATGCCCTTGTCGACGAAGATCGGGCAGGTGGACAGGGAAAGGGTCGGTTGCGCGATGAACTTGTCCGGCGCATCGAGGATGCGCTGGCGGTAGGCTTCGCGCTCGCGCTCCGTCGAACTCGGCCCGATGAGCATACCGTAGCCGCCTGAGCCATGGACTTCCTTCACCACCAGCTCTTCGAGATGAGCCAGTGCGTAGGCGAGGTCGTCTTTGAGGCGCAACTGGTAAGTGGGCACATTGTTCAGCAGCGGTTCCTCTCCCAGGTAGAACCGGATCATCTCCGGCACATACGGATAAATCGATTTGTCGTCGGCGACGCCGGTGCCGACGGCGTTGGCAAGCGTCACCTTGCCCTTGCGGTACGCATTGATGAGGCCCGGCACGCCGAGCATGGAATCCGGCCGGAATGCCTGCGGATCGAGGAAATCGTCGTCGATGCGGCGGTAGATGACGTCCACGCGCTGCGGTCCCGCGGTGGTACGCATGTACACGTTGTCGTCGCGGATGAACAGGTCGGCGCCCTCGACCAGTTCGATGCCCATCTGCTGTGCGAGGAAAGCATGCTCGAAATAGGCGCTGTTGTACTGGCCGGGCGTCAGCACCACGATGGTGGGATTCTCGACGCCGTTGGGCGCGGCGCTGCGCAGGTTGTCCAGCAGCATGTCCGGGTAATGCTCGACCGGCGCGATCGCCTGGCGGGCGAACAATTCCGGCACCAGGCGCATCATCATCTTGCGGTTTTCCAGCATGTAGGAAACACCGGACGGCGTGCGCAGGTTGTCTTCCAGAACGTAGTACTCGCCGGCGCCGGCCCGCACCAGGTCGATCCCGGCTACGTGGGCATAAATGCCGCCCGGCACGTTGATGCCGACCATTTCCGGGCGATATTGCTTGTTCTGCAGCACCCGCTCCGCCGGCACCTTGCCGGCCCTCAGGATCGCCCTGTCATGGTAGATGTCGTGCAGGAAGGCATTCAGCGCCCTGGCGCGCTGGCGCAGCCCCTTGGCGATCTCCCGCCATTCCGCGCCGGGAATGATGTGAGGCAGCATGTCGAATGGAATCAGGCGTTCGGCGCCCGCTTCTTCGCCGTACACGGCGAACGTGATGCCGACGCGGTGGAACAGCACCTGCGCCGCCTGACGCATTTGCTCGATGCGGTCCGGCGGCGTGCTGGTAATCCAATCGGCAATCGGGCGATAGTGCGAGCGCACGCCGCCGTCAGCCAGGTACATTTCGTTGTAGTAAGAGTCGAAAGACATGGGCCTTCCCCGAACTACCGACATTGCAACGGCCATGCCACGCCCCCCTTGTCCGGCGGCAACAATACTAAGCCCTTATTCAGGCTCGTATTTTTTTATCCTTGCACCCGTCGGCGCCTACCCTCCCAGCGCTGGCGCACCGCTGCAATGCACCGCTTCGGGGCGCCGCACCGGTTTGGACCGGTGCCTACGTGGGATCATTCCGTTCCCGAAAGCCGGCGGGCAAAACGCACAACCTCCGCACCGATGGCCTCGATGGCGGCGTGCTGGCCTTCGTCCTTCAGGCTTCCATCGTCGTCGAAAGCGTCATTGGCCCGGCTGACCGCCAACTGCATCGGGATGACGATGACGCCGATGTTGGAAAGGATCGAGCGCAACATCGCCAGGCCCCGCACGCCGCCCAGGTGCCCAGGAGAAGCGGCCATCAGGCCGCCGATCTTGCCCTTGAAGGCGGCCAGCGCGGGCTCGTTGGGCTCAAGCCGCGATGCCCAGTCGATCGCGTTCTTCAGCACTGCCGGAAAACCACTGTTGTACTCCGGCGAACTGATCAGCATGCCCTGGTGTTCGACCAGCAGGCGCTTGAACACCTTGGCATTGGGCGGCAGGCCATGCTCGCGCTCGATGTCGCCGTCGTAGAGGGGCATGGGCACGTCGCGCAGGTCGAGTTCGGTCACTTGCGCGCCGGCGGCACGCGCACCCGCGGCGGCGATCCGGATCAGTTTCCTGTTGTGGGAGCCGCTGCGCAGGCTGCCCGCGAATGCGATGATCTTGGTGGGGCCCATGTCCCGGTCGCCTGTAATGTATGCAGCCGGGATTATCGGTGAGGGGCCCGGGGGAAGCCAGGCCGGAATCGCCTTATACCGCTTTCTCCGCGGGCTCCATCGACAGCAGGCTCTCGAAATCGGCGATGCAGAGCGGCTTGCCGAACAAATAGCCCTGCGCGTATTGGCAACCGTATGCGTTGAGGAACGCCAGCTGCGCCTCGTTTTCCACCCCCTCCGCGATCACCTTGATGCCAAGGCTGCGCGCCAGCGTGATGATCGCACGCACGATCGCGGCATCGTTGGGGTCCGAGGAGATGTCGCGCACGAAGGACTGGTCGATTTTCAGCACATCCAGCGGCAGGCGCTTCAGGTACGACAGGCTGGAATAACCGGTGCCGAAGTCGTCGATGGCGATCTGCACGCCGGAATCCGCCAGGCGCTCCAGCGTGACGATCGAATTCTCGGCGTCGTGCATGACCGCGCTTTCGGTCAGCTCCACTTCCAGGTGTTCGGCGCGGACACCCGATTCCTGCATCACGCTCAGCACCAGGTCGGCCACGTCGTATTGCTGGAACTGGCGCGCGGAAACGTTCACCGCGATCTGCAGGGAAAGGCCGGCATCCTGCCACACGCGTATCTGGCGGCAGGCCGTACGCAACACCCACTCACCGATTGCGCCGACCAG
>DASVNF010000053.1:0-13599 GCA_036384015.1 Burkholderiales bacterium
CAGTTGCGCGAATGCGCCCCTTGCGCACGCCGTCGCAGTTGCGGCAGTTGCAGTTCCATTGCGGGAACCCCCCGCCTGCTGCCGCGCCAAGAACCCTGATTCTCATTCTCGCTCTCTTTGTCCGGCGGACTGCTGCATGCAGCCGCAATCGCACTGCAATAAAAACGAAAGCCCCTGTGCGGGGCTTTCGTTCAGCCCACCGCTGAATTTAGCGGTTGGCGATGTACATCGTCACTTCAAAACAGAAACGCATTTCGGTGTACTGGGGCTTGGTCCACATGGTAATTCCTCCATAGTTGGTGAAAGTTCACATTGCGTCACTTGCCGATTCACGGGACGTGGTCTTGCAGCCGGTCGTGCTGGCCCAAACTTCGTCCTGTGAGCCAACGTCATTCTGCTCAATGGAGTCCGCGGACCCCACACGCAAATCACCAATTGGGTCTCATGATAATCATGAGTTTGCCAGTGAAACTTTACTTATCTCAAGTGCTTGCACTAACCTTCGGAGATGTCTGACATCGCGCTCGACCAAGGGGGCTATTTTCCCTCGCCGCTGACGGAGTGGTACCGCGAGCGGCCGTTCAAGGTCGCGCTTGTCGGGTCGCTGCTCGTCCACGCGGTCCTGATTGCGGCCGTGCCCGGCTTCCGCTCGGTCACGATCGACATCCCGCAGGTGCTGAACGTTGAAATCCTCAAGGAGGAACTGCCGCAACCTGTCGCGCCGGTTCCCATCAGGCGGCAGCAGGAACCCCGACACGAAGAACCCGCACGCGAGATAGTACAGCCGCCTCCGGCGGTCGAACCACTGCCGCCGCAACCCGTGGTGGAACAACCGGACATCCGGCCGGAACCGAAAAGAGTAGAGCCGCAACGGCAGCCTGAGCCTACGGTCCGTCAACCCGACCCGGTGATTCGTCAGCCGGAACCCGTGGTCCGCCAACCGGTACCGGATGCGCCTCAGATGCCCAAAACCGAGATCATCGAGGCTGTTCCGCGGCCCTCACACAAACAGGAATTCGTCGTTCCCAAGCCCGAGCCCAGGCCGGCTCCCACGGTGGAGCCGCGCGCCGAAGTCCGGCCCGAATCCCCGGCGCCCCGGGTCGCGCCGGCGCAACCGTCGCCAACCGTGCAGCCGCAGATCGAGCAGGTCACACCCCCCGAGCGAGTTGCGCCTCCAACCCCTGTTGCTCCTCTAGCGGCGGTGCAGCCGCCTCCGGTCGTCGCGCCGGCAGCCCCACCGCAGCCGGCCGCCAAGGCTGAGCCGGCTGTCGACCGGACAGTGGTGAGCAGCTACGAGAAAAGCCTCTCCGATCTGATCAAGCGCCATGAGAAGTATCCGGATCGCGCCAAGCGGCAGGGGTGGCAGGGCACGGCCGTCGTCGCGCTCAGCCTTTCCGCCGAGGGCAAGGTGACGGGTATCTCGGTCGTCGAAAGCAGCGGCAAGGAAATCCTGGACCAGGCTGCACTAGAGATGGTTCGGCGCGCTTCGCCATTGCCGCGGGCGCCGGAAGGCTTGCGCGGCCAGGAGCGCATCGTCCGCGTTCCGATCGTTTTCAAGCTGCAGGATTCCTGAAGTTCCCGCAAGGTGGAGTGAACGTGGATCAGGACCCATCCGCGGAAGAGGCCTTTTTCCCCGAGATCGAACCTTATCGCAAGGACTGGCTGGCAGTCGATGCCGGCCATCGTATCTATTTCGAGGAGAGCGGCAATCCGCGCGGTTATCCCGTCGTGTTCCTGCATGGCGGACCCGGCAGCCGTACCCGTCCGGCCCATCGACGTTTCTTTGATCCGCAGTTTTATCGCATCGTCCTGTTCGACCAGCGGGGCTGCGGTCTGTCCACGCCCGGCGGTTCGACCGACGCCAATACCATTCAGCACCTGGTTGCCGACGTCGAGCAATTGCGGCGGATGCTGGGAGTGCAGCGCTGGCTGCTGTTCGGCGGTTCCTGGGGAAGTACCCTGGCGCTCGCGTATGCGATTGCGCACACCGAATCCGTTGCCGGACTGATCCTGCGCGGGGTGTTCCTGGGCAGTCCGGAGGAAATCCAGTGGTATCTTTGCGGAATGCGCCGCTTTATTCCCGAGGCCTGGACCGAATTTGCCGCTGAGGCCGCTGCTGAGCCGCTTGCCCGCTACCATGAGCTCGTCAATCATCCCGATGCGGCGACTGCCCTTGCCGCGGCGAGAAAATGGCACGACTACGAGGCCAGGATGATGGGCTCGGGCGATCTCTCCGCGGATACCGGGGCGCCGCCGGCGGATGAATTGCTGGCACGCGCCCGCGTGCAACTGCACTATCTCGCGCGCGACTGCTTCCTGCGCCCGGGACAGCTGATCGACAATCTTTGGCGCCTCGCCGGCTTGCCCGCAATCATCGTGCAAGGCCGCATGGACGTGGTTTGTCCTCCGCTTGCGGCGACGGAGGTTGCGCGGCGGCTGCCGCGGGCGGAGTTGCAGATGGTTGCGGGCGCCGGCCATTCAGCTTCGCAGCCGGCCATTGCGTCGCGTCTTTGCGCGGCGACCCGGCGCATGCGGTCGCTGCTTGCCTGAGAAGCATGCTCAAGCGCCTGAGCCTGCGTTTTCGCATCAACCTGGTCATCACCCTGGTGATTGCCGTATTCACCCTGGCCACCGGCGATCTGCTGATGAAGGAAACACGGAACGCGGTACGCGAGGAAATGGAAGCGGGAACCCGCGTCACGGTGCAGCTGCTCGAAACCGTGATCGCGAATACCGAGGCGCAATCGGTCGACGGATCGCATTACCGGACGCTGCTCGCTTTCCTGCAGCGCGTGGGCCGCGTCCGCGCCAACGAAATCCGCATGTACGATCAGGGCGACAAGCTGATCTACACTTCGCCGCCGTCGATCTATAAACAGGGGCGCTGGGCACCGGCCTGGTTTACATCGATGGTGGATCCCGGCCTCGGTGAGTTCCGGCTCAACCTCCCCGGAGGCACGGTCGTGATCACGCCCGACCCTTCGCGTTCCATCCTCGATGCGTGGGACGACCTGAAGAATTTTTTCTGGCTCGTCCTGGGGTTCTTTGTCCTCGTGAACGCCGTGGTATTCTGGATTCTCGGCCGTTCACTGCGGCCCATCGGCACGATCCTGGGCGGGCTGTCGCAAATGGAGCAGGGCCGCTTCGACACCCGTCTGCCCGCGTTCGGACTGCCCGAATTCGATTCCATCGGCCATACCTTCAACCGGATGGTACAGACGCTCGAGGAAAGCCTGGCCGAGAACCGGCGCCTGGCCCTGGTGGCGAAGCAGTCCAGCGATGCCATCATCATCCATGATCTCGAAGGCCGGATATCCTTCTGCAATCCGGCGGCGGAGCGCATGTTCGGGTACGCCACGGAACAGATCGTCGGACAGTCCGCGACACTGCTGACCCCTCCGGGGCGGAGCGACGAAATCGCGGAGAACCTGGAGATCATCAAGAGCCGCAGGGTGATCGACATAGTCGAGACCCAGCGCCTGACCCGGGACGGGCGGATCGTCGACGTCGCGTTGTCAGCGGCTCCGCTGGTCGAACCGGTCGGAGATCGCGTGATAGGCGAGATCTGCAGCATGCGCGACATCACCGAACACAAACTTGCGCAGCAGGCGGAGCGCGATCTGGAGCAGAACCGCAAGCTGACGCAATTGATCCAGAGCCGCCTGGAAGAGGAGCGGCGTGCAATCGCAAGGGAACTGCATGATGAACTGGGACAATGCATCACTGCCATCAAAACCATCGGCACGGCGATTTCCAACCGCACCAGCGAAACGGCGCCCGACACCCACGCCAATGCGCAGACCATCGTCTCCGTCGCGTCACACCTGTACGACGTCGTGCATGGCATCATTCGCCAGCTGCGCCCGACTGCGCTCGACCACCTCGGCCTGAACGAGACGCTGCGCGATGCGGTTTCAGCGTGGCGGGTGCGCCATCCGGAAATCGCTTGCGACCTGAAGGTGGAAGGCGAGGTGGAAGGTTTCGGCGAAACCGTCAACATCACCATCTACCGGATCGTCCAGGAATGCCTGACGAACATCGTCCGCCATGCGGCGGCTACCCGTGTCGAGATCCGGGTGTCGCGCGATCCCGACGCATCGCTGGGCGATGCGGTGCGGGTCAGCGTGCGGGATGATGGCAGGGGGCTGCTGCAGGCGGGCGAGCGCGATTCTGCGCGCTATGGTCTGATGGGAATGCGCGAACGGGTGCAGGCTCTCGATGGGCACTTCAGCATCGAGTCGCCTCCCGGAAAGGGTGTCACCGTTTGCGCCGTGATCCCCGTTGCGGCACGGGCGACGGCAACAACGAGAAACGGCGTGGAAGCCGCATGAGGGCGGGAAACGGGCTGCAAATGGCAAACGGCGCAATCAACGTGATGCTGGTGGACGATCATGCAGTGGTGCGCATGGGGTTCAGGTTGTTGCTCGAAGGTTCGTCCGACATCAAGGTGGTTGGCGAAGCCGAGAGCGGCGAGGAAGCCTGCCGCAGGTTTCCGGAGCTCAAGCCCGACGTGGTCGTGATGGACATTTCGATGCCGGGGATCGGCGGACTCGAGGCCATAGACCGCATCCTGGCCCGGGAGCCGTCGGCGCGGATTCTGGTGCTGTCCGCCCACGAGGACGCCATGCACGCCCGCAGGGTACTCAAGGCCGGTGCGGCCGGTTATCTCACCAAGCGCAGCGCCGCCGAGGCGCTGATGCAGGCCATCCGCCAGGTGCAGCAGGGCAAGACATTCCTGGAACCGGAAATCGCCCAGCAGATGGCCATGCAGCAAGTCAACGGCGAGCGCAATCCCCTGGATATGCTCAGCGAGAAGGAGTTCAAGGTCTTTCTCGCCCTTGCGAAAGGGCAATCCGTTGCGGAGATCGCGGAAATCATGTCCCTGAGCCCGCGCACCATCGGCACGCACCTTTACAACATAAAGCAGAAACTGGGCGCTTCAAATTCCGCGGAACTGGCTATCATCGCAATCCGCGCCGGGTTGATAGATCCTTGAATACACGGCCAAATGATGCCAAGGGCGGCGGCTGGCTAATGAAAATCATGAGCGCTATTTCAGGGTTTTCCTGTTGGGTTCGGGCGGGCGGCCAATCACAATGGGTCCAAGGTCGAAACAAGCGGCCCTTGACCCGGGAAGTCGATTAACTCTCTCCGAAGGAGCTTCACCATGTGGACGAAACCCGAATACACCGAAATGCGCTTTGGCTTTGAAGTCACGATGTACGTCTTCAATCGCTGATCGCGACGCAATACCCGAAGGGCTGCTTTCGAGCAGCCCTTTTTTTGTGTCTGGAAACGCCCCGGCATGTGCTATAACCCGGGCGCCAAAATAAAAAACACCCGGATCCAATCCAGCCGGGACAAGAAATAGAACAGGAAGGGAATGGGTCATGTGCGGTAATTCGAAGGTCCCGGGGTTTTTCCTCAAACCGGTTTGCATCGCAATCTGGCTGGTCTGGCCCGCGGCGGCCTTCTCGCAAGACAGCGAAACCGCGCCACCCCGCGACGAAGCCGTGCAACTGGCGCCGATCGTGGTGACGCCCACCCGTGTCGAGCAGTCGAGCTTCGATCTGCCGGTTTCCATCGATGCCTTCAACCAGGAGCAGATCCAGGAAGGGCAGGCCCAGGTCAACCTCTCGGAAACCCTGATGCGGGCGCCGGGGGTCGTGGCGAACACCCGCCAGAACTACGCGCAGGACCTGCAGATATCGATTCGCGGCTTCGGCGCGCGTTCGACGTTCGGCGTGCGTGGCGTGCGCATCATCGCCGACGGGATTCCGTTGACCATGCCCGATGGCGCGGGACAGGCAGCCAACATAGATCTCAATTCCGCCCGGCAGATCGAGGTGATGCGCGGGCCGTTTTCCGCGCTTTACGGCAATTCGTCCGGCGGCGTGATCAATGTCTTCACGGAGGACGGGCCGGAGGATTTCACCATTACCGGCTCGGCCTGGGGCGGCAGCTTCGATTCGAGCAAGCTCGGGCTCAAGATCGGCGGACAGCAGGGCACCGTGAACTATATCTTCGACACGTCGCGTTTCGACACCGAAGGGTTCCGCGACCACAGCGCGGCCACCCGTGACACGGTCAACGGCAAGGTCCGGCTGGATGTCAGCGAAGACACCAAAGTGACGTTGATTGCGAACTACCTGAACCAGCCGGAAACGCAGGATCCGCTCGGGCTGACCAGGGCGCAGATGGAGCAGAACAGGGAGCAGGCCGGCGAGAACGCCGAGCTGCAGAACACCCGCAAGAGCATCGAGAACTCGCAGGCCGGGGTGGTTCTTGATCACAGATTCTCCGCCGAGGATTCGATCCGGTTGATGGGATATTCCGGTCAGCGCACGGTTCAGCAGTTTCTTGGAATTCCGCCTCCCGGCGCGCGCGGCGTAGTCGACTTGAATCGGGATTTCGGCGGCGTCGACCTGAGATGGACCAGGCAGACCGCACTGGCGGACAAGCCGTTCACGTTCACGCTGGGGATGAACTACGACAAGATGGAGGAAGCGCGCAAGGCCTTCAACAACGATTTCGGCAGTATCGGGGCCCTGGTGCGGGACGAAGACAACGTGGTCTACAACTTCGACCAGTTCGCGCAAGCCGAATGGACGGTGGCGGAACGATGGGTGCTGAGCGGGGGCGTGCGCCACACCGTGGTCAAGTTCGAGAGCGAGGATCACTTCATCACCGGCGCGAACGGCGACGACAGCGGCAATATCGAATTCAGCGAGACCACGCCGGTCGCGGGCTTGCTCTACAAGGTGACGCCGACCCTGAATGTCTACGGCAACGTCGGCAAGGGATTCGAAACCCCCACGTTCGCGGAATTGGCCTATCGCTCGACCAGCGCGCTCGTGAATGGATTCAATTTCGACCTGAAGCCTGCGGAAAGCACCAACTACGAGATCGGCGTAAAGGCATACGTGGGGTCCAACACCCGTCTGAATGCGGCGGCATTCAAGACGGATACCAAGAATGAGATCGTCGTTTTCAACAACCAGGGCGGCCGCTCGGTTTTCCAGAACGTGGATTCCACCACTCGGGAGGGTTTCGAGCTGGGAGTCGACAGCGCGTTTGGCAATGGCTTTACCGGCGCTCTGGCGTATACGTACATCGACGCGACGTTTGACAACAGCTTCGGGACCTGCACTGCGATTTGTTCCTCCGTTGCGGGGCCCAATGCGACGGTTCCGGCGGGAAACAAGATTCCGGGCATCCCGGCCAACATGATTTATGGGGAGCTTGGCTGGAGATACGCACCCATCGGGTTTTCCACGGCCGCAGAAGTTCGCTGGATGGACGAAGTTTTCACCAACGACATGAACGACGAGTCAGCCGAGGACTACACAGTGGTAAACCTGCGATTCGGCCTTGAGCAGCGGACCGGCGGCTGGCATCTCACGGAGTTCGCCCGAGTCGACAACGTTTTCGACGAGGAGTACGTGGGATCGGTGATCGTCAACGAGGGGAACCGCCGCTACTACGAACCTGCGCCGGGGACCAATTACACCGTTGGAGTATCCGTCAGCTACCAATTCTGAATGCTTCGAGGGCTGGTCCGGTATCTTATCCGCCAGCCGGTTGCTGTCCCGGCTTCAGGGGCAGCCGTCGCTCATGCCTCATTGTGGTGTTGTGATCCGGCAGGGCACGCGTAACATTCGCGCTTGGTTCGGCGGAAGAATTGAGGGATGGTAAGAATGGCCAACGGCATTCAGCGTTACACGAAACCGGCGATCGCATTCCACTGGTTGATCAGCGTGCTCGTCCTGGGAATGATCGGCCTCGGCTGGTACATGGGCGACATTCCCCGGGGCACGCCGGAACGTACTTTTTTCTTCAACCTGCACAAGTCGATCGGCGTGACGGTGGCAATCCTGGTGCTGCTGCGATTGTGGTGGAGGGCGAAAAACCCGCCACCGCCTCTGCCTGCATTCATGCCGGCCTGGCAGGTGAAGGCATCGAAGATCAGCCATGCCCTGCTGTATCTCTGTCTGATCCTGATGCCGCTGTCCGGATTTTCCGCTTCGCAGTTCACCAAGTACGGCGTCACTTATTTCGGGCTGTTCAAGATCCCGCCCCTGGGCTGGGAGAACCGGGATATTTATGCCCTGCTGCAGGGGATTCACGGCGTGACCGCCACGCTGCTGGTCGTGCTGGTGGCGATCCACATTCTGGCCGCTCTCAAGCATCTGCTGGTCAATCGCGACGGCGTATTCCAGCGGATGCTGCCCGGAAAATAATCGACGCTGTTTGAGGAATAATGCCCCCGCGAAACGGGGGCTTTTTATTTCCGGAACGCGACGACCCTGCCGCTGCGCAGGCGGATGCCTATCCGCTCGCCAACGGCACTGTCGTGCTCGCTTGAAGCGCGGGACACGACGCGGGCCCCGCTTGCAAGCTGCAGGGTGTAGAGAATGTCCGCGCCGCGAAAGGCCTTGTGCAGCACTTCGGCCTTGCACGAACTGGTGTCGTCATGGACGAGATCCTCCGGGCGCAGCAGTACCTCGTAACGGCTTCCCGGGGCTGCGGGGAACGAGGGATCGGCGCCAGAGTCCAGACTGGCGCCCAACTCGGTCTCGAGGCTGCCGTCCGCGTTGAGGATTGCCGGCAAAAGCGCGCCCAGGCCGACGAAATCCGCGACGAAACGATTGGCGGGACGGTGATAAAGGTTCGACGCGTTGTCCCATTGCTGGATGCGTCCTGCCGACATGACGCCGATTACGTCGGCCATGACGAATGCCTCATGCTGGTCGTGGGTGACCATCAGCGCGGTGGTCCCCTGTTGCTTCAGGATATCGCGCACCTCCAGGCCGAGGCGTTCCCGCAGGTCGACATCGAGGTTCGAGAAGGGTTCATCCAGCAACAGCAGGTCCGGTCGCGGGGCGAGCGCACGCGCCAGGGCGACCCGTTGCTGCTGTCCGCCGGAGAGTTCGTGCGGGTAGCGCCGGGCCAGCGCCTGCAGGCCGACCGTTTCCAGCATTTGCGAAACGCGCTGTTTGCGCTCGGCTGATGGCCGGCGATGCAGGCCGAATGCGACGTTCGCCTCGATGTCCAGGTGCGGGAACAGGGCATAGTCCTGGAAGACGATGCCGACGTTGCGCTGTTCCGTGGGGATACGCGTGCCCGCGGCGCTCATGATCCTTCCACCGATCCGGATTTCGCCGGAAACCAGCGGCTCGAATCCGGCTATGCAGCGCAGAACCGTGGTCTTGCCGCAGCCACTGGGACCGAGCAGGCAGCCGATGGATCCCTTCGCGAGCGACAACGACAGGCCGTCGACGACCGTTTGGCCGCCATAGGCCTGCGTGATGGAAACGAGTTCGAGTACCGGGCTCATGGATTCCGGTTCCACTCGGAAGCGCGGGTCAGGTGGAGCACGGGCATGATCCCCGCCAGCGCCAGGATCAGTGCCGGAATCGCCGCCCGCTCCCAGTCACCTTCGGAAGTCAGTTCGAAAATGCGCACCGCAAGCGTATCCCAGCCGAAAGGGCGGGTCATCAGGGTGATGGGCATCTCCTTCATCACGTCCACGAATACGAGAATCGCGGCAGTTGCCAGGCCAGCCCGCAGCAAGGGCAGATGGATTCGCGCCAGCAGGCGCAGGCGGGCATGTCCCAGTGCGATCGCGGCTTCGTCCATATTGCGCGTGATCCGGTGCATTGCGCTTTCGACCGGGCCGACGCCGACCGCGAGAAAGCGGATCAGGTAGGCCACCAGCATTGCGGTGACGGAGCCCTGCAGCAACATGCCGGGGGGCAAGCCCAGCACGGCCCGCACTGTGTCGGGGACAAGCCTGTCAGTCCAGGCGAACACGACAAAAATGCCCACTGCCAGGACCGCGCCGGGCACCGCATACCCCACCGTGGCGAACTTGATCGCCAACCGGGTCAGGGGACCCGGATTCCTGCGGGCCGCATAGCCCAGTAACAATGCGGTGGTGGTGACGACGACGGTCGCCATGATGCCAAGCGCCACGGAATGCCAGAGGTATCCGAGCAGACGCGCGTCGAAATCCCGAAAACCCGTTTTCGCTGACCAGATAATGATTTGCAAGGCCGGAGCCGCGAATGCGGTGGCGAAGACGAGCAGGCATGCGGCTATCGCAATCCATCTGTCCGCTCCAGCCAGAACGATCCGCGCCGTGGCCGCCTGCGGCACGATGGATGCGAAGCGCATGCGCCGGCGTGTCAGTTGTTCCATCAACAGGACCACGAATGCGATCAGGATCAGGATCGAAGCGACCTGCGCGGCGGCGGTAATGGAGAACAGGCCGAACCAGGCTTTGTAGACTCCGCTGGTCAGCGTATCGTAATTGAAGACGGCCACGGTGCCGAAATCCGCAATGGTTTCCATCACCACCAGCATGGCACCGGCGGCGATCCAGGGCCGGGCCATCGGTAATGCGACCCGCCAGAATGCCTGCGGTGCGGTCAGGCCGAGTGCGCGCCCGGCTTCCAGCAGGCGCCTGCCCTGGGTCTGGAACGCATTCTTCGCGAGCAGGTAGACATAAGGATACAGGGCCATTGTCATGACCAGGATGACACCGCCGCGCGAACGGATCGGCGGGAACCACGGCAACGTGGAACCGGTCAGGCTGCGGAGTGCGGTTTGCAGAGGGCCGGTGAAATCCAGCAGGCCGATCGCGACGAAGCCGATGACATAGGCCGGAAGAGCCAGTGGCAGCAGCAGCGCCCAGGAGAAGAAGCGTCTGCCCGGGAATTCGCACACCGCGGTGAGCCAGGCTAGCCCGACGCCTGTTACCGTCGTGCCGGCGGCAACCGCAATAGCGAGAACGAATGTGTTGGCAACCAGTTCTCCCAGGATGGTCGAGGAGAAATGGCGCCAGACGTGGTCCGCGGGGGTCAGGAACGAGGAGAAAATGACGGCGATCGGCGCGGATACCAGCGCGGCGACAAAAAATGAAAAGGCGCGCGATGGATTCATCGCGCGCCTTGGCCCGGACAGCGGGCATGCCGGAGAGTCAGCGATACCCCGCGCGATCCATCAACCGTACGGCCGCGGCCTGCAGCTCTCCGGCCTTGGCGACATTGAGAGGGTTCTGCTTGAACGTGCCCCAGCTTGCCACGGCGGGATCCGGTTGTACTGCCGCGTTGACCGGATATTCCATGTTGGCGTCCGCATAGATTCTTTGCGCTTCGATTCCGGATAGCCATTCGAGCAGTTTAACGGCGCCCTGGGGATTTTTCGCGTGCCGTGTCACGCCGGCGCCGGAGATATTCACATGAACGCCCGAGCCCGACTGGTTCGGCCAGAACAGGGCGAGGGGAAGCTCCGGCGATTTCGCCAGCAACCGGCCGAAGTAGTAGGAATTGGTGATGCCCACGTCGCACTGGCCGGCGGCAATCGCTTCGAGAACCTTGGTGTCGTTGGGAAACACGGGAACCGCAAGGTTCGCAACCCAGGATCCGATGATCTGCTCTGTCCGCGTTTCCCCCTGCTCGGCAATCATCATTGCCGTCAGCGACTGGTTGTAGACGGACTTGGAGGAGCGCAGGCACAGACGGTTTTGCCACTTGCGGTCGCCGAGCCCCTCGTATGTCGAAAGATCGGAGGCCTTCACCTTTTCCTTGTTGTAGGCGATCGTGCGCGCCCTGATCGTGAGGCCATACCAGCGTCCTTCCGGATCGCGCAGGTGCGCGGGCACATTCGATTCCAGGGTCTTCGATTTGACAGGCTGGAGCAGATCGAGCTCCGTCGCTTGCCAGAGATTGCCGGCGTCAACCGTAAGAAGCAGGTCCGCCGGCGTGTTGGCGCCTTCGGCTTTGAGTTTCTCCAGCAGCGGGCCTTCGCGGTCCGTGACGAACTTCACCGTCACGCCGCTGGTGCGGGTATAGGCGTCGAACAGCGGGCGGATCAGTTGCTCGATGCGGGCGGAGTACACGACGACTTCCTCCGCTGGCGTGATGGGGCTGATCGCAACCAAGGCGGCAAACAGAATCAGGTTCAGCAAGCGCAAAGCGGATCTCCTTGTTCAGTGCGTTGAGGCTAATGACAGCAGCAACAAATGATAATCATGCTCATCTTTATAGGGAAGGTGATGAAGCCGGCCGCCCCTTGAACCCTTTAATTGATAAGGAAATTAACTAAGCGGGCGGTCGACGAATCCCCTCCGGATAACAGACCTGTTGACCATTGAAATGCGAATCATTATCATTTGACACCATGGGCCTGAAAAAGTGGAAGAACACAGGTCGGAACTAAGGGGTGAATGATGAATGCAATGGTGGTGGGGGCGGATCGCTTGGGCAATATTCCGGACGCGCTGGCAGGCATGGGAATCCAGATTCATCGCCATGTGACGGGGCGCGCCTCGGCCCACCAGCGGTCGGTGCAATCCCTGCCGCGGGATACTGATTTATTGATCCTTTTCACTGATTTTCTGAATCACAACGCGATGAAAGGCTATCGCGGCCAAGCCCAGGCGCAGGGCATTCCGGTCATCGCGTGTCGCCGGTCGGCCAGTTGTCTGGTGCAATCGGTCCGGCGTTTCCTGGGTGCTGCCGGCGGGTGTAAAGCCTGCGTGTCGACGGTGCGTTCCGAAGGGGCGGCTCCGCTGAAATCCCAGTATTGACACTCATTCTCATTGTGATTTAGGATTCATCCGTACGCTCACTCTGACTGCCAACATGTACGTCTGCATCTGCAACGGAATTACCGAAAACCAGATCCGCAACGCGGTCAGCGACGGCGTGCGATCCCTGCGCGAGCTGCGTGCCGATCTCGGCGTCGCCACCTGTTGCGGAAAATGCGCGGATTGCGCGCAGCAAGTCATTCACGAAACACTTTCGGCGCCGGAACTCCGCGAGCTCAGCGCCGCGTAATTCCTCTCATTTCGCTTCCGGTTTTTCCACTGTCGCAACGTCACGCGACCTATAATCGCGTCTTGGCATTACGCAATCTAAGGAGCGCGAATGAAGGGCGACAAGAAGGTCATTTCCTACCTGAACCAGGTACTAACCAACGAACTGACCGCGATCAACCAGTACTTCCTTCATGCCCGCATGTTCAAGAACTGGGGATTGAAGAAACTGGACGAGCACGAGTTCAAGGAGTCGGTCGACGAGATGAAGCATGCCGACAAGCTGATCGAACGCATCCTGTTTCTCGAAGGACTGCCGAACTTGCAGGACCTCGGCAAGCTTCTCATAGGCGAGAACGTGCAGGAGTGCCTGAAGTGCGACCTTAAGGCGGAGATGGCCGCACACCCGCTGCTGCGCGAGGCGATCGCCTATTGCGAATCCTGTGGCGACTTCATTACCCGCGAGCTGTTCGAGGATATCCTGGAGAGCGAGGAAGAGCACATCGACTGGATCGAAACGCAGATCGACTTGATCCAGAAAATCGGCATCCAGAACTACACCCAGTCGCAGATGGCCGGCAGCTGAACTGTCCTGCCGCGAAGGGAAGGCCACCTCATGGTGGCCTTTTTTATTTGGTGCGAAATCGCCAGAGGAGCCGTTGGGCACAAAGCAGTGGGGAAGGCGGCAGGAATGTGTCTGTCTCGCCTCGAGGCGATCCAGTCATCCTTCGCCGCATGCGGCTCAGGACCGCCGATCACCTTAAGGTGATCGGCGTCCT
>DASVNF010000054.1:0-15625 GCA_036384015.1 Burkholderiales bacterium
ATGCGGATGCATCGAGCCGTTTTGCGATCCCGGCCGCGCGGCTCGGTCTCGGCTATGGCGTGCACGGCACCAACCGCCTGGTTGCGACCGGCGGACCCGCCGCGGCGCGCGAGATCATGTACAGCGCCCGCCGCTACGGCGCACCGGAAGCCCTGGCGATGGGGCTGGTCAACCGGGTGCTGCCGGACGCGGAACTGGACGGCTACGTGCAGAAGATGGCGCTGGACCTCGCGGCGAATGCGCCGCTGACCATTTCCGCGTCGAAGCAGATGATCAATGCGATCTCCGCCGCCAACGGGGACTTCGCCGAAGCCGAGGCGGCGATAGCGCGCTGCATGAAAAGCGAAGATTACGTCGAGGGCCGCCGCGCGTTCATGGAAAAGCGCCCGCCTGCCTTCAAGGGCCGCTGACAAGCGCGCATGGACAAGGCCCTCCCGGTTTCCGTCGAGGAAGCGACGCAGCTGCGCGGCATCATCACGCAATATTTCCTTGCGCGCGCCCTCTACGCGGCCGCCGAACTCGATGTGGCGGAGGCACTTGCGACCGCGCCCAAAACGTCGAAGGACCTGGCGGCACAACTTGGCGTACACGCGCCTTCCCTTTACCGGTTGCTGCGCGCGCTGGCCGCGTCCGGCATCTTTCGCGAGCAGGAAGACGGCCGGTTTTCCAATACGCCCATGTCGCAATTGCTGCGCACGAATGCGCCCGGGTCCCTGCGCGACCTGGCGCTGCTGTTCGGCGACGAAACGTCGTGGCGTTCCTGGGAGGCGATCGTCGACGGCATCCGCACCGGGCAGGCGCCGTTTGAGCAGGTTTACGGCGAGAAATTTTTCGACTACCTGCAGGACCATCACGATACGGCCGCCATGTTCGACCGCGCAATGGCGAGCGCGTCATCGGCCACCAATGCAGCGGTCGTCGAAGCCTATGATTTTTCCGGTTTGCGCATGCTGATGGATGTTGGCGGCAACCTCGGCGCAGCCGCGTGCAGCATTCTGCAGGCGTTTCCGGCGTTGCGGGGCGTGGTCTTCGATCTGCCGCACGTGGCGCAGCGCGCCCGCGAGTACATCGCCGCGCGCGCATTGTCGGATCGCTGCGAGTTCACGGGTGGCAGTTTTTTCGAAGCCGTTCCCCGCGGCGCCGACGGCTACTTCATGAAGCACATCCTGCATGATTGGGGCGACGAGGAATGCCTGGCCATCCTGAAGGCATGCCGCAAGGCGGCGGATGCCGATGCGCGCCTGCTGATCTGCGAGCGCATCGTCCCGCCCGGCAATGAGCCGTCCTCGGCCAAGCTCATCGACCTGCACATGCTCATGACCAACCATGGCGGCAGGGAGCGGACGGAAAGGGAGTACCGGGAACTGCTTGCCGCCGCGGGGTTTTCCCTGGAGAGGGTGGTTGCCACCCGCACGCCGTGGAGCCTTATCGTGGCTGTGCCGGGATAAGGCGAGAGAAGAGAGGAAAGAGAAAAGAGAAAAGGTAAAAGAGGAAGAAGCGGATAGGTCGTCCGTGCATTTTTTTCCTCTTTCCTCTTTCCTCTTTCCTCTTTTCTCTTTTCTCTCGTCCTTCCCGTCACACCTCTATGACGAACCCGGGGTCGAACTTGCCATTCTCGTAACTGACAGTCGCGGGGACGCTGCCGTCGCGGGCCTGTTTCCAGTTCGACGTCCGGTAGCCCATCGGGTTGGCGACGATGCGCGTGCCCTTGATCCCGTAATCGAAACCATCGTGGGTATGACCGTGGATCCATAGCACCGCGGGCCCGAGCAGCGGGCTGAGGTCCGAGACGAACGCGGCGCTGGTCAGGCTGGCGCCCCATTTGGGATGCACGCTGCCGGGATGAGGCGCGTGATGGGTGACCACAACCGTCTTCCCAGGGAACGGTTCGGCGAGCTTGCCTGCAAGGTAAGTCCTGGCGTTGCGATGAAGCACCAGGCTGTGCTCCGGGGTGAACGGGCCTTCCGTCCCAAAGCGGATGGCGCGGAAATCCGCCACGTAGCGCAGCGATTCCTGGATTGCCGGAACCAGGGTCTGCTCGCCGAAGAGTTCGAAGTCCGTCCACAGCGTGCTGCCGAGGAAGCGCACGCCGCCCAGGACCAGTTCGTCATTGTCGAGGACGCGCACGTTGCTGGCGGATGCGCGGGCTTTCAGCGCCTCCGCCACTTCGAAATACTCCCCGTCGTAGTACTCGTGGTTGCCCGGTACGTACAGCACCGTCTTGCCGGCGAAGGTCTTCTCGGCCCAGTCGATGGCCGCCGTGCCGTTGTCGATGTCCCCGGCCAGGACGACGACATCGGATTCCACATCGGGAGGATTGAAGGGGGGATGCCGGTCAGACATCTCCAGATGCAAATCGGAAAACACCCGAATTCGCACTTTTTCGCCTACTCCTTGAGTCCGAGCAGGCTGGCGGGCGTTATTTTCGTCATTTGATCGATGTCGGCCCGCGACACGCCCTCCTTGAGCAGGCCGGTGATCATGTCCTCCATTCCATCCGGAGGCGTCATGTTGGCGTGCTGGCCAAGGTCGGTGGAAAGCAGCACGTGGTCCGAGCCGATCATGGCAATGATGCGCGCGAGGTCCTTTAGCGTGACCTTTTTCCAGTGCTTCATCCAGCCGTGGTGGGCATCCGCGCCGGCCATCGACTGCATGTAGCAGTATTCGATCACCGCGCCCATCTGCGCGACTTCGAGGACCTGCTCGCGGGAAAGGCCGGGAATGTTGGTGAGGCCGTGCGTGATCACGATGTTCTTCACCCCGAGCTCTTTCGCGCGCTTTACGACCGCGACGACTTCCTCTGGGTGGATGTGGCCGGTGGCCAGCACCAGGTTCTCGCGCGCGATGATCTTCAGCACTTCCTCGAGTTGGGGGGTCACCACGCCGCCCGGCGCGACGACGATGCCACTGCCCTTGGGGTCGACCAGGGTCTTGACGTGCATGTCGGAGTCGAAGGTCGGGAGCCACACCACCTTGCCGCGGCCGCCGGACATGCGGTGCATCCATTCGACGGCGGCGGGATTGATGCCTCCCACCGCCTTGTTCAGCACGATGCCGCCGAACACCTCGATGCCAGGGACGGTTTTCATGGCCAGCACCGCGCGATCCGCCGTCATGGTCACGTGGTTCTTGAGTACGATGGCACGCATGCCTTTGCGCTTCGACAGCACCGCGACATCAATGTCGTCCATGCTGCGGCCGAAGACGTCCGGTTCGGAATGGACATGGAAGTCGATCGTGCCTTGCGCGGGACTGACGAGTGGCGGTGCGGGCGGGAAGCCGATCGGCTGGGCAAACGCCGGCACACCCACCATCCACAGCAAACCCGCTGCAGTGCCAATCGTTCTGTTTTTCATTCCGGTTCCCTCCCAATTGTCGGCCGCCCGCCCGTATAGTCGAGCATGATGCCAGAAGACCGCGGACTACCCGGCCGGCTGGTTCAATATGCGGATCGGCTTGCCGTCGAGAAATGCAAGCACGTTCTCGATGGATTCGCCGTAAAACACGCGGTAGACCTCCTGCGAGCCGTAGCCCAGATGCGGCGTCAACACGGTGTTGGGAATTTTGCGCAACGGATGGTCGGCTGGCAGGGGTTCCTGGTCGTAAACATCCAGCGCGACGATCAGTTTTCCCGTCTTCAGCCTATCCAGCAGCGCGGTTTCATCCACCAGCGGCCCGCGGGAGGTGTTGATGAGGATCGCGCCGGGCTTCATCAAGGCAAGGTCCTGCGCGCCGAGGAGTCCCTTGCTGCGCTCCGACAGCACGACGTGCAGGGAGATGGCATCGGATTCCCTGAGCAAGGTGGTTTTGTCCACCCGTGTCGCGCCGGCCAGGGCCGCCAGTTCATCCGTCAGGTTCTGGCTCCAGCCCAGCACTTTCATGCCCAGCGCCTGCCCGTAACGCGCCATCAGCGAACCGATCTTGCCCAGGCCGATGACGCCGAGCGTCTTGCCTTCGAGCGTGATCCCCGGCCGGACGCCGGTCTGGAAGCGGCCATCGCGCATGGAGGCATCCGCTATTGCCAGGTTGCGGGCGGCGGAAAGCAGCAATCCCAGCGCAAGCTCGGCGGTGGCCGCGCCGGAATTGCCGTTCGCTGTATTGCTGATCACGATGCCGCGCCGGTTGCATTCGTCGATGTTTATGGTCCACGTCCGCCCGCCGGTCAGCGCGATCATGCGCAGTTTCGGCAGCCGGTCGAGAATCGCCTTCGGAAACTTCGTGCGCTCGCGCATCGGGATCAGCACTTCGAAATCCGCGAGCGCTTCCGCCAGTTCATCCGCATACCGGAACGGCTTGTCGAAGAAAACGACTTCAGCGCGCTTCTGCAGCGGCCCCCAGCCCGCGCTCTGCTTTGCTATGTGCTGCCAGTCGTCGAGAACAGCCACTTTCGTCATTTTCGTTCCTCAAGTTGAGGTGAAAGGGGAAAGGTTAGAGGTGAAAGTTGGGTCAAGCGCCGTAATCCCCGGGACCGGCTCTTGCCTTTTACCTTTAACCTTTTCCCTTTCCCCTTGTCTCGGTCAGAATATCGCTCATCATGAACGATATTCGACCGTCTTTCCTCGTCGGCCTGATCGGCGCCGGCATCCAGGCCTCGCGCACGCCGGCCATGCATGAACGCGAAGGCGCCGAGCAGGGGTTGCGCTACACCTACCGGTTGATCGATCTGGAGAAACTGGGCGCAGGCGTCGAAGCGCTGCCGGACCTGATCGCCGACGCGGAGCGCCAGGGGTTCGCGGGCCTGAACATCACCCATCCGTGCAAGCAGGCGGTCATTCCGTTGCTGACGGAGCTGTCCGACGATGCGCGTTCCCTGGGGGCGGTGAACACGGTAGTACTGCGGGACGGGCGCCGCATCGGCCACAATACCGACTGGTGGGGGTTCGCCGAAAGCTTCCGCCGCGGCATGATGGGTGCGAGGCTCGATCGCGCGGTGCAACTGGGCGCCGGCGGCGCTGGTGCTGCAGTGGCGCATGCCGCGCTCACCCTCGGTGTCGGCCATGTCACGATATTCGATATCGAACAGCACCGCGCCGGGCAGACGGCCGCGAACCTTGCTTCGCGATTCGGCCGGGGCAGGGTGGAGGCCGGCACGGATCTGCCGGCCGCGATAGACCGGACGGACGGGCTCATCCACGCGACGCCAACCGGCATGGTGAAGTATCCGGGCCTGCCGCTGCCTGCCGCCTTGCTGCGCCCGCAGCTCTGGGTTGCGGAAATCGTTTATTTCCCGCTCGAAACCGAGCTGTTGCGCGTCGCGCGCGAGCTTGGCTGCCGCACGCTCGATGGCGGCGGCATGGCGGTGTTCCAGGCGGTGGAAGCATTCCGGCTGTTCACCGGAATAGCGCCGGACGCGGAACGCATGCGTCTTCATTTTGCATCCATGACCTGACTCCAACCGCAAAGGCGCGAAGGCGCAAAACTTTGCGGTTCGGGGGTCTGATATAGTCCGGTCGCCAACTAGAACAACAATCAGGCCATGACAAATCCATCCGGTTCAGCGCGTCCAACGCGCGCCCGCTTCGTCGTCCTTGCCCTGCTGGCGATCGGGACGATGATCAACTACCTCGACCGTACGGTGCTGGGCATCGCTGCCCCAGGCCTCAGCCAGGAGCTGGGCCTCTCGGCCGCGGTGATGGGCCTGGTGTTCTCGGCTTTTTCCTGGACTTATGCCGCCGCGCAGATTCCGGGAGGGATTTTTCTCGACCGCTTCGGCAGCCGGCTGACGTATTTCCTTTCCGTTTCCATCTGGTCGCTGTTCACCTTGCTGCAGGGCCTGGCCACCGGTTTGTACTCGCTGCTTACCTTCCGCTTCGGTCTCGGCGTCAGCGAGGCGCCGTGCTTTCCGACCAACAGCCGCGTGGTGACGACCTGGTTCCCCCAGCAGGAGCGTGCCCGCGCCACCGGAGTCTATACGGTGGGCGAATACTTGGGCCTCGCCTGCTTTGCGCCATTGCTGTTCTGGCTGATGGGTGCCTTCAGCTGGCGCGCGCCTTTCGTGGTCGTCGGCCTGGCAGGGATCGTTTTCGCATTCATCTGGTGGGCGATGTATCGGGAGCCGCACGAGAGCAAGACCGTGAACCAGGCGGAGCTCGACCATATCGCGGCGGGCGGTGGCCTTGCGCCGCCGGTGGAACAGGCAAAGACAGGCTTCAGCTGGGTCAGGGTGCGGGCCTTGCTCGGCTATCGGCAGATGTGGGGCGCCTGCCTCGGCCAGTTCGGCGGCAATTCGACGCTGGTGTTTTTCCTCACCTGGTTTCCGACTTATCTTGCGATCGAACGCCACATGGGGTGGATCAAGATCGGCTTCTTCGCCGTGATGCCCTTCATTGCCGCCGCGGTCGGCGTCATGTTCGGAGGCTGGGCTTCGGACGAACTGCTCAAGCGCACCGGGTCCGCCAACATCGCGCGAAAACTGCCCATCATTGCCGGCCTGCTCGGCGCCTCGACCATCATATCGGCCAATTATGTGGACAGCGACGCCGCCGTCATCGCGATCCTGTCGGTCGCGTTTTTCGCGCAGGGCATGACCGGCCTGGGCTGGACGCTGATTTCCGACATTGCACCGAAGAACCTGATGGGACTGACCGGCGGCGTGTTCAATTTCGCCGCCAACCTGGCGGGGATCGTGACGCCGCTGGTGATCGGGTTTATCGTTGCAGCAACGGGATCGTTCTTCCATGCCCTTGCCTATGTCGGCACCGTCGCCATGATCGGCGCCCTTTCGTACATCTTCGTTCTGGGGGATG
The DNA here is from genome assembly GCA_036384015.1 of Burkholderiales bacterium. Taxonomy (GTDB): domain Bacteria; phylum Pseudomonadota; class Gammaproteobacteria; order Burkholderiales; family JACQAP01; genus JACQAP01. The sequence goes on from DASVNF010000054.1 coordinate 6,747, forward strand.
TCAAAAGAATGGAAGTCGACTAACGGCGAGTGCTGAGTACCGGGTGCTGCGTGCTGAGAGCAGCCTGGTGGCGCAAACATTCAACCTCTGGCTCCGCGGCGCCAACCGGCGTATCGTTGAAGCGATGGTTTTCCTCTCAGCACCCAGCGCTCAGTTCGCAGCACGCCGTTTCTTTCTCACGGTGCTGCTACTCATCCTCTCCACAGCTGCCGCTGCCGAATACCCCGAGAAGCCGATCCGCTTCATCATCCCGTCCGCGGCGGGCGGTTCTCCCGATGTGCTGATGCGCATCCTGACCGCGGAACTGTCGAAGCGCCTGGGGGTTTCCTTCGTGGTTATCAACAAGCCGGGGGCGAATGCGATCATCGGCACCATGGACATCGTAACCGCCGCGCCGGATGGCTACACGCTCGGCTACGGCAACATCGTTTCGCTGGCGATCGTCTACGGGCTGATGTCCAATGTTCCCTACAAAGTCGAGGACCTGACGCTGATCGCCAACTGCCTGCGCGTTTCCAACATGCTGGCGGTGAACAACGAGCTTCCGGTGCGCAGCGTCCGCGAGCTGATCGAATACTCGAAGAAAAACCCGGACAAGCTGGTCATGGCTTCCGGCGGCAACGGCACGACCGGCCATCTGGGCGGGGAACTGTTCAAGGCGATGACCGGCGCGCGCATGCTGCATGTGCCGTATCGCAGCAGCCCGCAGGCGATCAACGACGTCATGGCGGGCGAAGCGCATGTCACGTTCGATAACCTGACCTCGCTGACGCCGTATGCGAAAACCGGGCGGTTGCGTCCTCTGGGCGTCTCCGGAACGCACCGCTCGCCGCTGTTTCCGGATGTCCCCACAATCGCCGAGGCGGGTGTGCCCGGCTACGAGACCACCGCGTGGGGCGGCATCGTCGGCCCGGCGAAGCTCCCGAGGGATATCGTCGCGAAGCTGCAGCGGGAAATCGTTGCGGCCGTGCTGTCGCCGACGGTGCAGGCGCGCTGGGCTGGACTCGACACGGAAGCCATCGCCGGATCGCCCGATGAGTTCGCGGCGCTGGTGCGAAAGGAGCGTCCGCGCTGGGCGGAAGTCATTCGAAAAGCCGGAGCCAGAATCGACTAGTTTTTACGCCTTGAACCACAAAGGATACAGAGGTCACAGAGAATTCAAAGGCAAAGCGGGGCGAGACATCGTTGGTGGCCGACGAATGGGGCGAGTATCCTGAAATACGACCATCTCGAGTATTCTCCGTGCTCTTCCTCTGTGTCCTCTGCGGTTCAAGACGTTGAATTTTTCTCTCAGGACTGCTCAATGAACGACCATTTTGATTTGCTGATTCGCAACGCCACGATCATCGACGGCAGCGGGGCGTCGCGGTTCCAGGGCGACATCGGCGTGCGCGGAGACCGGGTCGCGCGCGTAGGCAAGCTCGACGGGAGTCGCGGGGAAACCGAAATCGATGGCTCGGGAAAGGTGGCGTCACCGGGTTTCATCGATGCCCATACCCATGACGACAGGCTGATGCTGTCCGGCGCGGACATGGCGCCGAAGGTCAGCCAGGGCGTAACCACGGTGGTGGCGGGCAACTGCGGCATTTCGCTTTCACCGATGCCGGACGGCATGAAGGGCAGGGTGCCGTCGCCGCTGGACTTGCTCGATAACGAGGGCAAGTGGTTCCGTTTCCCGACTTTTGGTTCGTATGTTGAGGAGCTCGGCGCGCATCCGGCGGCGGTCAATTGTGCGCTGCTCGTAGGCCACATGACCTTGCGCGTGGTGACCATGGACAATCTGGATCGACCGGCGACCCAGACGGAAATCGGGCGCATGCGCGAGATGACGCGCGAGGCGCTTGCCGCGGGCGCCATAGGCTTCTCGACTGGTCTTTATTACGAACTCTCGAACGCCGCGCCGACCCAGGAAGTAATCGACATCGCCCGGCCGCTGAAGGAATTCAACGGCATCTACTGCACGCATATGCGCAACGAAGCCGAACACGTCCTCGAATCGCTCGACGAGAGTTTCCGCATCGCCCGGGAGCTGGACGTGCCGGTGGTGATTTCGCACCACAAGGTGGTCGGTACGCCCAGCAAGGGCCGCTCGAGGGAGACGCTGCCGAAAATCGCGCAGGCGATGCGCAGCCAGTCCGTCTGCCTGGATTGTTACCCCTACCTGGCGTCCTCGACCATGTTGAGCTTCGAGCGCACGAAAATCTGCTGGCGGGTGATCGTCAGCTCGTCGAAGCCGCATCCGGAATTCGCCGGCATGGACCTCGACGAAGTGGCGCGGAAAATGGGCCTGCCGTTGGATCAGGCGGTGGCAAAACTTCAACCGGCCTCCGCGATCTATTTCTCCATGGACGAGGACGACGTGCAGCGCATCCTGTCCTTCGAGCACACCATGGTCGGCTCCGACGGCCTGCCGCACGACATGCGTCCGCACCCGCGGCTGTGGGGCACGTTCCCGCGGGTTCTTGGCCACTACAGCCGCGACCTCAAGCTGTTCCCGCTCGAAACCGCCGTTCGCAAGATGACCGGCCTGACCGCAAGAACCTTCGGCCTGAAGGATCGTGGCGTGCTCAAGGAAGGCGCCTACGCCGACATAACGGTATTCGACCCGCAGACCGTGGCGGAGGCGGGCACCTGGGAACGCCCGATCCAGATGGCACATGGGATCGAGGCAACGATCGTCAACGGCCGGCTGGTGTGGAGGAACGGCGCGCCGACCTCGAACCGGCCAGGAAGAGTCCTGAGAAGAGAAAGGAAAGAGGAAAGTAAAAGAGGAAGGGGTTGAGGCGACTGCTGCATTGAGGCATTTTCTTTCCTCTTTTCTCTTTCCTCTTTCCTCTTGTCGTTAGTCCGCCACGCCGATCTGCCGCAAGAACGGCAGCAACTCCCCGAGAAAGTAAGCCGCCCTTTCGTCGATCATTGCGCGCGTCTCCTGCAGCGAGACGCCCACCCCGTCGTTCCCCAGCCTGCTGCCGCTGTTGAACCAGGCTTTGAGCGCATGTTCCACCGCGTCGTTGTGCCCGCGTGGCCCCATTAACAACAGCCTGTCCAGCGGGCCCAGGGCAACTCCGGAGCCCCACACGGGGGAAGCGAGCGTCGTATGCTCTCCGTTCGCGGGTCTCGCTAACGCGGCACGGTTGAATGTTGCCGCGGCACTCCGCCGCTCCTGTTCGCCTGCAACCGGCAATGCCGGAACGATGTTTCCGAACGCGGCCATGCCGAAAACGGCTTTGCGCAAGCCCGGTCGGTTCATCCCTGCCGTTTCCGGCGCACCTGCCAGTTCGTCGAAAGTCATCGGCGCGCGCGCCAGCGCTTCAAGGACCGGAGCATAGGCGTCGGTTTGCAGTACCAGATCGCCCGCCGGAGTTTTTTCGGTGAACCGGCAACCGCCGCGCGGTCGCGCCAGGGCGAAACGCGTACGTCCCAGGCGGGCGTCGAGTTCCGGCTGCGCGGATGTGGGCGTACCGCGTGAGAATACGTCCTTGCGGAATACCCTGTTGCGGGCAAAATCCTTGACGGTTTCGGCCATTGCCCGGTCTCCCGCCTCGGCAACGAGTGCCGCCATCTCGGGCTTGAGCATGAACTGTTCGAAGTTGTCGATCAGTTGCGCGGAGCCGGCATACGCGACCCCGGCTTCGGCCAGTTCGCGAGCCACGTCGGCGTGATAAAAGGGCGTCCAGTGTTCGTTGTAGTACTCGTGGGCAAGATAGCCCGGATCCTGTCCGGCGATATTTTCAAGACGGGCCTTTGCGATCGGGCTGGTGCTGAAATACTCCGCGCCGGCCTCTTCCAGGCGGCGCACAAAATCGAGCGATTGGCCGATCCGGGCGGGCAGGGAGCCGCTGCCGCATTGGGCATGGTCCGTCAACAGCCGCCGCAGCGGCTCAATCTGGCTGACACCGGGCAGGCAGTTGTAGCTGACAAAGACGAGGCCGCCCGGGCGAAGGCGGCAATCGATGAAATCGACGATCTGGCGCCGGTGTGCGGCGCCGACCCAGGACCAGACGCCGTGCAATGCAATGCAGTCGGCCTCGTCCAGGTCCAGGGCGGCAAGGTCGGCAAAGCTTTTCTCCAGAAACTCGACGTTGCCGACGCCACCTTCCTCAGCGAGACGGCGGCCGTTGCGGATATGCCCGGGATTGAAATCGACGCCGACGAATTTTCCCAACGGGTTCGCGGCGGCGAGCAGCACGGTCGAATAGCCGTTGCCGCATCCCAGTTCGTAGTACGTGAAAGGCCGGCCGAAGTCCGGCGCAACGGCGCCGCCGACAAGCGTGGCGAAACCCAGCAAGGCCGGGGCAAGTTCGGGATAGAAGCCGTCGGTATAGCCAATGTCGACCACATAACCGTCGGCCCAGGATGGGTCCCGCATGAGTGTTTTGGACTGCCGTATAGTTTTGCCGCTTCGGGCCAGATCCTACGCTAGCACAGCAGGACGCCCTCGGGCACCGGCGCCACGCAATCTGCCGAGAGCCTTATACTCTTTGTCCATGAAGAATTTTCTCATCATCGCCGTCTGGATACTGTTCATGGCGGCGTTCGCCGCCACGCTTTTCCTGCGGCGGCGTTTCACCGTGGTGCTGATGGAAAACCACTCCCAGGCTTACGCAAGGCTCGGTGCGCCGCCGCCGCAATTGTTTCCTTTCAGCAGCGCGGAAAATCTCGCCGCGATCAAGGCCCAGAACCGCTACATGCGATCAGAAGAATACCGCGAACTCAACGACGCCGAGCTGGACCGGCTGGCGAAGCATTTGCGCAGCCTGTTCGCTGCGCAGATGATCCTTGGGGTGTTCTTCATCGGATTCGCCGGGGTGGAAATCGCGGGAAACTGAAAAACGAGAGAAAAGAGAAATAGAGAAAAGAGAAAACCCCCTGACGAAGCAGCTTGATTTTGATCTCTTTCCTCTCGTCTCTCGCGACAGCGCTAAGGTCGTTTCGCTTCCGCCACCATTTTCATCAGTGCCATCGGGTCCACGGGTTTCACCAAGTGGTCGTCGAAACCTGCTTCCTTGGTGCGGCGCTTGTCTTCCTCCTGGCCCCAGCCGGTTTGCGCGATGAGCACCATGTTGCGGCCCCAGTCGCTTTCGCGGATGCGGCGGCAGGCGTCGTACCCGTTAAGTTTCGGCATGCCGATGTCGAGCAGCACGATTTCCGGGCGGAAGGTTTCCGCCGCGCTGACGGCTTCCTCGCCGTCGTAGGCCGTGCGCACGTCGTGGCCGCCGATCTGCAGGAACATGGCCAGAGATTCGGCGCCGTCCCGGTTGTCGTCGACGACCAGCACGCGGCGCGTATTGGAAGGCGCCGTGCTGCCTGCGGCCGGCACTGGCTTTACCGAAACCTGTTGCGCGGTCGGCGTCAGCGCCGGCACGCGCACGATGAATTCGCTGCCCTTGCCGAGCCCGGCGCTGCGGCCCTGCACCGTCCCACCATGCAGCTCCACCACCGATTTCACCAGCGACAGGCCGATGCCAAGCCCCCCCTGCGAGCGATCCAGGGAAGCGTCGGCCTGGTAGAACATCTCGAACAGCTTCGGGATCGACGTCGCATCCATTCCGATACCGTTGTCCTTCACGCGCAGCACGGCTTCATCGCCTTCGCGCCGCGCGCCAAGCTCGATTTTCCCGCCCGCATCGGTGTACTTCGCGGCGTTGATGATCAGGTTCATCAGCGCCTGGGTCAGGCGCGCCATGTCGGCAAGCAGGTAGACCGGTTCGGGCGAGAGGTCGAGAATGAGCGTGTGGCCGTTCTGGTCGATCGTGGGTCGGCTGATTTCGACCGCGCGCCGCACCACTTCCTGCAATTCGATGCGCTGCCGCCGCAGCTCGAGCTTGTTGCGGCTGATGCGGGACACGTCGAGCAGGTCGTCGATCAGGCGCGTCAGGTGGTCCACCTGACGGTCGATGACCTGGCTTGCCCACAGCACGTCGGACTCCGAGGACTGCTTCATCGCGAAAATGCGCGCGGCATTGCGGATCGGAGCCAGCGGATTGCGAAGCTCGTGCGCCAGCTGCGCCAGGAAGGCGTTCTTCTGCCGGTCCATCTCCCGCAGCGCCTCCTCGGAGCGCTTGCGTTCGGTGACGTCACGCGTGATGCCGACCACTACTTCCACTTCATTGTCAGGCCCGAGTACGGGCGAAAATATGTAGTCGTAGGTAGTGGAATCGCCGTGTTCGAATTTCAGTTCGATCTCGCCGTGAAACGGCAGCCGCGTCTCGATGACCTGAGAAATCTCCCGCAGGTGCCTGTCATGGCTATGCTGCTCGTAACCCAACTCGTTGAAGGTTTTTCCCACCACCTGGTCCAACGTCCTTGCGTACAGTCTCAGCAGCGGCGGGTTGGCGTACAGAAACCGGCCGGAACGGTCGAATACGTACGCGAAGTCCTCTATGCCGGACAGCAGCGATTCGTAGGTGCGCGACAGGCGGTCGCGGTCGTCGGATATTTCCTGTCGTTCCACTTCCGCCTTGCGCCGTGCCGTGATATCCAGCAGCACGCCAATGAAGCGGACCGGAGTGTTGGCGTCATCGCGTTCGATTCTGCCGCGGGAAATCACCCACCGCGTCGAACTGCCTAGAACGATCCGATACTCGGACTCGTATTGCTCCCCCGTTTGCAGGGCCTGGTTGATCCGTTTTAAGCGCCGTTCGCGGTCATCGGGATGGATGAGTGACTCAAATACCGCGCGAGGCGCCGATCCATACTCGTCCAGCTTGACGCCGAACATGCGTTCGAAATTGGTGTCCCCGTACACCTGGTCGGTCAGCATGTCCCAGTCGTAGACCCCGATTTCTCCTGCGTTTAGCGCCGCTTCCAGACGACGGCGCGCAGTATCCAGGTCGCGCTCGACGCGGGCCCGTTCGACGGCGTCGGCCGCCTGGCGGGAATAAAGGTCAAGGATGCGCAGCTCTTGCGCGGAGAAGCTGCGCGCCTCGGCGAGTTCGGTGGCCAGCACGCCCAGCAGCTGGCCGTCGTGGCCAAGCATCGGAGTGGCCTGGACGGCTCTGTATCCGGCCTGCGCGGCGACATGGCGGTAGGGCGCATAGGCGGCGTCCTTCTCCACATTCTCGATGATTACCCGCTTGCCCGTGCGCAAGGCGCGGGCGCTTGCCGTTTCGTCGGTGCGCGAGACCGTGCGCAGCGCCTGCAGGAACTCTTCCGGCAGTCCGCGGTGGGCGACGATTTCCAGCACGTCGCGGACTGGGTCGTAGACCTGGATGTTGCCTTGCTGCGCATCGAGCAGCAGCATCGTCGCGTCGAGGATTTCGTACAAGTCCGCCACCAGATCCGCGGAGACCGCGCGCCTCGAGTAAGCATCGCGCGGGTTGGCTGGGTCGGCTGGTTTGGGTATGGCTGCGAACATTGTTTTATGCGGTTTCTTATCGGGGGCTATTTTGCCCCTGTTTGAGGGGTCAGGGCTAGCGTGGTTCCCCGGCGCGCCACCCGACGCCCGGGAAAGGGCGAGACAAAGGGAGAGTAAAGGTGGTCAAGTACCGCTTTGAAGCTCCATCGTTGCTCTTCCCTTCACGACTTTGTAGGGCTGGCCTTTCCCTTCGCGGCGCGGTAAATTCTTCTCCGCGGGTCTTCAACGACGAGCGGGTTGACCAGACGGCCTCTCCGGCCCCGATCCGCGGAATTTCACCGGGTTCACTGCCGACGAATGACGTTCCAGACATTCGAACTGACGTGTACCACCTGCGGAAAAACCTTCGCGGCGCCGGATGATCGAGCGGCGCCGGGCCTCGTCGAGGAAGAATCGGCGCGTTGCGCCCGCCTGCGCGAAGTGAACGAGCGGCGCAAGGCGCTGGATGCCGCGCGGAACCAGGCCGGTTTTGCGGGCATATTGCATGGCGATGAAGACAAGGACACCGTGGACATGGTCATGCAAAGGGCCAGCATGGCGCGGCTGGACTCCGCCCTCAGGGACGAGGCGGAAGGGTTGGCAAAGCAGATGTCGCACGTGCCGGCGGAACGCTAGCGCGGAGAGAGAAGGGGAACCGCCGGGGCAGTGATGCTTAGCGATCACCGCGGCATCTGCGCCCGCAGATGCTGGAGCTGCGTTTCCAGCCGCTGTATCCGGTCGAGCAGCCTGACGACGAGCGCAAGCGCGCTGGTATCCAGTTCGAAATCGCTGCGCAGGCGTCCGGCTGTCTGCACGGCGGTGATGGACGCGGAGGTCAGCCGCCATTGCGATGCGCCGGTCGCCGCCGGAACCAGCACGCCGCAGTCCACGAGTTCGCGCAGCATGTCGGCCGGCAATCCGGAGAGTTCGGTGAGTTCGTCGAGGCTCAGTTCGGTGCGCTCTTCCAGCCAGACCGCTTCGGTCAGTTCGACCCTCATGTTGCGCCTCCTTTCGCGAAAGCCTCGCGCGGATTGAATTTCGCAGCCTCGCCGAGCTCCTTGTACAGCGTCTGCTCGCGCTCGCTGGTCTTTTCGGGCACCACGATCTGGGCAACGGCGTAAAGATCGCCCGCGCCTTCCTTGCGCTTCGGCAGGCCGCGGCCGGTGAGGCGCAGTTTGCGTCCGCTGCTGGTTCCCGCGGGAATCTTCAGCTTGACCGGTCCCGCAAGGGTTGGCACTTCGACACCGGCGCCGAGCGCCGCTTCCCAAGGGCTCAGCGGCAGGTCGATATAGAGATCGTGGCCAGTCACGCGATACAGCGGATGCGGCTGCAGCGCGATGTTCAGATAAAGGGTGCCATTGGGCCCGCCGTTCAGGCCCTTGCCGCCTTTGCCCGGCAATCTCAATCGATCTCCGTCGGTCACCCCCTTTGGGATGCGGGCCTTGATTACCAGCGGTACCCGGCGCAACCGGCCTTGCCCGTCGGGCTCCGGCACGCTCAGATTCAGGTCCATCTCGGTGCCGGTAAAGGCCTGCTCGAGCGT
>DASVNF010000055.1:0-13173 GCA_036384015.1 Burkholderiales bacterium
GCTCATATTCATCATTACCTACGGCCGCCAGCCCAAAGGCATGCCGCCGTTCAAGGACCTGCTCGATTCGTCGAAGATCGAGACGCTCGCCGACTTCATCCTCAACGATCTCAGGTTGAAGCAGTAGGCTTCAGCGGCCGGCCAGCGCCTTCGCCTGGGTGATTTGTTCCGGCGTCATTTTTTCCGCGAGCTGCCTGAGCATCTTCGGCAGGTGTTCGTCGTTCTTGCTCATGTCCTCGACGAGCCAGGCATAGGCCTGCACGTAGTCCTTGTGGGTGCCCCAGCCCAGTTGCAGGTGCACCATTTTCAGCAGGCGCTCGCCGTTCTTGTCGCCGCTCGCATTGAGCTGGCGCGCCAGCCGCAAGGCTTCGGTGAAGTCGCCGGATTCGCGCGCGTTCTCGTAAGCGGTGCGGCCCAGGCGGTAGATTGCCAGCTTGTCGCCCGCGGCAGCGCGGCACTCCACCCAGCCTTCGCCTTTCGGGCAATCTGGCTGTGCCGACGGCTCTTCGCCGTAGGCCTGCGATATCACTGCGAGGACGGTCGCCAGCACGGCAAGGCGCGCCATGCGACCTGCCCCGGCGACTTCCCCAGCCAGACTTATTTGGGCCACGATCAATTCGACACCCTTTACTTGGCCGCCGAGGCGTCCGCCACGTTGTATTGCGCGAGCTTTGCGCTATCGAAATAGAAATTCACCGACTCGAATTTCCCGTTCGGCGCGAGCTGGAAAATGGCGACCATGTTCAGTTTGACCGGCGTATTGCTCGCCTTGTGCACCGCATCCCATTCGAACTCCACCGCGGCGCTGCGTCCGGCGATGATCATCTTGCTCGTGGTCCACTTGGCTCGGAACGCCTCGAATTCCTTGCGGTAAAAATCATCGAATGCTTCCTTGCCGGCCTGCTCGGACTGCGGCGAGCGACGCCGTACGCCCTCTGTGAAGTATTTGAGCCAGCCGGCCGGGTTGCCCGCCGTCATGGCGTCGTTGTACTCGCCGATCGCCTGGACGACGATGCGCTCCACCTGCATTTCGACCGCGCCGGCGGCGTGGGCAGCACGCATCTGGAACATTGCGATGCACAACACAGCAGTGAATGCGCTGGCAGCCAGTGCAATGATTCGGCCGGTGGGTTCTGCTCGTTTCATTCCGCGGATCCTGCTGGATTTTGATGATGGGAACGGCGGACTGACTCTAGCATGCGCAAAGCAAAGCCTAAAAGCGGCATCGCAGCATTGCCCGCGCGCCATTTCAGTTCTCTTTCGGCCGCTCGCTCTCATGCCAACCCCGCAGCACCAGTCGCGCCAGCAGCGACACGGCCAGGAACAGCGCGATGCCCGATGCCGTGATCAGGATCAGCGCGGCGAACAGCCGCGGAATGTTGAGTTGCAGTCCGGCCTGGAGGATCTGGTACGCAAGGCCTGATTTGGTGCCGCCAGTTCCTGCGACAAATTCCGCAACGACCGCGCCGATCAATGCCAATGCGGCGGCAACACGCAATCCGGCGAAGAAATAAGGGGCCGAGCTTGGTAGCAGCAGCCGCAACAGCGTCTGTGCCCGTGTGGCGCCATGCATCCGGAACAGGTCGAGCAGGCCGGGATCGGCGCTGCGCAGGCCGATGGTCGTATTCGTGATCACCGGAAAGATCGACGCCACCGTGGCGCAGATCACCAGTGCAGTGCGCGGTTGGTCCACCCAGATGATGATCAACGGGGCAATCGCCACCAATGGCGTGACCTGGAGGATGACCGCGTAGGGCAGCAGGCTGGCTTCGATGAGCCGGTTTTGCACGAACAGCACCGACAGCGCCACGCCCAGGACGACGGCAGCGAGGAGGGCGGCGGCGGTGACCTCCAGTGTCACCATCAACGAACCAGACAGCATTCCCCAGTCGCGCACCAGTGTCTTGAATACCAGCAAGGGCGACGGAACGATATACGCAGGCACGTCGTTCAGGACGACCAGCGCATGCCAGAGCAGCAGGAACGCCACCCCGACCGCAACCGGCGCAACGAGGCGCACCCAGTCGCGATTCATGGCTTCACGCCGCTTTTCTCGCCGTCATGCATCGCGGCCGCAAGCGTCGCAGACAGTCGCGCGGCGAGGCGGATGAACGATTGGCTGCTGCGGAATGCCTCGGTGCGCGGCCTGGAGTCTTCCACGGCGACATCGCTGAATATCCGGCCGGGCCGGGATGACATCACCAGCACGCGCGAGGACAGGAACGAAGCTTCGTAGATGCTGTGGGTGACGAACAGCACCGTCAGGCGTTCGCGTTCACAGAGCGACGAAAGGTCGCGATCGAGGCGATTGCGCGTGATCTCGTCGAGCGCGCCGAAGGGTTCGTCCATCAGCAACAGGCGCGGGGATGTCGCCAGGGCGCGGGCAATGGAGACGCGCATCTGCATGCCACCCGAGAGCTCGCGCGGATGAAAATGGGCGAAGTCCGTCAAACCGACCCCGTCCAGCGCGCGCTGGACTTTCTCGTCCGCCTCTGCGCGCGGCGCGTGCAGCAGGTCCAGAGGCAGGCGCACGTTGGCCTGCACGTTCGACCAGGGCATCAGGGTGGGGCTCTGGAACACGAAACCGATCGCGGCTTCGCGGATTTCGCTCGAAATCCGCATGGTGCCTGCGCTGGGAGCGGCGAGCCCGGCGATCAGGCGCAGCAGCGTGCTTTTGCCGCAGCCGGAAGGGCCGATGATGCTGATGAATTCGCCTTCGCGGATGCTGAGGCTGATGGGATCGAGCGCGCGGGTGCCGTTGGAAAAGACCTTCTGCACGCCGCCGAGCTCGACGACAACCGGGGCTTGCTGTTGGGATATTTCATTGGCGGCCACCTCAGGATTCTAAGGCAAATCTCGACCTTCACCGCAGAGGCGCGGAGGCGCAGAGGATGCGCGGAGAAAGGAAGTCGAAAGTGGAAAACGCTAACGTGATCAAGCGAGACGAGTGGGGTTCGGCATCGTGGGTGCAAATGCCGGCAAACCCTGCGCGCGCTTTTTTCCATTGCTGCCCCGGCTTTTCCTCTGCGCCGGTTTTCTTCGCGCCTCTGCGCCTCTGCGGTTCAGGGTCAGGCAGCTTTATTTCTTGGCTTCGAAGAACGGGAAAGTCTCGTTGATCCCGGCAATCTCGCCGGCGCGGGGCGCGCTGTATCCGGGCAGCCCGCTGATCAGGTCCTTGAATGCGGGGCCGCGGATCAGGCCGATGAGTTCCTGGGACTCGGGAAGCTGCAAGGTGTCGTCGCGACAAATCAGGAAATAGCGTTCCTTCGCCACCGGGATGAAGTCGAGATTGAACTGCCTGGCGGGCGGTTCGACCCCGAAGCCGGCATCCGCCATGCTGCTGGCCACGTAAGCCGCCACGGCGGCGTGGGTGAATTCCTCGGTCTGGTATCCCTCCAGTTTTTGCAGATCCACGCCGGCCTGCTCGAGTAATTGATCGATCAGCAGGCGGGTGCCCGAACCGCGCTGGCGGTTGATGAACGCGATGCCGGGGCGCCCGAGGTCGGCGACATTGCGGATGTTCTTCGGATTGCCCTTGGCGAGGAACAATCCTTGGGTGCGGGTCACCAGGTGGATGAGCTTCTGCTTGTCGGGCTGCAGCCACTTGGCATACTGCGATAGTGCCTGCTCACCCATCGGGCCCTCCGGCACGTGGAATCCGCCGAATTCACAGGCCCCGCGGGCCACCGACGCCAGGGATTCCTGGGCGCCGAGATAGCGCAGGTCGAGCTGGATCAGGGAATGGGCCCGCAACAGTTCCGGCAGCTTGGCGACGGCAAAACCGTGGCTGGCATGGATCCGCAGGGTGGAACGGGCGGTCGTCACCAGCTTGCTGATCTCGAGGTTCAGCTCGGAGGCGAGGCTTTCCAGCTGGGGGGCAAGGCGCGCGGTGATGCGCTGTTCCGCCCATAGCAACTTCTCTCCCAGCGGTGTGAGGGTGGTGCCGCGTCCGCGTTCAAGGTTCACCAGCGGACTGCCGAAAAACGTGGACCAGCGGCCGATCAGGTTCCAGGCGTGGCGATAGGACAGGCCGGCCTTTTCAGCCGCGAGTGTCAGCTTGCCGGCGTCATGGATGGCCTGCAGCACCGGGAACAGCTGCTGGTCCAGCTCGTCGCCTGCTTCGTTGCTCACAAGCCAGGCCGGCCGGACCACGATCTTACTCACTGAAACCGCCCTTATATGCACACTTATTCATATTGTGTGATAGGTACCTACGCGTTAGTTTTCCCCTTCTAAAAGCATAGTCCAACGCCCTAAATATGCAAATTTATGCATAAGACGCTGAGCAGATCCGGCGGGCAGCATGCCTTGTTCGTTGCCAGGGAATCAAGTGGAGGAAGTGAATGTCACATCAGGACCAGGCGGCCGTCGTCGGGCGCGTCATCGAGCAGCGCAGGCATGTGTCCGGCGCGCTGCTGCCGATCCTGCACGGCATTCAGGATGCGCTCGGATTCGTGCCTCCGGCGGCGGTCGCGCAGATTGCCGGGGCGCTGAACCTGTCCCGAGCGGAGGTCCATGGCGTGGTCAGCTTTTATCATTACTTTCGCACCGCGCCCCCGGGTCGCCACACGGTGCAGCTCTGCCGCGCGGAGTCCTGTCAGGCCATGGGCGCGAATAGCCTGATCGAGCACGCCAAAGCGAAGCTGGGCGTCGACTTCCATGAAACGACGGCGGACGGGCAATTCACCCTTGAGCCGGTCTATTGCCTGGGCAACTGCGCGCTTTCTCCCGCAATGATGGTTGACGGGGAAATCCACGGCCGGGTGACGCCCCAGCGGTTTGAGGAAGTCGTGCGGAATGTGAAGGAGGCCGCATGAGCAGCAGACAGGGGGCCGCATCGTTTTGTGATGTGCGACTGGCCGCGATTGCTGCAGTCACCGAACCCGGCCTCACTGCGTTGTCACCGGTGACACCGAGGTGACCGCGTGAAAGTCTTTGTTCCGCGAGATTCCTCAGCCCTTTCGGTCGGCGCCGACGCGGTCGCGGCTGCCATCACCATCGAAGCCGCAAGGGTCGGCGCGAAGGTTACCGTCGTGCGCAACGGTTCGCGCGGCCTGTACTGGCTGGAACCGATGGTGGAAGTCGAGACGCCGCAGGGCCGCGTGGCTTACGGACCCGTGACCATCGCGGACGTGCCGTCCCTGTTCAGGGCGGATTTCCTCAAGGGCGGCGTCCATGAGCTTTCACACGGCAGCACCGACGATATTCCCTATCTGAAAAAACAGGAGCGCCTGACTTTCGCGCGCGTCGGCATCACCGATCCGCTCAGCCTGGAGGACTACGCCGCGCACGGCGGCTGGCGCGGCCTGCGCAATGCGCTGGCGGCGAATGGTACCGACATCGTCAAGCAGGTGACCGATTCCGGATTGCGCGGCAGGGGAGGCGCAGCCTTCCCTGCCGGCATCAAATGGAAAACCGTGCTCGACACGCCCGCTGAACAGAAATATGTCGTCTGCAACGCCGACGAGGGCGATTCCGGCACCTTCTCCGATCGCATGATCATGGAAGGCGATCCGTACGTGCTGATCGAAGGGATGGCGATCGCTGGTGTGGCGGTGGGTGCGACCGCCGGCTACATCTACGTGCGTTCCGAATATCCTCACGCCGTCGACGTCCTGACGCAAGCCATCGCGCTGGCAAAAGCCGGCGGTTATCTCGGCAGCGATGTACTGGGCAGCGGCAAGGTGTTCGAACTGGAAGTCCGCAAAGGGGCCGGTGCGTACATTTGCGGTGAGGAAACTTCCCTGCTCGAAAGCCTCGAAGGCAAGCGCGGCATGGTGCGCTTCAAGCCGCCCTTGCCGGCGATCGCAGGCTTGTTCGGCAAGCCGACGGTCATCAACAACGTCATCACCCTGGCCTCGGTGCCGATCATTCTCGATCGTGGCGCCCCGTTCTACCGCGACTACGGCATGGGCAGGTCGCGCGGCACTTTGCCGATCCAGCTCGCAGGCAACATCAGGCACGGAGGCCTTGTGGAAAAAGCCTTCGGCCTCACATTAAGGGAGCTGCTGTACGACTATGGCGGCGGTTCGGCGACAGGCCGACCGATCCGGGCGGTACAGGTGGGTGGACCGCTTGGCGCCTTCATGCCCGAATCGCAATTCGACACGCCGCTCGACTACGAAGCCTTCGCCGCGGTCGGCGCGATGGTGGGTCACGGCGGCATCGTCGCCTTCGACGATACGGTCGACATGGCGGCCATGGCCCGCTATGCGATGGAATTCTGTGCCGTCGAATCCTGCGGCAAGTGCACGCCCTGCCGGATCGGTTCCACCCGCGGCGTGGAAGTCATCGACCGCATCGTCGCCGGAAGCGAGCGCGAGCGGAACATCGAACTGCTCGAGGATCTCTGCGACACCATGATCAACGGATCGCTGTGCGCGCTGGGCGGCATGACGCCGTTCCCGGTGCAAAGCGCGATCAAGTATTTCCCTGAAGATTTCGGCGCGGCGGCAACGCGCAAGGCCGCCTGAGCGCGGCGAGGAGAAACACCATGTCCATGCAAACCAGCACTTCCCTGCAGAACCCGGTCGACTACGGCACGCCGAAGCGCGTGTCGGAAAAACTCGTGACGCTGGAAATCGACGGCGTCGAGATTTCGGTTCCGGAAGGCACGTCAGTCATGGGCGCGGCGATGGAGGCGGGCATCAAGGTGCCAAAGCTCTGCGCGACGGACAGCCTCGAACCGTTCGGTTCCTGCCGCCTTTGCCTGGTCGAGATCGAAGGCCGCAAGGGTTACCCCGCGTCCTGCACGACCAACGTGGCGCCGGGCATGAAGGTGCGCACGCAGACTCCGAAGCTCGCGGACATCCGCCGCAATGTGATGGAGCTCTACATTTCCGACCACCCGCTCGACTGCCTGACCTGTCCCGCCAACGGCAACTGCGAACTGCAGGACATGGCCGGCGTGGTCGGCCTGCGGGAAGTGCGGTACGGCTACGACGGCGAAAACCACCTCAAGGCCGAAAAGGATACTTCCAACCCGTATTTCGATTTCGATCCGAGCAAGTGCATCGTCTGTTCGCGCTGCGTGCGTGCCTGCGAGGAAGTGCAGGGCACGTTCGCGCTGACCATCGACAGCCGCGGGTTCGCTTCCATGGTGTCCCCGAGCGAAGGCCAGCCGTTCATGGAATCCGAGTGCGTATCGTGCGGCGCCTGCGTGCAGGCCTGCCCGACCGCCACGCTGATGGAAAAATCGGTCGTGGAGATGGGCCAGGCCGATCACAGCGTGGTTACAACCTGTGCCTATTGCGGCGTCGGCTGCTCGTTCCGCGCGGAAATGAAAGGCGCGGAACTGGTGCGCATGGTTCCGAACAAGGACGGCAAGGCCAATCGCGGCCACTCCTGCGTGAAGGGCCGCTTCGCATTCGGCTACGCCACGCACCCGGACCGCATCACCAAGCCGATGATCCGGGCGAAGATCAGCGATCCGTGGAAGGAAGTCTCCTGGGACGAAGCCATCGCCCATACCGCGTCGGAGTTCAGGCGCATCCAGGCCAGGTACGG
Source organism: Burkholderiales bacterium (assembly GCA_036384015.1). Lineage (GTDB taxonomy): Bacteria > Pseudomonadota > Gammaproteobacteria > Burkholderiales > JACQAP01 > JACQAP01. Next base: position 7,507 of record DASVNF010000055.1, read on the forward strand.
CCGCGGCTCCATCGGCGGCATCACCTCGTCCCGCTGCAGCAACGAGGAAACCTACCTGGTGCAGAAGCTGGTGCGCGCAGCCTTCGGCAACAACAACGTCGACACCTGCGCGCGCGTCTGCCATTCGCCCACCGGTTATGGACTGAAGACCACCCTCGGCGAATCCGCCGGCACCCAGGATTTCGATTCGGTCATGAAATCCGACGTCATGATGGTGATCGGCGCAAACCCGACCGACGGCCACCCGGTGTTCGCGTCGCGCATGAAACGGCGCCTGCGCGAAGGCGCGAAACTGATCATCGCCGATCCGCGCACCATCGACATGGTGCGCACCCCGCATATCGAGGCGTCGTATCACCTGCAGTTGCGACCCGGCACCAACGTCGCGCTGATCAACTCGCTGGCGCACGTGATCGTGATGGAAGGCCTGGTCAAGGAGGATTTCGTCGCGGCGCGCTGCGACAAGGGGGCGTTCGACAAGTGGCGCAGCTTCATTGCCGAGGCGCGCAATTCCCCCGAGGAAATGGAGAAAATCACCGGCGTGCCGGCCGATAAGGTGCGTGGCGCGGCCAGGCTTTATGCCACCGGCGGCAACGCGGCGATTTACTACGGCCTGGGCGTTACCGAGCACAGCCAGGGTTCCACGATGGTGATGGGTATCGCCAACCTGGCGATGGCGACGGGAAACATCGGTCACGAAGGCGTGGGCGTGAACCCGCTGCGCGGCCAGAACAACGTGCAGGGTTCCTGCGACATGGGGTCCTTCCCGCACGAGTTCCCGGGTTATCGCCACGTTTCCGACGACAAGACCCGCGCGCTGTTCGAAAAGGAATGGGGCGTGAAGCTCGACAACGAGCCGGGCCTGCGCATTCCCAACATGTTCGACGCTTCGATCGACGGCAGCTTCCGCGGCCTCTACATCCAGGGCGAAGACATCGCGCAATCCGATCCGGACACCCAGCACGTCACCCATGCGCTGACGGACATGGAATGCGTAGTGGTGCAGGACATATTCCTCAACGAAACCGCAAAGTTCGCGCACGTATTCCTGCCGGGATCGTCTTTCCTCGAAAAGAACGGCACCTTCACGAACGCCGAACGCCGCATCTCCCCGGTACGCAAGGTCATGCCGCCGCTTGCAGGCAAGGAAGACTGGGAAGTGACCGTCGCGCTGTCGAACGCGTTGGGCTACCCGATGAACTACGGGCACCCGTCGGAAATCATGGACGAGATCGCGCGCCTGACGCCGACGTTCACGGGAGTAAGCTACAAAAAGCTGGATGAACTCGGCAGCATCCAGTGGCCCTGCAACGACGCAGCACCGGAGGGCACGCCGACCATGCATATCGAGCAGTTCGTTCGCGGCAAGGGTAACTTCGTCGTAACCGAATTCATTCCGACGGAGGAGCGCACGACGTCGAAATACCCGCTGATCCTCACCACGGGCCGGATCCTGTCCCAGTACAACGTCGGTGCGCAGACGCGGCGGACCGCCAACAACATGTGGCACGACGAGGACAGGCTGGAGATCCATCCGCACGACGCAGAGCAGCGCGGCATCCGCGAGGGCGACTGGGTCGGCGTCACCAGTCGCGCCGGCGAAACCGTGATGCGGGCGAAGCTCGCCGAGCGCATGCAGCCGGGAGTGGTCTATACGACTTTCCACTTTCCCGGCTCGGGCGCCAACGTCATCACCACGGACAATTCGGACTGGGCGACCAACTGCCCGGAATACAAGGTGACCGCGGTGCAGGTGACCCAGGTCACCCAGCCTTCGTCGTGGCAGAAGCGCTTCCAGGAGTTCACCAACACCCAGCTCGACCTGCTGCCCAAGCGGGAAACCACCAAGGCCTGACGTGGCAAAACGCGAACTCGACGCAGCGGCCGGCGTGCACCGCACGGTGCCGGCCGTACGCGTGGTGGAAGGCTCGGCCACGGCTATTACCGAGCAGATCGCCGAGGAAGCGCCCGTTGCCCTGGTCTACAACGGCATCCCGCACGTGGTCGTCATGGCTACGCCCGCGAACCTTGACGACCTCGCCCTCGGTTTCAGCTTGAGCGAAGGCGTGATCGCATCCGCCGCCGAGCTCGGCGGCATCGAGATCGTCCCGGAAAAATCCGGCTATACGGTTTACCTCAGCGTCCCCGCCGGGCGCGTGGCTGCAATCGAGCAGCGCCGCCGCAACATGACCGCGCGCACCGGTTGTGGGCTGTGCGGCGCCGAAACCATCGAGCAGGCCATGCGCGAGGTGCCCAAAGTCGCCTTCGCGGAAACCATCGACCGCAAGGCGGTGGCGAAGGCGATGAAGCAATTGCCCGACATGCAGACGCTGAATGCCGCGACCGGAGCAGTCCACGCGGCGGGGTGGGCGATGACCGGCGGCGAATTGCAACTGGTGCGCGAAGACGTCGGCCGCCACAATGCGCTAGACAAGCTGATCGGCGCGCTGGTTGCCGGCAAGGCCGATCGCGCGCATGGTTTTGTCGTGGTGACCAGCCGCGCGAGCTATGAGATGGTGCAGAAGACGGCTATGGCGGGCATCGGCCTGCTGGCCGCCGTGTCGGGGCCGACCGCGCTGGCGGTGCGCATCGCCAGGAATGCCGGCCTGACGCTGGCCGGCTTCACGCGCGGCGACCGCTGCGTGGTTTACGCGGACGATGCGCACAGGTTGACGACGCCGGAGAGCTGGAAGGCATGAATATCGAGCGCCTGGTTCGCATGGCGAACGACATCGGCAATTTCTTCAAGGCCGAACCCGACCACGCCCAGGCGGTGGAAGGCGTGGCAAGCCATATCAAGCGTTTCTGGGATCCGCGCATGCGCAAGGAAATCCTGGCGTATGCGGAAGGCGGTGGCGAGGGGATGATGGATCTTGTCCGAGAGGCCGTACTCAAGCTTCGCTGAGTCCGGCAAAATCAGGGCCGAGGTTCACCCTTCCGGGTATTCCGGACTGTCGTCCATCACGCAGGGGCCGCGGGCCGAGTAAAAGCGCACTGCTGTAAAGATTTGTTCTTCTACGCGGCCCTCGTACCGCGGCCCTCGGCCCTCGCCCTTCGTTTTCCGGCTTGTTCCCCGACCCCGAGCACGGCAATCAACGACAGCGCCTGGAAAGCGCCGATGCCGATGAACACCCAGCCGGGATGATGGGCATCCATGAGCATGCCGAACATCAATGGCGCGCCGGCAAGACCGATATCCAGTCCGGAGTAAACCACGCCGTAGACGCGCCCCGTTGCATTCTTCGGTGCCGCGGATCGCACCAGCAGATCGCGCGAGGGACCGGCCACACCGGAACCGAATCCTATGATCCCAAGCAACGCGATGACTGCCGCCACCGGCGGAATTGCGCTCGCCACCAATACCGATACGGCTGCCGCCACGGAAAACGCGATGGCGATCACCTTGTCGTGCTGCTGCGTGCGGGCGGCAAGGAAGCCGCCGGCCAGGATCCCGCCCGCGGTGGCCAGCATATAACTGGTGATGCAGGCGGTCGCATAGGCGAGCGGAATGTCGTACAGCTCCCGCAGCGCGGTCGCCGCGAAGCTCTGGATGCCGCCGAAGGAAATCGAGGAAATGAAAAAGAAGGCAAAGCACATCCACACCGCCGGCTCTTTCATGAAGCCGAGCGCGCCGGTTGCCGTGGCCTTTTTTCTGGCCGATTCCGCCACCGCGCTGTCGACTTCGCGCGGATCGAGCAGGTGGCGGAACACGATCAGCACCGCCAGCACGCCGAAAGCGAGAATCGCCGCACCGGCCAGCGCGATGCGCCAGCCGGCGACCGTTGCGATGCCGGCAAGGAATACCGGCGCGATCGCCCAGCCCAGGGTGCCGCTCAGACCGTGGACGCTGAAAGCGTAGCCGAGCCGCGGAACGCTGACGCGCCGGTTCAGCAGCGTGAAATCCGCGGGGTGGAAAACGCTGTTGCCCAGTCCGGTCATGGCGGAGAAAACAATCAGCATCGCGTAGTTCTGGCTGACCGCGAGACCCAATGCGGACAAACCGAGCAAGGTGATTCCGCCCAGCAGTACGGGCAGCGCGCCGAAACGGTCGACGACGAATCCGGCCAGCGCCTGGCCAATGCCGGAGACGATGAAGAACACGCTCATCAGCAGGCCGAGTTCCGCATAGCTGACCGGGAAAGCGTCTTTTAGCCAGGGAAACAGCGGGGCAAGCGAGAGGTGGAAGAAGTGCGACGTGCCGTGGGCCAGTCCTACCAGGCCGATGATCCGGGCATCGTGTCGTAACGGAGTGGCGGTTGCGGAGGGCATGCGAAAACGGGAGGTTGGCAGAGACGAAACATAGCGCAATGACGCGTTGCCGGCAAACCTCACCGCCTCCATATCCTCTCCGGCAGGTACTGCCGGCGCGGCGTTTTGGGCATAATCCTGCCATTCCAGACCGTCCGAGCTCCAATGCCCGCGAGAAGAAATCCGAAGGCCCTGGCGAGACGAAAAGCGGACTCCGACTTCAGCCTCACGGATCAGGCCTACTCGAAACTCGAAGAGCTGATCGTGACGCTGCAACTGGCGCCCGGCGAGGTGGTGTCGGAAGCGGCGCTGAGCAGCCAGCTTGGAATCGGCCGTACGCCGATCCGCGAAGCGCTGCATCGGCTCGCCCGCGAGCGCCTTGTTACCATCCTTCCGCGCCGGGGAATCATTGTTTCCGAGATCAACGTCGGCGCGCAATTGCGCTTGCTCGAATTGCGCCGGGAGATCGAACGCCTGGTGGCGCGTTCCGCCGCGCGCCGCGCAAGCGACGCGGAACGCAAACAGTTCACGGATCTGGCCAAGGCTTTCGAGGCTGCCGCGCGCAGCGACGATGAGACGGCTTTCATGCGTACCGACCGCGCCTTCAACGAACTTTGCCTGGTCGCGGCCCGCAACGAATATGCCGCGGGTGCGATGACGCTGATGCATTCCCTGTCGCGCCGTTTCTGGTTCATCCACTACCGCGAGGCGGCGGACATGCCGCTGGCGGCGAAACTCCATGCCGCCGTGGCGCGCGCCGTGGCCAAGGGCGACGGCAAGGCCGCCGGTACCGCCTCGGATCGCCTGGTCGACTACCTCGAGGCTTTTACCCGTTCCACCGTCGAGCCGGCTTGACCGCGCCGCGGCGGCGGGGTAGTGTTGCATACGACTGATATATCAGATGGCGCCCTCCCCGGATGGCGCCAACGCCACGGAGGAAATACATGAGCGCGGGAATCCTTACCCAAAAGCAGGCGGCGTTCCGGGACGAATACCGGCGCAATATCGCGTCCTGGTACAACGGCTGGGGTCACCTGTTGTCGATATTCGTGCCCGGCATCGCCGTCATTGCCTACTGCATATCGCAGATTCAGTCGCCGACCATCTGGGAGCTGCTGTTCGTGATCCCGGTTCTGGTGTTCTACAACTGGAACGAATGGTGGCTGCACAAGAACGCCATGCACCGGCCGATCAAGGGCATCCTGATGCCGGTCTACCATCGCCACACCCACCAGCACCACCAGTACTTCACCGCGCAGGTGATGACCTACGATACCAACCGGGAATGGCGCATCGTGCTGTTTCCACCCTACGCGCTGATCGTGTTCATGCTGATGACGCTGCCGGCGGCGCTGGTGCTGGGCTATGTCTGGTCGGCCAATGCCGGCTACATGCTGATGATGCTGACCCCGATCTACT
>DASVNF010000056.1:0-21753 GCA_036384015.1 Burkholderiales bacterium
ATGCCCTTCGATGTGTACATCATGCTTCGCAACGGAATGACTGAAGGCGAGTTGATGCAGCGTGCCGGTCCGCCGGATTATGAATCGACCGACGGGACGGTCGGCAGCGCGGTGATCAGCGGGCGACGCGGGCGGGTACAGACCTTCAACCATCTCGAACTGAGAAAGTTCTATTACTACCCGACGCTGTCCGATCCTTTCACAACGGTGGTCACTTTGACCGGCGGTATGATTTCCGACCTGCAACGGACGAGGAAATTCTGATGACGACGCGATACTCCTTTCATCGCATGGCGTGCCTGGCGGTTGCGCTGGCCGGCCTTGCGGCCGAGCCGGCCCTGGCAGGCCCGATTGAAAAACTGCGCGCCTTCATCGAGCAGACCCGCTCGGCGCGCGCCACATTCAATCAGATCGTCACCGACTCGGGCGGCCAGGTCGCGCAAAAGGCCAACGGCACCGTCCAGTTCGAACGGCCCGGGAAATTCCGCTGGGCCTACGAAAAACCCTATGAGCAGCTCATCGTCGGCGACGGCAGCAAGCTCTGGATCTACGACAAGGACCTCAACCAGGTCACCGAGCGCAAGCTGGACAAGGCTCTCGGCAGCAGTCCCGCCGCGCTGCTCGCCGGTTCTGACGACATCGACAAGTACTTTTCCCTGAATGCGCTGGGGATGAAGAAGCAGCTCGACTGGCTCGAAGCGAAACCCCTGGACGAGGAGAGTCTGTTCGACAAGGTGCACATGGGGTTTCGCGGCAATGTGCTCGAAGTCATGGAGCTCTACGACCATTTCGGCCAGAAGACCAGCATCAAGCTCTCCGGCCTGAAGCGCAATCCCAAGTCGTCCCCGGACATGTACAAGTTCACCGTGCCCGAGGGCGCGGATGTCGTGACGGAATAGCCTGCCAACCCTGACCGCAACGGCGCAAAGACGCAAAGGGAACACAAAGGAAACACAAAGGAAAACCAGGGCAGTTATCAAGTATTCTGGTTAATCGTCCATCAAAGTTCGCGGTGTTAATCTGCCAACCCTGTGTCGCCATGTTTGTCCGTTCCCTTCTTTCTTTGCGGCCTTCTTTGCGCCTTCGCGCCTTTGCGATGAAGGGTTGCCCCCTTGACTGACCTATTCGAAGCCAGGCAGCCCGCGGCGCCGCTCGCGGAGCGGATGCGTCCGCAGACCCTGGACGATGTGGTCGGGCAGCAGCATCTGCTCGGACCGGGCAAGCCGCTGCGCATTGCCTACGAATCCGGAAAGCTGCACTCCATGATCCTGTGGGGTCCTCCCGGGGTGGGCAAGACCACGCTGGCGCGGCTCATGGCGCAGGCATTCGACGCGGAGTTCATCGCGCTATCGGCAGTGCTCTCGGGGGTGAAGGATATCCGCGACGCCGTGGCGCGCGCCGAGAACTCGCTGCAGCAATCCGGCCGGCGCACCATCCTGTTCGTCGATGAAGTGCATCGTTTCAACAAGGCGCAACAGGATGCGTTCCTGCCTTTCGTCGAACAGGGGCTGGTCACCTTCATCGGCGCCACCACCGAGAATCCTTCGTTCGAGGTCAACGGCGCCTTGCTCTCGAGGGCGGCGGTGTATGTGCTCAGGCCCCTCACCGAGGACGAACTGGCCAGCTTGTTCGCCCGGGCAATGGCTGGAACTTTTCCAGCGCTGCAGTTTCCCGACCAGGCGCGGGATCTGGTGATCGGGGCGGCGGACGGGGACGCCCGCCGCCTGTTGAACATGGTCGAGACCCTGGGCAACGCGGCGGTCGCGTCGGCGGCAACGCAGATCGACGAGGCGTTCGTCCAGAACACACTGGCGCAGAACCTGCGGCGCTTCGACAAGGGCGGGGATGCGTTCTACGACCAGATTTCCGCCTTGCACAAGTCGGTTCGCGGTTCCTCGCCCGATGGCGCCTTGTACTGGCTGGCGCGCATGCTGGATGGCGGCGCGGACCCGTTGTACACGGGCAGGCGGCTGGTGCGCATGGCGATCGAAGACATCGGGCTGGCGGATCCGCGGGCCCTGCGTTTGGCGCTGGATGCCTGTGAAACCTACGAAAGGCTGGGGTCGCCGGAGGGGGAGCTGGCGTTGGCCCAGGCCGCCATCTACCTGGCATGCGCGCCGAAATCGAATGCCGCATACGTTGCGTATAATGAAGTTCGCTCGTTCGTCCAGTCCGACAAGTCGCGGTCGGTACCGGAGCATCTCCGCAACGCTCCCACGAAACTGATGAAGGAACTCGGCTACGGCCGGACATATCGTTATGCGCACGACGAAGCGGAAGCGTATGCGGCGGGCGAAAACTACCTGCCCGAAGGGCTGGGGGACGTGCAGTTTTACCGCCCCACCCCGCGCGGACTGGAAGGGAAGATCGCGGAGAAGCTCGCGCACCTGCGCGAACTCGATTTAAAGGCAAGGAAGAAAGATTAAAAAGCCTTGGCGCAAAGGTTTCACTTCAATAACCCCTGAGGGTGCGCAGAGGAAAGACGGAAAGGACGCAGAGGAAAGCAATGCTGGATGTTCAATTGCTCCGCAAGGATCTGGACGCTGTCGCCAGTCGATTGGCCGCTCGCAATGGCTATCGTCTCGACATCGAGACTTTTACTAAACTGGAAGAGCAAAGAAAAGCCTTGCAGGCTGGTACCGAATACCTTCAGTCGCAACGCAATGCGCTATCGAAACAGATAGGAGAAGCGAAGAAGAGGGGCGATCAGGAGTTGGCCAATTCGCTGATGTCCCAGGTCAATGAATTCGCGGACAGATTGAAGAACGACCAGGACAAGCTGGTTCCGATTCTGAAATCGATCGACGAGTTTCTGCTGGCCGTCCCGAACCTGCCTCATCCTGAAGTGCCGAACGGACACTCCGCCGACGACAATGTGGAAGTCCGCCGCGCTGGCGAGCCGCGCAAGTTCGATTTCCAGCCGAAGGATCATGTCGATGTCGGGGCGGGCCTGGGCATGCTGGATTTCGACGCCGCCGCGAAGATCAGCGGCGCGCGCTTCACGATGATGCAGGGGCCGTTGGCACGCCTGCATCGTGCGCTGGCGCAGTACATGCTGGACGTGCACAGCGGTGAGCACGGCTACACCGAAGTGTATGTGCCCTATATGGTCAACGCGGACAGCATGCGCGGCACAGGGCAGCTGCCGAAATTCGAGGAAGACCTGTTTTCGGTGCCGAAAGCCGACGGCGGAAAATTCTATCTGATTCCCACCGCCGAAGTGCCGGTCACGAACATCGTGCGCGATGAAATACTGGCTGCGGACAGGCTGCCGCTGAAATTCGTCTGCCACTCGCCGTGCTTCCGTTCGGAGGCCGGTTCGTATGGCAAGGACACACGCGGCATGATCCGCCAGCACCAGTTCGACAAGGTCGAGCTGGTGCAGATCGTTCATCCGGACAAATCCTACGAGGGCCTGGAGCAGCTGACCGCGCATGCCGAGGAAATTCTCAAGCGTCTTGAATTGCCGTTCCGGACGGTCGCGCTATGCACCGGCGACATGGGATTTTCCGCGGCCAAGACCTACGACATCGAGGTGTGGCTGCCCGGGCAGAATGCCTATCGAGAAATCTCCTCATGCAGCAACTTCGAGGCATTCCAGGCGCGGCGCATGCAGGCGCGCTACAAGGGCGACAAGGGAAAGAACGAACTGGTGCACACGCTCAACGGTTCCGGCCTGGCGGTCGGTCGAACCCTGGTTGCCATACTGGAAAACTACCAGGAGGCAGACGGAAGCGTTGTTATTCCGTCTGTGCTCCGCCCGTATATGGGCGGAGCGAGCGGTATCACGGCTCTCCGGTAGTGTCAGTGCAGGCTAACCTGAACGTCCAACGGAGGTCGGGTTAGGCGAAGCAGCCGGAGCTGAAACTATCAAACGCTGACGGCAGCGTGACCATTCCGTCCGTGTTGCGTCCTTACATGCGCGACAGGAAGAGGATCGGCCGCGTCTGATCAGGGAACGTCAGGGCGCGACGACGCGCGCATCCAGTGCGCCTGCGTCGGAGAACAGCGGGCGATGAGGTTCTTCGTAGCGAAGGAGAATGTCGTAATAGTTGCGGATGTTCTCCGTCAGGATCACGGCTTCGCCGCCCCGCGCAAATCCCCGTTTCACCGTCGTGTAGTAGTCCGATCGCGCCAGCAGCGGCAGCGTGTTTCGGACATCGACCCATGAATCCGGGTTCAAGCCGCGCCGCTGCGTCAGGATGCGGGCATCTTCGAGATGGCCATAGCCGACGTTATAGGCGGCGAGCGTCATCCATGTGCGGTCTGGTTCCGGAATCCGGTCCGGCAGGGTGTCCTTCAGCATGCGGAAATAGCGTGCCCCGGCGAGAATGTTCTGGCGCGGTTCGAGCCTGTCGCTGACGTTCATGCGGTCGGCGGTTTCCGACGTCAGCATCATGAGCCCCCGCACGCCGGTGGGGCTGGTGGCCAGCGGATTCCAGTGCGATTCCTGGAATCCCAGGGCGGCCAGCAGCCGCCAGTCGATCCCGGTCAGGTCCTGCGCCTCTTCGAAAGCGCCGCGGTATTGCGGCAGGACCGTAACCCTGCGCTGCAGGAACGCGACGACATCCCCCTGGTCGAGACGCTCGATGTGCCCGTAGTAGCGATCGAGCAGGATGCGCAGCGCGCCGCTGCCGTTGATGCGCACGAAGAAATCACTGATCTGATTGGCGAGCAGGGGATCGGCGTCCTTCGGCAACGCCCACGCCAGGGTTTCGGGCGTTCCAAGGTGAAAGGCGCGCGCGATGTTCGGCAGGAAGTTTTGTGCCAGATCCACGACGTTCGAATCGGTGACGACGTAGTCGTATTCTCCGTCGGATAGCTGTTCCAGCAGTTCCATGCCGTCGCCGATCGGTACTTCATCCCAGCGTAACTTGGGGACGGCATCCCGTTCGGCGCGCAGCTGTTCGGCGCCGCTGGTACCCGCCATGGCGGCTACCCGCTTGCCCACAAGATCGCGCACGTTACGCGGGCGCGCCCGGTCGGTGTTGTAGGCGACGACCTTCTGCACGGACTGGTACGCCGGACCAAACAGGAAGTCGCGCCGTCGTTCTTCGGTGGCACTGAGGCCTGCCGCTGCGAAATGCCCCGCATTCCGGCTCAGCGCGGGCAAAATTTCCGCGAAATTGGAATATTCGATCAGGCGCAGTTTCATCCCGATGTCCTTGGCGAACATGTCCAGCAAATCCTGTTCGATGCCGACGTACTTGCCGTCGGCGCCCAGGAAGCGCGTCGAAGGGCTGTTTCGCACCAGCACCACCAGTTCATCTGTCAGGCCGAAAGGCAGGACAGGACGCTGGATCAGCGTACCGGGATCACAGGACGGGAGAATGATCAGCAGTGCCGCCGCAACCACCTTGTATGTGGAAAACGCACGGCGCCTGGCATGTGCCGCCGTCTCCTGCGCCTGATCCCGGCTTGGGGCTAGGCGTTTATTCGCAAAGGCGACCATCGGCTGGTAAAATATCATGAACGTCGGCAATGCAAATCAGGAGAGGTACCGAAGTGGCCATAACGGCGCTGACTCGAAATCAGATGGTCAGGGAGACCTGGCACGTGGGTTCGAATCCCACCCTCTCCGCCAAATAAAAAGCACCCCCTTGCGGGGTGCTTTTTATTTGTGGTGTCGGGTGTGTGGACGAATCCACTGGTTCGACCAAAACGCATCGCGTTTTGGGACGCACCGTTTTTCGGTGCGGTCTCTCGCTGCGCGAGGGATGGCCGGATCGCCTTAAGGCGAGACGGACACAATCCCACCCTCAAGAAATGCCCAGATGCTCCTGCGCCGCTTAGTCCTGCGGGGTGCTTTTTATTTGTGGTGTCCGGTGTGTGGACGAATCCACTGGTTCGACCAAAACGCATCGCGTTTTGGGACGTGCCGTCACTGCGCCTTCCGCATCCGATCCCTGCATAAAGCATTGGACTCCCCGTGGCAGGGTTGAATTCTTTTCTGGCCATGTGTATTTCAAAGCAATTTCCGTCCCCGTACATCGAATGATTTATCTCCTTGAATGAACTCGATTACACATTATGAGGCCCAAATCGCAGCCGCAAATTTCGACAATAGCGCCATAAACTCGCGATAACGCAGATCATCGATCAAAAAAAGCGGAAGCCGGAGAGAGCGACGCGATCACCGGAAAAGAATTCCCGGTCGTTTGACTTTCAACAAAACAGCGGCGTCAAGTGCCAACGCCGTTTCGGGGCAGGAATGAAATGCGACAGCGTATTGTTCGAGGAGGACTTGCGCATCGTCGACGTGGACGGCGAGCCGCGGAGATTTCATTCACTCGACAAACGCGTTCCATTCCTGTTCGACTCAAGAAATCGGCCGTGCCCTTCGCAAGACGGGGTACCGGTTGCCATTCGCACCATCCACTTGCTCAACGCCAGTCACGCAGCAGTTCGTAGTCGATTGCGGGATCCGGTGATGCGTCATCGATGTGGTACGAGGCCCCAACCATGCCAGGAAAGAGGATTCCACGATGCAGCGCGTAACCGGAAGCGACTGGGTGCCCGAACGAGCCTGGCTGCCGCATTGGCGGCGCGGTTTCCTTCGCGATGATACGTGAGGCATTGCCTGGCAATTCAATAAAGATGTCCGTGTAAGAGATTCCTTACAAGCTGCGCCGACCGCGGCGTACAGCATCTTGCGCCGGTGGCTGATACCCCTTTTTTGCCGCCTCGCCAAGAATGTCTTCAAACGGCGACAAGGCAAGGTCGCCGTCCCGGCGGGCCGGGGAATCGGCGCGGAGAACCGAAAAATGCATGCAGCAACCGCAGCGCAGAGCACGCAGCATTGGGTCAAGCAGTACGCGCCCCTTGTCAGGCGCATCGCGAACCACATCATGGCAAGAATGCCCGCCAGCGTGGAAATGGACGACATCATCCAGGCGGGAATGATCGGCCTGATGGATGCATACAGCCGCTACGAGGAGACCCAGGGCGCCAGGTTCGAGACGTATGCCTCGCAGCGCATCCGCGGCGCCATGCTGGATGAATTGCGAAAATGCGACTGGTTGCCGCGTGCCATTCGCAGGAACATGCGCGCCATTGAAAAGGCGATGCAGACGCTCGAGCAAAAACTCGGCCGCCCGCCCTCGGAGCAGGAGGTGGCCGGGGAACTGGGGATGCCGCTTGCCGACTATCAGCAGATGCTGCAGGACGCGCGAGGGCACCAACTGGTCTACTACGAAGATTACGCCGGGGACGACCAGGAGCATTTCCTCGACCGTCATGCCGAACATTCGCATAAGAGTTCCCTGGAGAACCGGGTCGAAGAAGACATGTGCGAGCGCCTTGTCGCGGCCATCGAGAATCTCCCGGAACGGGAAAAGCTGATGATGGATTTGTATTACGAGCAGTACCTCAATCTGGCTGAGATCGGCGAGGTGCTCGGCGTCAGTCAATCGCGGGTCTGTCAGCTTCACACGCAGGCCGTTTCGAGATTGCGCGAGAAGTTGCGGGACAGTTAGGCGGATCCACGATAGGGCCGGTACAAAGGAGAGTGGCAATGAGCACGATTCACGACAATGCAGTGGGCGCGGCGGGTGAAAGGGACGGTATGCCTGTCGAGAATTCCGAAGACCTGGTGGGCACGGTGACGCGGCTTGCCGGTCGCATGGACCTGAAGACGCTGGAGCGCCTCTATATTTTGCGCACGCTGGAATCAGTCAATGGTTCGCGCAAGATGGCGGTGGCTCTGCTGGGGATCAGCGAGCGCACGCTGCGCCATAAGCTGCGGCTCTACCGGACCCAGGCGCTCAACTGAGGACCGAGGCGGAACGCTCCTCCCTTGCTGTGGAGCGAAGCGTTCAATCGATAAGGCCGTTCTTCATCGCGTAGTGGGCGATCTCCGCGTTGTTCTTCAGTTTCATCTTTTCCAGCAGGCGGGTCCGGTAGACGCTGACGGTTTTCGGGCTGATCGAGAACATCTGCGCGATCTCCGACAGGGATTTGCCGCTGGCGAGCATGCGCATGGTGTCGAATTCCCGGTCCGACAGCAGCTCATGGGGCAATTTTTCGGACGATTCGCCGATTGAGCGCACCAGTTCTTCCGCCAGGTCCTGGCTGATGTAACGGCGGCCGGCGGCCACTTGGCGCACTGCGTTGAGCAACTGGTCGTGGGCGCTCTGCTTGGTCACATACCCGGCGGCTCCGGCCTTGAGCGCACGCACGCCGAACTCGTCTTCCGCGTGCATCGTCAGCATGATGACCGGCAGGTTGGGCTTGTCCCGTTTGATCATCTTGAGCGTCTCGATGCCGTTTTTGTCCGGCAAGGAGATATCGAGCAGGACCATGTCGAAATCCTGTTCGCGCAGCAGGCGCACGGCTTCCTGGCTGGATCCCGCCTCCGCGGTGACCTCGATGTCGGCAGCCTCCGAAACGACCTGGCGCAGGCCATGGCGCACGATGGCATGGTCGTCGACAATCAGCAGATGGATCATGATTTCGTTCCGGGCGGAACACCCGCCTCGTTATCGGTGCGATTCGTCGTGCGCGCCGGTCGCTTAGCGGGAAGCGATACCCGGACTTGTGTTCCCGCGCCGGGCGCTCCCGAAATTCCCACGGTCCCGCCCAGCACTCCGGTCCGTTCGCGAATTCCGCGTATGCCGTAGGACTGGCTTTTCTGCATGTCGCCCGCATCGATGCCGCGTCCGTCGTCGGTAACGATCAACAGGACTTCGTCACCGGTATCCTCGAGTATGACATCTACGCGGCTGGCGCCGGCGTGCTTGGCGATGTTGGTAAGCGTTTCCTGGAATATCCGGAACAGCGCGGTGGAAAATTCCGGGTCCAGAAGTATTTCCTCCTGGGGGCAGAAAAAATCGCAGGGCACGCCCATGCGTTTTCGGAACTCCTTGATCTGCCACTCTATTGCAGCCGCCACGCCGTAGTCGAGCACGAGCGGCCGCAGGCTGCGGGAAATGCGCTGGCTGGCCGCGATGGCATAGTCCAGCAATCCGTCCATGGCATCCACTTTGTCGGTGAGGGCGGGCTGCGCAACCGGAAGCCGGCTGCGGATCCAGGCCAGGTCGATCTTGGCTGCGGTCAGCGTGCCGCCGAGGTCGTCGTGGATCTCCCGGGCCATGTTGCCCCGTTCGTGTTCCTTCATGCGCTCCACGTGGGAAGCCAGCTGCCGCAACTGGCGCTGCGATTCCTGGATGGCTTCCTGGGCGATTTTGCTTTCGGTGATGTTGGAGATGATGCCGTCGGTGAGCACCACACCGGAAGGCAGCTTGCGAACGCTTGCGCGCAGGTTGATCCACTTGATGTCACCGGCGAGCGGCACCCGGACCCGACCTTCCCAGTTGCGGGCCACGAGCTGGGTGGCGGTCCTGATGCGGCCCTCCATGAACGAAGGCCGGTCTTCGGGCACGATCATGTCGAGCAGGATGCCGGGGTTGCTTATCAACGCATCCGCCGGAACGCCCAGCACCAGCTGGCTGCCCTCGCTGACATAAGCGAAATCTGCGGTGCCGTCGGCATAGAGGATGGCCTGGAAAACGACGCCGGGGAGATTGGCCGCAATGGCCTGGAAGCGCGTCTCGCTTTCATTGAGGGCTTCAACCGCGAGCTGATACTGGCGCAGGGATTCCCGTTCGCGCAGGGCACGCTCGACGACCGGGAGAAGCCGGTGCAGGCCTTGCTTCATGACCAGGTCGCTGGCGCCCGCCTTGATCACGCCGGCCGCGGATTCCTCCCCGATGGCACCGGTCACCAGCACCAGCGGTGCGTGTACCTCCATGTGCTGGAGAATGCCGAGGGCGTCCATGGCGCCGAAACCGGGCAGGCTGAAATCGGAGAGCACCAGGTCCCAGGTATCGTGTTCCAGGGAGGCGCGCAGCTGTTCCGCCGTCTCAACCCGGTTGCTGATCACCGAAAAGCCGCCCGCGGCGAGCGTCGCCAGAATGACGTGGGAGTCGTCCTCGGAATCCTCGATCAGCAGGACCCGCAGAACCCGTTCACCGATGACTTGGTCCATAGCGTGAAGTCGCTCCTTTGCCGAGCTCCGCCCGTTGCTGCGATGCCAGCCATGCAGGTTTGCGTTGCATTCGCCCGGTCGTCAGGTCGATTCCCGCGCTGGAACTCCTCCAGTCGTGAAGCCGCGGATCGAACCCGGCGGCTTCCGTGCGCGGCGGGTAAGCCGTATCATTATCCCGCAGCCGGAATCCGCTGCCTACCGCATTCACGCACGGCCGAGCGCGACGCGGGTTGCCGCTGCGCCCGGCCCTTGCCCGCAGACCCTCATGCAGATAGTCTTGCGCGCATCCGTTCCCGCGAACCGTGCGTCATGCGATACCTTCTGCTCGTCTGCGTGCTCGTCTGCGCCAATGCGCGCGCCCAGGACTGGGTTCAGATCTCCTCGGATTACGAATCCTCGATCTACTTCGACCGCGCGGGCCTGAAGCGTGACGGCGACGCGGTGGAAACCCTGCTGCTCTGGGATTTCGCCACCCTGCAGCTGACCCGCCGGCCGGTGAAACCGTATCTCTCCGCGACGCGTCTGACCCGCTTCGACTGTGCGAAGGGCGGCCGCGCCAACATCGAGACCACGCTCTATCGCGAGAACATGGCGAAGGGGGATGTAACCGATGTTTACCGCACGCCGGAAGCGGATATCAGTTACGAGTGGGTGAATCCCGAAGCGCCAGGCGGGGAGAGCCTGCGCCAGGTTTGCGCTGCCGCCGGCAAGTGACCCATCCGGCCAAACGATCAGTCCTCGACGCCGGGGCCGCGTTTCTGTCACAGGGAGGAGCGATGGCGCGGAAGCGTCGGGTATAATGACGCGCTCCTGAAAACTCCGGAATTCAACAAGCGCCGGCTCGCTGCTTGATGCTCGAAGTCACCAAGATCGCATGCGTCCGCGGCAGCCGCCGCCTCTTCGACAATCTGTCCTTCCGCCTCGAATCGCAGCAGGCATTGCGGGTGCTCGGTGAAAACGGCACCGGGAAGACCAGCCTGTTGAGGATCGTCGCCGGACTCGCGTCCGCCGAAGCCGGCGATGTCAGCTGGAGCGGACGGCGCATTGGCGAGCTTGGCGAGGACTATCGGCGGCAACTCGTGTTTCTGGGCCACGCCAACGGGCTGAAGGATGACCTCACCCCGCTGGAGAACCTCAAACAGGCGCTGGCGCTGGCGGGAATCGATGCAACGCTGGAGGCGATCCGCGACTCGCTGCAGCGGGAAGGGCTGGGCGCGGCAGCCGAATTGCCGGTGAAAGTCCTCTCGCAAGGCCAGAAGCGGCGCGCGGCGCTGGCGCGGCTGGGATTTTGTGCGGGAAAGCCGCTGTGGGTGCTGGACGAGCCTTTCGCCGCCCTTGATGCCGCGGCGGTCATCCGGCTTGCCGCCACCATTGCCGGCCAGTTGCGCCGGGGCGGGATGGTGTTGTTAACCACCCACCAGGAAGTCGCGTTGCCGGGCGCGGCCGTGGACTCGCTGCAGCTGGGTGCGGCGTGACGCCGGTCGGCGCGGGCGCAGCGTTCCGCGCGGTGCTGGAGCGGGACCTTCTGATCGCGTTGCGGCGACGGGCCGATGTGCTCACGACATTTTTTTTCTTCGTGATCGTGGTCAGCCTGTTTCCGCTGGGCATCGGCCCCGAGCCGGAGACCCTGCGCGAAATCGCGCCGGGCGTCGTATGGGTGTCGGCATTGCTTGCGGCTATGCTTTCCCTGGCGCGGATGTTCTCGGGCGATTTTGCCGACGGTACGCTGGAGCAACTGGTGCTGACCGCGCAGCCGCTGACGCTGCTGGTCCTGGCCAAGGTCGGGGCACACTGGCTGACCACCGGATTGCCGCTGGTGCTGATCGGCCCGTTGCTGGGACTGCAATTCGACCTGCCCGGCGATGCGCTGTGGATACTGGTAATTTCGCTGCTGATCGGGACGCCGGCGCTTTCCATGATCGGAGCAGTAGGCGCGGCGCTGACCCTGGGTGTGCGCGGGGGCGGGGCGCTGACCTCGTTGCTGGTGCTGCCCCTGTATGTGCCGGTGCTGATTTTCGGCGCCGGTGCGGTGGCAGCGACGGCGAATGGAACCGGAGCGGGCGGGCACCTGTCCCTGTTGGGAGCGATGCTGATGCTTTCGCTGGTGTTCGCGCCCTGGGCAATTGCGGCCGCATTGAAAATATCCCTGGAATAGGAACGTGGCAATTAACTGGTTCAAGTACGCGTCTCCACCGGCCTTTTATCCCCTGGCGGGGAAACTCGCGCCCTGGTTCCTCATGATCGCGGCGGTATTGGGCGCGGTCGGGCTGTATATCGGATTCTTCGCCGCGCCCACTGATTTCCAGCAGGGCGATTCCTATCGCATCATTTTCATTCACGTGCCCGCGGCGTGGATGTCCATGCTCATCTATGTCGTGATGGCGTTCTGGGCCGGGATCGGGCTCGCCTTCAACACCCGGCTGTCTTCGATGATGGCCCATGCGCTCGCGCCGACGGGCGCGCTGATGACGTTCATTGCGCTCTGGACCGGCGCACTGTGGGGCAAGCCCACATGGGGAACCTGGTGGGTGTGGGATGCGCGCCTGACTTCCGAGTTGATCCTGCTTTTCCTTTACATCGGTTATATGTCGCTTGCCGCCGCCATCGACGAGCCGCGCAAGGCGGACAAGGCATCGGCGGTGCTGGCCCTGGTAGGCGTGGTCAACGTGCCGATCATCTATTTCTCGGTGCAGTGGTGGAATACCCTGCACCAGGGCGCCTCCGTCAGCATCACGCGGTCGCCGAGCATGGCGGCGATCATGCTGTGGGGCATGCTCATCATGGTGTTCGCCTTCTGGTCCTACAGCATCGGCGCAGTCCTGCTGCGGGTGCGCCACATCATCCTGGAACGCGAGCGAAACGCGGCCTGGGTCACTGAGGCGAGGAGATAAGCGATGCAATGGAGCAGTGCGGCGGAATTCTTTGCAATGGGCGGCTATGGCCTGTACGTCTGGGGTGCCTACGCAGTCACGGCAGTCCTGATCGGCGCCGAACTGGCGATTCTCGCGCGGCGCGGACGAACTCTGCGGCGCGTATCCGGTCGTAGCCCCAGGCCGGAAGATCAATCGAGATGAAACCCCGTCACAAGAGAATTGCCCTGATAACGGGCGCGCTTGCCGCACTCTGCATAGCGGTTGCCCTGATCCTCAACGCGTTCCAGAGTAATCTGGTGTTCTTCTTCACGCCCAGCCAGGTGATGGCGCACGAAGCGCCGCAAGGCAGGAGCTTTCGCATCGGCGGCATGGTGGAAGAGGGCAGCCTGAAGCGTCAGGCCGACGGTGTCACCGTGCATTTCGTCGTCACCGATACCGTGAAGAGCGTGCCAGTCGCCTACAAGGGCATCCTTCCGGATCTGTTCAAGGAGGGCAAGGGCGTCGTGGCGCAGGGCAAGCTCAGCGCCGATGGCTTGTTCACGGCATCGGAAGTGCTCGCCAAGCACGACGAGAACTACATGCCCCCGGAAGCGGCCGACGCGGTCGAGCGCGCGAAGAAGGCGATGCAGGAATCGAAGAAAACGCTGGTGGAGAAGAAATGAGAGTCGTGCTGAGTGCTGAGTACTGCGTATCGGGGAAATGCCAAATCGGTCGAGGTATGCAGCGATTTTCGTCGCGACCGTCACGTCGTCACGTCGTCACCGCCCCATGATTCCCGAACTCGGTCAATTCGCACTGATCGTTGCCCTTTGCATCGCGCTGGCCCAGGCGATCCTGCCCCTTGCAGGCGCCGCGCGCGGCAACATCGCGTGGATGAATGTCGCCCGGCCGGCTGCGCAGGGCCAGTTCGTGTTTGTCGCGATCGCATTCGCCTGTCTGGCGTATTCCTTCGTCAACAACGATTTCTCGGTCCTTAACGTTGCCACCAACTCGAATTCCAGCCTGCCCTGGTACTACCGCTTCGCGGCCACCTGGGGCAGCCACGAAGGTTCGCTGCTGCTGTGGGTGCTGATGCTCGGTGTATGGATGGTCGCGGTGACTGTATTCAGCCGCCATCTGCCCCTCGAAATGGTGGCGCGCATCCTCGGCGTGATGGCGCTGATCTCGATCGGTTTCCTGCTGTTCATGCTGTTCACTTCGAACCCGTTCGAACGCCTGCTGCCCGCTGCGGCTGACGGACGCGACCTGAACCCGCTCCTGCAGGATCCGGGAATGGTGATCCATCCGCCGATGCTGTACATGGGCTACGTTGGATTCTCGGTCGCCTTCTCCTTCGCCGTGGCGGCGTTGCTGGGGGGCAGGCTGGATGCCACCTGGGCCCGTTGGTCGCGGCCCTGGACCACGATGGCCTGGGCGTTCCTGACGGTGGGCATCGCGCTGGGCAGCTGGTGGGCCTATTACGAACTCGGCTGGGGCGGCTGGTGGTTCTGGGATCCGGTGGAGAATGCTTCATTCATGCCCTGGCTGGTGGGTACGGCCCTGATTCATTCGCTGTCCGTGACGGAAAAGCGCGGCGGCTTCAAGATCTGGACGGTGTTGCTCGCAATCCTGGCCTTCTCGCTGTCGTTGCTGGGAACCTTCCTGGTCCGTTCCGGCGTGCTGACCTCCGTGCATGCATTCGCGACCGATCCGGCGCGCGGCGTATTCATCCTCGCCTTCCTGGTCGTCGTCATTGGCGCATCACTGCTGCTGTTTGCCTGGCGTGCGCCAAAAGTCGGCCTCGGCGGCCGCTTCGAGTTGATCTCCCGCGAATCGGCCCTGCTCGCCAACAATGTGCTGCTCGTCGTTGCCGCCGCGTCGGTCATGCTGGGCACGCTGTATCCGCTGTTCCTGGATGCGCTCGGTCTTGGCAAGCTGTCTGTGGGACCTCCGTATTTCGAGTCCGTATTCCTGCCGCTGATGGCGCCGGCGATTTTCCTCATGGGCGTCGGTCCGCTGGCGAAATGGAAACAGGCCGAGGTGCCGGACCTGGCCCACAGGTTGAAATGGGCCTTCGGCGTCGCCCTGCTCTCTGCCCTCCTGCTGCCGTTCACGCTGGGCCGCTGGTCGCCGATGATCAGCTTCGGCCTGCTGCTCGCCCTGTGGGTGATGATCTCCGGTTTCGTGAACCTGAAGCAGCGCCTGCAGCAATTGGGTCCCGGCGGTGGCAGCATCGGCCGGCGGCTCGCCGGGCTGCCGCGAGGTTATTACGGCATGCTGGTTGCCCATTTCGGCGTTGCGGTATTCATCGTCGGTGTAACGCTGGTGAAGGGGTACGAGGTCGAGAAAGACGTGCGCATGCAGCCGGGCGATACCGTTGATGTCGGCAACTACACTTTCCGCCTCGACGGATTCGTCCAGGTGCCGGGTGCGAACTACGATGCGACGCGCGGCCTGATTTCCGTCCTCAGAAACGGCCGGCCGGCCGGCACGATGTTTCCGGAAAAGCGCATGTATCACGTACAGCAGATGCCGATGACCGAAGCCGCGATCGATACCGGCTTTACCCGCGACCTCTATGTTTCGCTCGGCGAGCCGGTATCCGGCGATGCGTGGGTGGTGCGCATCTACTACAAGCCATTCGTCGACTGGATCTGGGGCGGCGCATTCCTCATGGCCCTGGGCGGCATTCTCGCGGTCAGCGACAAACGGTATCGCCTGGCCAGGCGGACAGAGAAGGAAATGTCTTCCGCTGCGGCAACAGTGGTTGTGTAATGTCGTGAATATCGTGCCGGTCGGGAAACCCGCAACAATCCGTGAACGTCTTGAATATCGTAAAAAGCGGGGCCGCGGGCCGCGCGACGAGGACCGCGTAAATGCACTAAATCGCTCTTGTCCTGACTCGGCCCGCGGCCCGCGAACCCCGACCCTGCTTTTGCGTTATTCACGAATTTTATGAATCGTTTCCTGCTCCCCTTCGGGATTTTTCTCGTGCTGGCCGTGTTCCTGGCGATCGGCCTGAACCTCAATCCCCGCGAAGTGCCGTCGCCGTTGATCGACAAGCCGGCACCTGCCTTCCAGCTGCCGCAGTTGCACGAGGCCGGCCGCACTCTTGCACCCCAGGACATGAAGGGCAAGGTATGGGTATTCAATGTCTGGGCTTCCTGGTGCGTTGCCTGTCTCGAGGAGCATCCGCTCCTTGTCGAATTGTCGAAACTGAACCTGGTACCGATCGTCGGACTCAACTACAAGGACAACCGCGCGGATGCACTGCAATGGCTGCAGAAGCGGGGTGATCCTTATACGTTGTCCGCACAGGACGCAGACGGCCGGGTCGGCATCGACTACGGTGTTTACGGCGTGCCGGAGACCTACGTCATCGACAAGGAAGGCGTGATCCGCTACAAACGGATCGGCCCGGTCACGCCGAAAATACTCGACGAGCAGATCCTGCCGCTCGTGAAAAGGCTGCAAGGATGAGGATTCTGCTGATGCTGCTGCTGGTCCTGTCGTTGCCGGCACTGGCAAAGGAAGCGGCGCCGGCCGCCGACGATCCGGTGCTCGAGCGGCGCGCCATGAAGCTGGCTTCCGAACTGCGTTGCCTGGTCTGCCAGAACCAGTCGCTTGCGGACTCGAATGCCGACCTTGCCATCGATCTCAAGAACCAGGTGCGCAGCCAGATCCGCGAAGGCAGGACCGACGCCGAGATCCGCGAGTACATGGTGGAGCGCTATGGCGATTTCGTGCTTTATAGCCCGCCCTGGAAGCCGACGACGGTGTTGCTCTGGGTCGGGCCTTTCGTGCTTATGGTCGCCGGTGCGTTGGCGTTGGTGGTTTATATGCGCAACCGCCGTGGCCGTGTCGTCACCACGGAACTGACTGCCGAGGAGCGTGCCCGGGCGCAGACCCTTCTCGGTCGCGGGGACAGGCAATGACAGTGTTTTTCGTCACGGCCCTGATATTCGTTGCCGTCGCGGTGACCATCGTGCTGCGTCCGCTGCTCAAGGCCAGCGCCGCTGCCGGCATCGACCGGGAGAAGATGAACCGCGATGTCCTGCGCGACCAGTTCCAGGATATCGACAGCGACGTGCGCGCCGGCGTGCTCGATCCGGCGCAGGCGGCACAGGCCCGGCAGGAGCTGGAGCGCCGGGTACTGGAGGAGGTCAAGGGCAGTGGTGAAACGCCGGCCGGGAAGCCGCGCAATTGGGGCATCCCCGTTGCCATCGCCATCGTCATCCCGGTCGCGGCGATTGCGTTGTACCTGCATCTGGGCAACCTCCAGGGACTGGGCGCGTTGCCACACGCCGCCGCCAATCTTTCCTCGATCAGTCCCGAGCAGTTTCAGGAAATGACCGGGAAGCTGGCGGCCCGCCTGCAGGAGCAACCCGACGATGTGGTCGGCTGGACCATGCTCGGCCGCGCCTATCGCGCGACGGAACGGCACGAGGATGCCGCGAAAGCCTTTGCCAGGGCATCGGCCCTGAAACCGGACGATGCCGATCTGCTGGCTGACCAGGCCGAATCCCTCGCCATCTCGCGCGGACGCGACCTTGGCGGGGAGCCGATCCGGTTGCTGGATCGCGCGCTGAAGCTCGATCCGGACAACGCCAAGGCGCTGGCGCTGGCGGGCAGCGCCGCGTTCGAGCGCAAGGACTACCAGGCCGCGATACGCTATTGGGAACGGTTGCTCAAGCAGCCGGACATTGGCGCTGAACTGGCCCAAGCGCTGCAATCCGGCGTTGGCGAAGCAAAGGCGCTGGCCGGCGGACTCAAGCCTTCCGTGCCGCCAGCGGTCGCCGGGCGAGTCAGCGGTGTCGTGTCTCTGGCCGATGCGCTGAAGAGCAAGGCCAGCCCCGAGGATGCGGTTTTCGTTTTTGCACGGGCCGCGAAGGGGCCCCGCATGCCTCTGGCGATCGCCAAGGTCAGGGTGAAGGACTTGCCGTACCATTTCAATCTGGATGACTCGATGGCGATGATGCCGGAGCTCAGAATTTCCGGATTTCCGGAGATCGTTGTTGGAGCCCGGGTGTCCAAATCGGGAAGCGCCACGCCGTCCAGCGGGGACCTCGAAGGAATAGGCCCGGTGATCAAGCCGGGTGCCAGCGGAGTCAAAGTGTCGATTAGCCAGGTGGTGAAATAGAAGCATGACGCTCGTGCGCACCCTGATCGTGCTGTGGGCGATCCTCTTCGCCACGACTTTCTCGACCATGGCCCAGGCGCCGGGGAAGGTCAAGCTCAAGCCCGAGGTCGAGGAGTTCATCGGGCAGATGGTGGAGAAGCATCGCTTCGATGAGGCCGAACTGCGGAAGATATTCTCGCAGCAGAAGACCAACGATGGCGTGGTCAAGTCGGTCAATGCGCCAGCCACCGCCAAACCCTGGAACGAATTCAAGACGATTTTCGTCACGCCAACGCGCATCAGCGGCGGCGTGGAGTTCTGGCAGCAGAACGCAGAGCTGCTGAAGCGCGCGCGCGACACTTTCGGGGTACCCGAGGAAGTGATCGTGTCCATCATCGGCGTCGAGACCATTTACGGCCGGCGCATGGGAACCTATCGCGTGATCGACGCCCTGTATACCCTTGGGTTTGAAATTCCGGCGCGGTCAACTTTCTTTCGCGGCGAACTGGAGCAGTTCCTGCTGATGGCACGCGACAACGGCCTCGATCCATTGTCGATCAAGGGCTCCTTCGCCGGAGCGATGGGGATGCCGCAGTTCATTCCGACGAGTTATCGGAATTATGCCGTGGATTTCGACGGCGACGGCAAGGTGAATCTGTGGGAGGGAACTGCCGACACCATCGGCAGCGTCGCCAACTATCTCAGGCATTTCGGTTGGGTCTACGGCCAGCCTACGGTGGTGCCGGCGCGCATCAGCGGTACGGAGTTCAAGGAAGTGCTGGATGCGGGACTGAAGCCGAACCAGTCGCTGCAGCAGATGCAGTCGAAGGGCGTCGAGGCGACGGAAACATTGTCGCCGGATACCACGGCGGGACTGTTCGCACTCGACATCGAGCAGGGGCAGGAGTACTGGCTGGCGCTGAACAACTTTTACGTGATCACGCGTTACAACCGCAGCAAGAACTACGCAATGGCCGTATACCAGCTCGCCAACGCAATCGTCCGCGAGCGTGAGTTGCAGCGTGCGCCGCCGGTGACCGCCGCCAATCCCTGATCAATCCCCCGTGTCCGGAAGGTTCTTGAGCCGGTAGAGCGCATCCAGCGCTTCCTTCGGCGACATCGTGTCGGGATCGACTTCCCGCAGCGCGATCACCAGCGGATGGATGGGTGTTTTCACGCTTTCCTTGCCTGCGGGGCAGGAAAACAGATCCCCCTGCGGATTCCGGTTGGCAGCTTCCTGTTCCAGCTTCGCCAGGTGTTTTTTCGCGGCCCGCACGACTTGCGCGGGAACGCCTGCCAGCTGCGCCACCTGGATGCCGTAGCTTTGCGACGCGGGACCCTCCTCGACGGCATGCAGGAACACAATCTTGTCCTTGTGCTCGATCGCGTCCAGGTGCACGTTGGCGACCTGCCTGTATTCTTCCGCCAGGCGTGTCAGTTCGAAATAGTGCGTGGCGAACAGGGTGTAGCTCTGATTGTTCTCCACCAGATGCCGCGCGATGGCGAACGCCAGTGCCATGCCGTCGAACGTGGAAGTGCCCCGGCCGACTTCGTCCATCAGCACGACGCTGTGACGCGTCGCGTTGTGCAGGATGTTCGCGGCCTCGGTCATTTCCACCATGAACGTAGAGCGCCCGCCGGCGAGGTCATCCGAGGCGCCGATGCGGGTGAAGATCCGGTCCACCGGTCCGATTACCGCGCGTTTGGCGGGAACAAAAGAGCCGGCGTGGGCGAGGAGAACGATCAGCGCGGCTTGGCGCATGTACGTGGACTTGCCGCCCATGTTGGGACCGGTGATCAGCAGCAGCCTGCGGCCCGGTTCGAGGCAAACGCCGTTGGCGATGAAAGCATCGATCTGCTTCTCCACCACTGGGTGCCGGCCGGCTTCGATGTCGATCTTTTCCTCATCGGTGAATTCCGGCGCTGCATAATCCAGGCTGGCCGCGCGTTCCGCAAGGGTGGCGATGCCGTCCAGTTCCGCCAGCGCCGCCGCCAGCTGCTGCAGGCGGGGCAGTGCCGGAACCAGCTCTTCGAGCAGCTTTTCGTAGAGATATTTCTCCCGGGCCAGCGCGCGATCCTGCGCGGACAGGGCCTTGTCTTCGAATGTCTTCAGCTCCGGCGTGATATAGCGTTCCGCGTTCTTGAGCGTCTGCCGGCGCCGGTAGTCGTCAGGCACTTTTTCCGAATGGGAGTTGGTGACTTCAATATAAAAACCGTGCACCCGGTTGTATTCGACTTTCAGGTTGGCGATCCCGGTGCGTTCGCGTTCCCGGGTTTCGAGCGCAATCAGGAATTCCCCGCAGTTGTTCTGGATACCCCGCAGTTCATCGAGTTCCGCGTCATGGCCGTCGTTGATCACACCCCCTTCGCGCAGCATGGTCGACGGCTCCGGCAGGATGGCGTGCACGAGCAGGTCGGCGACTTCCGGCTGCGGGGCGAGGTCGGCGGAAAGGGCTTCGAGACGGGGGCTGGCCAGCGGCGCCACAAGCGATGCCAGGGCAGGCAACGCGGCTAGCGCATCCCGCATCGCGGAAAGGTCGCGGGGACGCGCGCTGCGGAGCGCAATGCGCGCGGTGATGCGCTCGACGTCAGCGATTTTTCCCAGTTCCTGGCGGATGCGGAGGTAGGGGATCCGCCCGCTTTTGCCGAGCAAGGTTGCAATCGCATCCAGCCGCGCACGGATGGCTTCGCGGTCGCGGAGCGGATGGTGCAGGACGTGCCGCAGCCAGCGCGAGCCCATCGCCGTCGCGCAGGTATCGAGCAACGACAGCAGGGTCGGCGCAGGCTCGCCGCGCAGGGTCTCCGAGATTTCCAGGTTGCGGCGCGTCGCCGCGTCCATGCGGATGTACTGCGAATCGCGTTCGACGATGAGCGCGCGGACATGCGCGATGGATGCACCCTGGGTGGCGCGTGCGTACTCGAACAATGCGCCGGCAGCGCCCAGCGCCGGGCCCAGGCCGTCGGCATCGAATCCCGCGAGGTCGCGGGTTTCGAAGTGCCGGACCAAAGCCCGCGCCGCGGCGTCGCGGTCGAATTGCCAGCTGGCGAGACGGCGGACCGGAATTCCGGTGTCCTTCAGGATGTCATCCTGAAGCTCGTCGCTGCAAAGAATTTCGGACGGCTGCAGGCGCTGCAGCTCCGAAGCGAGGTTGGCGGCGTCCGTATCCTCGACCATGAAACGGCCGCTTGCCAGTGACAGCCAGGCGATACCCAGCAATGATTCCTGGACGGCGACGGCCATGAGAACGTTGTCACGCTTTTCGTCAAGCAGCGCGGCATCGGTCAGTGTGCCCGGCGTGACAATCCGCGTGACCTGCCGGTCGACGGGACCCTTGGACGTCGCGGGATCGCCGATCTGCTCGCAGATGGCGACCGATTCGCCGAGCCTGATCAGCTTGGCGAGGTATTGCTCCACCGAGTGGAAGGGGACGCCGGCCATCTTGATCGGCGTGCCGGCGGACGCGCCGCGTTGCGTGAGCGTGATGTCCATCAGCTTCGCGGCACGCTCCGCGTCGTCGAAGAACAGCTCGTAGAAGTCGCCCATCCGGTAGAACAGCAGCTTGTCCGGATGCTGGGCCTTGATGCGCAGGTACTGCTGCATCATCGGCGTATGGGCGGGACCCCCCGGGTGCTTCTGCTTTCATGGCGCCGCCATTATACGGGCCGTACTTCGCGGCAAGAGTTGGAGTTCCCGCAACCATGGCCCGGACGCGCACTGGCCAAGCATCGCCCTCGGGCAGTGCAGCACGTTCGTTGATACCCAGGTTTAGCATTGGCACTCAGGCCTATGTTTTCCG
>DASVNF010000057.1:0-8446 GCA_036384015.1 Burkholderiales bacterium
GGCTTCGCGCGTTGCCACGATTACCACCGGCAGGATCAGCAGTGCAAGGGTCAGCCCCGCGGAAAGAATGCTCTGGCCGAAACCGAACTGGTACACGAACAGGCCCAGCGCCAGCAGGCCGTAGACGATCGAGGGAACGCCCGCGAGATTGGTGACGTTGATCTCGATGATGTCGGTCATCCAGTTCTTCGGCGCATATTCTTCGAGATATACGGCGCCCGCCACCCCGACCGGCACGGCGGTCACCGCCGTTACCAGCATGACCAGGGTGCTGCCGACCCATGCCGAGAGGATGCCCGCCTGCTCTGGCCGGCGCGACGGGAAGTTGGTGAAAAAATCCCAGGACAGGCGATGCGCCCCGTCGATCGCCATGCCGGCGAACAGGGAAACGAAGGTCAGCACGCCCACCATCAGCGCAAACAGCCCCACCAGGGCGAAGACGAGGTCCCAGCGCTTGTGCCTGGTGATGAGCGCCCGGATCTCGGCGACTGTCATGTCGGCCATGTCAGTACGCCTGCCTGAATCTGCGCTTCAGCACATGGCCGAGGACATTGAAGAACAGCGTGAGCAGCATCAGCGTGAGGCCTGCCGCGAAAATGGTCTGGTAACCGATGCTGCCGTGGGGCAGGTCCCCGAGCGCAACCTGCACGATGAACGCGGTGATGGTCGCCGCCGGTTCCGCCGGATTCCATGTCAGGTTGGGCTGCATGCCGGCGGCAACCGCCAGGATCATGGTTTCGCCCACGGCCCGCGAGATGCCGAGAATGTACGCGGCGGAAATTCCGGAGAAGGCCGCCGGCGTCACCACCCTGATGGCGGTCTGGAATCGGGTTGCGCCCATGGCATAGGATCCCTCGCGCATGGCCATGGGCACCGAACGCATGGCGTCCTCCGAGACCGAACTGATGTAGGGAATGATCATGATGCCCATGACGAGCCCGGCGGACAGCAGGTTGAAGCCCGGCAGCCCGGGAAAGAAATACTGCAACGCCGGGGTCACGTAAAGCAGGGCGAAGTAGCCGTAAACGATGGTGGGCACGCCGCCGAGCAGTTCCAGGAAGGGCTTCGCCACTTCACGCACCGTGAACGGGGCGAACTCCGACAGGTAGATCGCGATGATCGTTCCCAGCGGGATCGCCACCGCCAGGGCCACGAAAGAACTGACCAGCGTCCCGGACAGCAGCACCATGATGCCGTAGTGGGCGTCGTCGAACAGCGGCGTCCACTGCGTGTCGGTGAGGAAATCCCATATCGGGACGTGCTGGAAGAACTGCCAGGACTCGGTGACCAGGATGGCGACGATTCCGACCGTGACGGCAACGGAAACCGAGGCGGCTAGGAACAGCAGGACCTCGATCAGCCGCTCGCGGATATGCCGGGATTTCCTTTTCGCGAGCCGGGCGCTGACAATGGTGTCCGCCAAGACGTCTAACCTCTGGGTGGGAGCTATGGCGCTCATCGATTCGGGGCGACGGTGATTTTAGTACAGATTTCCGCAACAGCCC
The DNA here is from genome assembly GCA_036384015.1 of Burkholderiales bacterium. Classification (GTDB taxonomy): domain Bacteria; phylum Pseudomonadota; class Gammaproteobacteria; order Burkholderiales; family JACQAP01; genus JACQAP01. The sequence continues at coordinate 1,506 of DASVNF010000057.1, forward strand.
GGTGTCCGGGCAAAAAACAGGAGGGGTCGCAACCCCTCCCGCTTGTTTCCTCGATTTTCCCTTCTTACAGCTTGGCCTCAAGCTTCATCAGTTGCTGGATGGTCAGCCCCACCTTGTTTTCGCCGCCGAACTTGGTCCCCAGCACTTTCTTTTCGACATGGTCCAGGTTATAGGCATAGGCCTCCGCCGGAAGGGGAACGTACTTCACTTCCCGCGACAGATCCGCGCCGTTCTTCATGTAGAACTCGATGAACTCCCTCACTTCCGGGCGTTCCAGGGATTTGGCATTGACATAAATGAAAATCGGCCGCGCCAGCGGCTGATAGCTGCCGTCCATGACCGAGTTAAGGGAAGGTCCAACCGCTTTGCCGCCGGCTTTCTCCGCGATTGAAACAGCCTTGAGCTTGGCTTGATTTTCGCTGTAATAGGCAAAGCCGAAGAATCCCAGCGCATTGACGTCGCGAGACACGCCTTGCACCAGTACGTTGTCATCCTCCGATGCGGTAAAGTCGCCGCGGCTGGCCTTCGACTTGCCGTTGACCGCCTCGGTGAAATAGTCGAAGGTCCCCGAATCCGCGCCCGCACCGAACAGCTTCAGCGGCTGGTCGGGCCATGCGGGATTGACCTGCTTCCAGGTCTTGATCTTGCCCTGCGCGGACGGCTCCCACATTTTCTTCAGTTCCGCCACGGTCAGGGTCTCCGCCCATTTGTTGTCCGGATGGACCACGACCGTGAGGGCGTCGTACGCCACCGGCAGTTCGATGTATTGCACGCCGGTCGCCCTGCAATCGTCCATTTCCTTTTTCAGGATCGGGCGCGAGGCATCGGAGATATCGGTTTCGCCGCGGCAGAATTTCTTGAAGCCGCCGCCGGTACCCGAAATGCCGACCGTGACCTTGATCTTGCCTTTCTTGGACCTCTGGAAATCCTCGGCCACGGCTTCGGTGATCGGGAAGACGGTGCTGGAACCATCGATCTTGACCAGCTGGGCATGGGCCGGGAGCGCGCTCATGCCGAGACAGCCGGCGAAAACGGCGGCTACGGCGGCGAGCGCGATGCGGGGGGCTTTGAACATGACGGGACTCTCCTGATGGATATGTGCGAAACGAACGGCGGGAGTGTAGCCACGCAATGTGACAGTTTGATTGCATGGCCCCGATTCCTCATCGGACCATGCACTTGCATCACGAATCAGGTTCCAGCCTGGGTCCGGATAATGTCCGCCAGCGAGTCGGCCAGAGCGGAAATCAATGCGCGGCCCTCGCCCTCGACCATGACGCGGATCACCGGTTCGGTGCCCGAGGCACGCAGCAGCACCCGGCCTTTGCCCCTCAACCGGGCCTCGGTCTGTTTCAGCCCCGCCTGTACCTGGTCGTTGCCCTGGAAATCGAACCCCTTCCTGGTCCTGACGTTGACCAGCACCTGCGGATACAGGCGCACGTCACGGCACAGATCGGCGAGCGGCAGCCCGCCGGCGCGCAGGGCATGCAGCACCTGCAGCGCCGAAACGATGCCGTCGCCGGTGGTGTGCTTGTCGAGACAGATGATGTGCCCGGAATTCTCCCCGCCCAGCTGCCACTCATTGCCGATCATTTTTTCGAGCACGTAGCGGTCGCCGACCGCCGCGCGTGCGAAGGGGATCCCGAGCTTGCCAAGCGCCTGCTCCATGCCAAGGTTGGTCATCAGGGTTCCCACCACACCGCCCTTGATCTGCCGCTGGCCGTGGCGGAACCTGGCAATGACGTACAGCAGTTGATCCCCGTCGTAGATCGTGCCCTTGTGGTCGACCATCACCAGCCTGTCACCATCGCCATCGAAAGCGATGCCGAGGTGGGCGTGCCGGGCCTTGACCGCGGCGGCGACGGTTTGCGGATGCGTGGCGCCGCATTCGCGATTGATGTTGATGCCGTCGGGCTGCACGCCGATGGGAATGACGTCCGCGCCGAGTTCATGGAACACGTGCTGGGCGATGTGATACGTCGCGCCGTGCGCGCAGTCGACCACCAGCTTCAGCCCGCGCAGATCGAGGTCGTTGGGAAAAGTGCTCTTGCAGAACTCGATGTAGCGGCCCGCCGCATCGTTGATGCGGCGGGCCTTGCCGAGCTGCGCCGACGGCATCACTTCGAGCGGCGCGTCCAGGCGGGTCTCGATCGCATGCTCGACCGCATCCGGAAGCTTGTTGCCGTCGCCGGAAAAAAACTTGATGCCGTTGTCCTCGAAGGGATTGTGCGAGGCGGAAATCACGATGCCGGCCTGCAGGCGCAAGGCGCGCGTCAGGTAGGCCACCGCCGGTGTCGGCATCGGGCCGGCCAGGTAGGTGTCCACGCCGGCCGCCGACAGGCCCGCCTGCAGCGCGGACTCGAGCATGTAGCCGGAAATCCGCGTGTCCTTGCCGATGAGCACGGCTGCGTGTTCTTCCGAGGGCAGTTTCTTTTCCGCGGCGAGCACCTTGCCCGCCGCGTAGCCGAGGCGCATCACGAAATCCGGGGTGATCGGCAGATCGCCGACACGCCCGCGCACACCGTCCGTGCCGAAATATTTCCGGGTTCTTTTCATTGGAAGTTAAAGGTGACGTCGTCTATGGCACGCAATACCAGCAGTGAATCGCGCGTCGCCGCAACATCATGGACGCGCAAGATCGAGGCGCCGCGCTGGGCGGCCAGCAAGGCGCCCGCAGCGCTGGCATGCACGCGTTCCGCCGCCGCACGACCGACGATTTTACCGAACAGCGACTTGCGCGACAGCCCCGCGAGCAGCGGGTAACCCATGTCGCGCAGGCGCGGCAGGGCGCGGATCAGTTCCAGGTTGTGTTGCGGCGTCTTGCCGAAACCAAAGCCGGGATCAAGGACCAGGCGATCGTGACCGATCCCGGCGGCGACCGCGGCCTTGACCCTTGCGCCGAGGAAGGCGCCGACTTCCGCCACTACGTCCTGGTAGTGCGGGGCGGCCTGCATGGTGCGCGGCTCGCCCTGCATGTGCATCAGGCAGACCGCGGCGTCGGACTCCGCCACGGCCTCTACCGCACCCGGCATGCGCAAAGCGAATATGTCATTGATCATGGTGGCGCCGGCGGCGATCGCGGCCCGCATCACTTCCGGCTTGGCGGTATCGACCGAGATCGGGACCGGAAGGCCGGCGAGCCGTTCCATTACAGGCATCACCCGGCGCAGTTCCTCGTCGATCCCGACGGGTGCGGCGCCCGGCCGCGACGACTCACCGCCGATGTCGATGATGTCCGCGCCCTCCTCGATCAGGGTGTTTGCGTGCGCCAACGCGCGAGCCGCGTCAAAAAACCGGCCACCGTCGGAAAAGGAGTCCGGCGTCACATTGAGCACGCCCATGATCAGGGGACGGTCCAGGGCAAGCGCGAAGCGGCCTGCGCGAAGGCAGGGGCGCGGGCTGACCGACTCCGCCGGATCCCCGCTTTCCGGGGTACCGGACTTCGTCCCTAATCGGGCTTCGCCCATAAGGTCCGATGGCGAGGGAAAAGCGAAGGCTGCATGACGCTCAACGAGGTCCTTGCCGGGAACCGCAAACAAAAAGGGGCGAGGATATGACCCTCACCCCCCTCTCTCACCCTCACGAAGTGATTACGCTTCCTGCGCCGGCGTGGTGGTCGCCGCGGGGGCCGGGGCGCTGCCGTGCGGGCCAGGCGGAGGCGTGGGCGTACCGGTCGGCTTGGGCGGGCGAGGCGGCCGACCTTCCATGATGTCGTTGACCTGGTCCGCATCGATGGTCTCCCATTCGAGCAGGGCCTTGGCCATGGCCTCGACCTTCTCGCGGTTGTCCTCGATCAGCTTGCGCGCGAGCGAGTACTGCTCGTCGATGATGCGGCGGATCTCGCGGTCCACGGATTGCATGGTCGCTTCCGAGACGTTCTTGTGCGTGGTGATGGAACGGCCGAGGAAAACTTCACCCTCGTTCTCCCCGTATACCATCGGACCGAGCTGGTCGCTCATGCCCCACTGGGTCACCATGCGCCGCGCCATTTCGGTGGCGCGCTCGAAGTCGTTGGAAGCGCCGGTGGTCATCTGCTTCATGAAGACTTCTTCCGCGATGCGGCCGCCGAACAGCACGGAAATGTTCTGCAGGATCTGCTCGCGGTCCATGCTGTAGCGGTCTTCCTGCGGCAGCTGCATCGTCACGCCCAGGGCCCGGCCACGCGGGATGATGGTGACCTTGTGCACCGGATCGGTCCGCGGCAGCAGGCGCGCCACGAGTGCGTGCCCCGATTCGTGATACGCGGTATTCCTGCGCTCATGCTCGGGCATGACCATGGATTTGCGTTCCGCGCCCATCATGATCTTGTCCTTGGCGCGTTCGAAATCGTCCATGTCCACCAGGCGCTTGCTGGAGCGGGCCGCAAACAGCGCGGCCTCGTTGACCAGGTTCGCCAGATCGGCACCGGAAAATCCCGGCGTGCCGCGGGCGAGGATGTCGGGACGCACGTCCGGGGCGACCGGAACCTTGCGCATGTGCACCATGATGATCTGCTCGCGGCCGCGGATGTCCGGCAGCGGCACCACGACCTGGCGGTCGAAACGGCCCGGACGCAGCAGCGCCGGATCCAGCACATCGGGGCGGTTGGTGGCGGCGATGACGATCACGCCCGAACCGGTCTCGAAGCCGTCCATTTCCACCAGCAGCTGGTTCAGCGTCTGCTCGCGCTCGTCGTTGCCGCCGCCGAGTCCGGCGCCGCGCTGGCGGCCGACCGCGTCGATTTCATCGATGAACACGATGCAGGGGGAATGCTTCTTCGCCTGCTCGAACATGTCGCGCACGCGCGCCGCGCCGACGCCGACGAACATTTCGACAAAGTCCGAACCGGAGATCGAGAAGAACGGCACCTTGGCTTCGCCGGCGATGGCGCGCGCCAGCAGCGTCTTCCCGGTACCGGGGGAGCCGACCATCAGCACGCCGCGCGGGATGCGGCCGCCGAGTTTCTGGAATTTCGTGGGGTCGCGCAGGAAATCGACGATTTCCGTGACTTCCTCCTTCGCTTCCTCGCAGCCGGCCACGTCGGCGAACGTCACCGGATTGGTGGATTCGTCGAGCATGCGCGCCCGGCTCTTGCCGAATGAAAACGCGCCGCCGCGGCCGCCGCCCTGCATCTGGCGCATGAAGAATATCCACACGCCGATCAGCAACAGCATCGGGAACCAGGAGACGAATATGTTCATCAGCAGCGAGGGTTCTTCCTCGGGCTTGGCCTCGATGATGACGCCGGCCTTGAGCAGGTCGGACACCAGCCACGGATCGGAAGGCGAATAGGTCGTGAATTTGCGGCCGTCATTGCCGACGCCCTTGAGCACGCGGCCTTCGATCGTGACCTTGGCAACCTGGCCCTGCTTCACCGCGTCGATGAACTGCGAATACTCCATCGACGTGGTCTGCTGCTGGCGTGCGCTGAATTGGTTGAATACCGTCATCAGCACCAGCGCGATGACCAGCCAGATCGCTACGTTCTTGACGAGATTGTTCATGTGCTCCTTCTGGCGCGGATCAATCCGCGCATGCCTGTGGGCATTCTAACCCCATTTACTCATGTCCGGCGCCACTTCAGGATCGGGCACGCCGCCCTTTTGCCAGCAAAAACAGCTCACTGGAGCGATCGCGTGAAGCCTTGGGCTTGCGTACTGCGACCGCATCGAACACTTCTCCCAGCTGCTTGCGGAATTCGTCGAGCCCCGCCCCCTGGAAAACTTTGACTAGCAGACACCCGCCTGGTTTCAGGTGATTGCCGGCGAAATCGAGGGCCAGCTCGGCCAGGTGCACGGAGCGGGCCTGGTCGACCATCCCCACTCCGCTGATATTGGGCGCCATGTCCGAAACCACAAGGTCCGCCTGGCGTCCGCCCAGCTCTTTCTGCAGCGCCGCCAGCGCCTTTTCTTCGCTGAAGTCGCCACGCAGGAACGTCACATTGCGTATCGGCTCCATTTCGAGCAGATCCAGGGCGATGAGCCGGCCTTTTTCGCCGATCAGCGGCGCGAGGACCTGCGACCAGCCGCCCGGCGCCGCGCCGAGGTCCACGACGACCATGCCGCTGCGGACCAGCTTGTCCTTCTCAAGGATTTCCAGCAGCTTGAAGGCAGAGCGCGAGCGATAGCCTTCCTGCTTCGCGCGCCGCACGTAGATGTCGGTCACATGCTCGTGCATCCAGGCTTTGCTGGTCTTGGTGCGTGCCATTGCCTACAATTTCTCTTTCAGGAGGACACCTTGCCCATTCATGAATTGAATCCCCGCGAACGCAGCGCGCTGCGGGCCACCGCCCACGCGCTCGATCCGGTTGTGCTCATCGGCGACGGTGGCCTGACGCCGGCCGTGCTGGCGGAGATCGATCGCAGCCTCAATGCGCACGGCCTGATCAAGATCAAGGTCGCGGGCGACGATCGCGATGTCCGGGAGGACATTTTGCGCCAGATATGCGCCGACCTGAATGCTGCGTCGGTCCAGCATATCGGCAAGATACTCGTGATCTACCGGCAGAAGCCCGACAAGCCCAAGCCCAAAGCCAAACCCCGCCGCAAACCCGAGCGGGCGCTCAAGCGCACTTTCCAGCACCGCCCGTGACGTCCGCGGGCCTGTGTCATCTGCCGCGCCCGTGCAGGATCGCCAGCACGATGCCCAGGGCGCACTGGATCAGGTAGAGCACGCTCGATACGCCGTGCCAGGCCGCAAAGCGGTCGCGAAACAGGCTTTGCATCACTTCCGATGGCAGCGCCTGCTGCCTGAGGCCCGCCATGACCGGCTGGATGCCGAACTGGCTGGCCGCCGTCAATGCCGCCATCGCCAGCACGCACCAGAAAAACAGCTGACGCAGGGCTTGCGGGCCGAATCGCGCCAGCCTGAACAGCAGGAGATACGCGGCGCAGCCGAGCCCGACCCAGCCGATTGCGGTAAACATCGTGCCCGCCAGCGAACCAGCCAGGGAGCGATCCGCC
>DASVNF010000058.1:0-3804 GCA_036384015.1 Burkholderiales bacterium
GCATCGGCGAACCCGAATGCGTGATCAATGTCGGCGTATCGGGACCGGGCGCCGTGCTTCGCGCCGTGGAGAAGGACGGCCAGACCGATTTCGGCACGCTCGCCACCACCATCAAGCGCACGGCCTTCAAGATCACGCGCATGGGCGAACTGGTCGGGCGGGCGGCATCGGAGAAGCTCGGCATCCCCTTCGGCATCGTCGACCTGTCGCTCGCCCCGACGCCGGCGCAAGGCGATTCGGTGGCGCGCATCCTCGAAGCCATGGGCCTGGAGCGCATCGGCACGCACGGCTCGACCGCGGCGCTGGCGTTGCTCAATGATGCGGTGAAAAAAGGCGGCGCGATGGCCTCAAGCTACGTCGGCGGCCTGTCGGGCGCCTTCATCCCGGTATCGGAAGACATCGGCATGATCGAAGCAGCCGGGATGGGCGCGTTGACTTTCGACAAGCTGGAGGCGATGACCTGCGTCTGTTCCGTCGGACTGGACATGATCGCCATTCCCGGCGACACGTCCGCGGAAACCATTGCCGCCATCATTGCCGACGAAGCCGCAATCGGCATGGTCAACCGCAAGACCACGGCAGTCCGCGTCATTCCCGCTCCGGGCAAGAAGCCCGGCGACATGGTGGAGTTCGGCGGGTTGCTCGGCCGCGCCCCGGTCATGCCGGTGCATGCCGAGTCCAGCCGGGTATTCATCGCCCGGGGCGGCCGCATTCCGGCGCCGTTGCAGGCGCTCAACAACTAGCAGTCCCCTATTTCCTGAGCACGCACTTGTCGTAGCGATCACGCAAGCGGTTCTGCGGATCGTAGGTTGCCTTCAGGCGTCGATAGGTGTCGCCGCCGTACGCCGCGTCGAATTTCTCCCGCGTGTAGTAGCTGTCGGAGTACAGCGACTTGATGCCGCCCAGTTCCGCGACCTTGCGTTCTATGAGCCTGTTGAAATGGCCGGCGGGAAGCGCCGTGCGGGACTTCACCACGTCCCAGAAGCCGAAGTTCACGTAGGTCGTCGCCGGATTCATCGGGTAGAGCGGGAAAGCCGCAACCGGCTTCGGTATCCGGATCGGACAGATCCATAGCGGCAAGATGCCGATCTCGCGCCGGAAAAAATCGAGGAACTCCGGGCCGTGTTCGATGGGAATGTCCACGTCCTGGATCACGGATTCCCGGTGCTTGCGCGACAACCGGTCCAGTGTCGAGGTGAGCTTCCAGCGGCTGTTCCAGCGCATGATCCGGGTGTAGGTGCGCGAGTTGAGACGCTCGCGGCCGTACAGCCTGCGCAGGAGTGGATTCTGCGCGCCGAGGTTTTTCGAACACCAGAACCAGTCGGTATCCCAGCGCCACAAATAGTCGTGGGTGCGCAGATAGTCCGTCTGTTTTTCGCGGATCGACCGGTAGTAGATGTTCTCGTACGTGTAGTCGCTGGCAGATGGCGCTTCGTCGACGAAACGCGCGGATGTCATGTAGAGCTCGTCCGCCGCGAACACCACGCCATCGAGGAAGTCCGCCCCGGAATCGCAACGCCGCGCCATGGCCCGGAAATACTCTCCGGGATCGGCAAAACGCTCGTGTTCGATGCGCACGAAGTCTTTCACCGGCAGCGTCCTCGCCTTGACCCTGAGCGCATAGCCCAGCGTGCCGTACGAATTGGGAAAACCGAAGAACAGGCCGCGGTGCTCGTTGTCGGCAGTGCAAAGATGAATTTCGCCGTCGCCGGTAAGGATGTCCATCTCCAGCACGGTGTGATGCACCAGGCCATGACGGAAGGACGTGGCCTCGATGCCGACCCCTGCCACCGCGCCGCCCAGGGTGATGGTCTTCAGTTGCGGGACCACGGCCGGCATGCGGCCGCAGGCCAGCGCGGCGAGCACCAGGTCCTCATAGGTGGTCATGCCCTCGGCATTGATCCAGCCCGCCTCGGGATCCACGCCGAGCACGTGATTGAAGTCGCGGACGTCGAGCCTGCTTCCGCTGTTCTTCTCGCGGTCGCGAAACAGGTTCGAAGTACTCTTGCGCAGGCCGACCTGCCCCTGGCCGGCGCCGAGTTGCCGGGACAGTCCGGCCTTGCGCATTGCGTAGGTCTGGCCTGCCATTGACGGGCGTCCTCTAGCGGTCGTAGAGAAAGGCGCGGCTCATCGGGTAATTTTCCCTGGTGAGGTTCGGCTTGCTGAACACGATCTGGAACAGGTGCGTGCGCAGCTTCGTCGAACGGAACATTTCCGCGCAGGAATACAGATATGTGCGCCAGATGCGGCGGAAACGCTCGTCGAACTTTCGCGGATCCAGCGCGCGGATCTGTTCCCAGTTGCGATCGAAACGCTCGCGCCACGCATCCAGCGTGGGTGCATAGTGCCGCCGCAGATTCTCGACATCGACCACTTCCAGGCCGCTGCGTTCCATCTCCATGATGGTTTCGGCCAGGCTGGGAATCCAGCCCCCGGGGAACACGTGTTCACGGATGTAGTACTCGGTATCGGAGACGCCGACGTGGCCGATGAAATGCAGCATGCCGAGCCCGCCCGGCTTGAGGAAATCGGCATGCGCCCGCACGACCTGTGCAAGCTGGTCGCGTCCCGCATGCTCCAGCACGCCGATCGAGACCACTTTGTCGTACTGGCGGTCGACTTCGCGGAAATCCGCGAGACGCACATCGAGCCTGGCTTCCAGACCGCGGCGGCGGATTTCCCGCCGCAGTGAATCGACCTGTTCCGGCGTGGTGTTGAGGCCCGAGGCGATTGCGCCATATTGCTCGTGTGCGTGAAACATGAAGCCGCCGAAGCCGCAGCCGATATCGATCACCGTTTCATCGCGCCGCAAGCGGATCTTGCGGCATACGTGGTCCACCTTGTTGCGCTGCGCCTGCTCCAGGGTCGAAGTGCCTTCCTGCCAGTATCCGCAGGTATACATCATCAGCGGCAGGTCCAGCCAAAGGCGGTAAAAATCCTCGCCCAGGCCGTAGTGGAAGCGTGCGTTGGTCCGTGCTTGTCCGATCGTGCGGTTGGAATGGCGCAATTCGTGCCAGTTGTTGCGCAGCCTCACCAGCGGATTCCCGCGGCTGTCGAATCCGCCATCGAGGCCGACGTGGAAGGCAGCCGCCAGGTCTCCGTCGATGTCGAGGTCGCCATCGAAGAAGGATTCGAGGAGTCCGATGTGGCCGAGCAGGGCGACCCTGGCTTGTGCGAAGCGCCTGCGGAACCGGACGGTGAACGCCGGCGGCACCGCGCGGTTCTGGAAGTGCGTTCCGTCGGCAAATTCGACCCGAAAGCAGACCTCGGTCCGAGCGCCGAGCTTGGTCATCAGACTGGCTACCGTTCCGCCGGACATCGCCACCTCCGCCGCGTTCGCTATCGCCCGCCGATCCTTCCGTTCATTCTCCCAGGTACGCCTGCCGCACCTGCGGATTCGCAAGCAAGGCCTTGGCCTCGCCGCCGACCGCGATCAATCCGCTTTCCATCACGTAGCCGCGATGGCTGGCTTCCAGGGCCAGCTTGGCATTCTGCTCCACCAGCAGCACGGTCACGCCTTCTTTGGACACCATGCGCACGGTCTCGAATATCTTGTCGACCATCATCGGCGCCAGGCCCATGCTCGGTTCGTCCAGCAGCAGCAGCCCGGGACGGCTCATCAGCGCCCGTCCGATCGCCAGCATCTGCTGTTCGCCGCCGGACAGTGTGCCCGCGGTCTGGGCGCGGCGCTCGGCGAGGCGCGGAAACAAGGCGTAGGCGCGATCCATGTCGTTGCGCACGGCGACCTTGTCGTTGCGGCAATATGCCCCCATCGTCAGATTCTCGTGCACGGTCAGCCGTCCG
>DASVNF010000059.1:0-15420 GCA_036384015.1 Burkholderiales bacterium
GAAAAATTCGCCGGCGAAGACTGCTGCGTCACGCCGGTCCTGAAACTCGAGGAAAGTCTCGAAGATCCGCAGTTGCGTGCGCGCGAAATGGTGGTGCGCGAAGGCGGCGCGCTGCAGTTCGCCCCCCCGCTGAAAATGAGCGAATACGAGTTTGCCGTCGAGCGCCGTGCCCCCGCCGCGGGCGAGCACACCGATGAGATCCTGCGCGAAGCGGGATACTCGTCCGCCGAGATCGAAACGCTGCGCGGTGCCGCGGTCGTCTAACCCATCCCCCTAGAGGGATTCCACGAACTTCACCAGTGCTTCACGGTCGGCCTTGCGCAGGTCGCGGAAGGCTTCGCGTGACGCTTCGCCCTCGCCGCCGTGCCAGAGAACCGCTTCGGTGACGTTGCGGGCGCGGCCGTGCCGCCGCCTTCAGTGATCGTGGTCCCACGGACTGTGCTTGACTTCAGGCGGAACCCAGATCGTCTCGTAGACTTTCTGCAGGTTCTTCTCCTTGGCGATTTCGTCGCTTTCGGACAGCTTCGAGTATCTCGCCGCCGTCGGACTGGAATGATTTCCCGTATTCAGCGCGGGCGCCGAAAGCACCTTTCGCAGTGCGCCGGCACAGGCCGGACAGCGATCCAGCCCGGGATCGTTCATGCCATGGCGGGTCTGGTAGAGGATGCGGCAGCCATCGCAGGCGTATTCATAAGTGGGCATGCTGAACCTCGGCGCGCTCGATGAAAAAGGGGCCGGATCTCGCGAATCCGGCCCCTGCAGGAAAGGGGACCCGGATCAGGCGAATGCGGTGGCCATGATTTCAGCCTTGGCCTGCATGGCCGCCTTCTTGTCGATCTTCCACAGGCGCGCCGCGTTCTCGCCGAACACCTTGCGGCGGATTTCGTCCGTGATCTTCGGATAGCCGTAGCCCTCGACCAGCTGGTCCGGGATCTGGAACTTGCGGAAGGCTTCGATCTGCCACTGGGGATTGCCCCACAGCAACGAGTCGGTGCCCCACAGCACGTAGTCCGGTCCCAGGTCCCGCAACAGGGTGCCGATCACATGCGCGCATTCCACCGGCCGGCTGGTCACGGTCGCGGCAAAAGTCGACCCGACTTCGCAATAAAGGTTCTTGCGCTGCGGCTTGAATCCCTTGAGCGCCGCCAGCTCGGCGTGATAGGGCCAGGCCGAGTGATAGGCGATGAAATTCAGGTCGAGGAAGTCGTCGGCTGCGGCATCGAAATCTTCGGCATGCGCGTAGCGCGCGTAGAACTGGCCGAAGGGGATGCCCTTGTGGCAGCCGATGTTCTTGACGCCCAGCTTGCGGCATTCCTCCCAGATCGGATAGGCGAGCTTCTCGTCGTCGAACCACCAGCCCTTCTTGTCGGTGGCGTCGAAAGTGTAGAGCTTGAGGCCCGAGATCTTGTATTTGTCCACGTACATGTTCAGGCGATCCAGTGTCTCGCTCAGTCCCTGGTTCGGCGTCAGGCCGCCGGCCAGCATGAGCGTGGACTTCGGCCAGCGCTCGCGCACGCCGACCTGGTATTCCATCGGAATCATGTCCTGGCCGCCATAATGCTCCCGGAAGCCGAACGGATTGAAGATCCCGACCGTGGTATCGCTTTCCTTGAGGATCAGCTTGCCGTAATTCTCGACGTTCATGTCGCGCGTGCCGTTCGGCAGGCCAAAAGCCTTGCCGAGGTCGTCGAGCAGTTGCACGAACCACATGCCGCGCTCGGTGGTATTGACCCCAAGCTGATAGTGGCCGGGCCGCGTACAGACGTGGGTATGGACGTCGATGATGAAATCCGTGCTGGCCCGCGCCAGCTGGATGGCTTCGTTCTTCGCACCGATGTCGGCGGCCTCCGCGGCCCCCACTTCGAAGAACTTCATACCTGTGATTTCATTCGCCGCCAGCATGGCCGCCGAGAATCCCAGCGAGGAACGGATGAAACTGCGCCGCGACATGCCCGCCGCCTTGGCGCGCTCTTCCATTTTTTTCGATATCTGCGGCCCCATGCCGCCGGTCATGAACAGCGACGTGCCAACCTGGTCGCCGTCAAAAGGATCGCTGCCCAGATCCTTGCTCAGGTCGTCGAGACCCTTGAAGTGTTGCAGGACATTGAACTCCATGGCTGTGCTCCTTCCCCTTTGCCCGCATTTTTGGATGCATCGCGTAGGGCGGAAACTCATGCAGCGCCTCTGTGACCTGAGCTACCCGGAAAGCGTCACCCGCCCAGAGGCAGGAAAACGCTACTCCTGCCCCCAGGAGCTGTCAAAGCGAATCCTTGCTGCGCCGCACGCAGCCCTGAATCTTGGGTAAGAAGGGAAAAAAGGCGGGATATCCGGGACGGACGCAGCGGATCAATCCTCGGCGTCGGGATAAATCCAGTAACTGACGGTGTCCGGGTGCGAGCCCATCCAGTGGCGGGCCGCGTCGCGCGGCGACATCTTCTGCACGTTGACGAGATAGTCCATTTCGGTCACGGCACGGACCGACAACGACATGCGCTGCAACGCCTTCCAGGTTTTCGCGTCCACCTTCGAGCGCAAGTCCTTGTGCGCGACCAGCCATGCGGTGTCGCTGCCGCCCAGCAGTTTTTTCGGTTCGTCGAGCACGCGCAGCTTGTTCGACTTGTTCAGGTATTGCGGCTGCCACAGCGGCATCACGAACCAGCGCCCGGCGGCGACATTGTCGTTGAAATTGGCAATCCAGTCCGCGGGCTTGCCCGGCAGCAGGTTGTAGCCGGATTCCTCGAGGCCGTACTCGGTGAAAATCTTCTTCGATCCGAGCATCAGCCCGGAGTCGGCGCCCGGTCCGCGGACTTCCTTCTGCATCTTCGCGGCCACCTCCGGCTTGCGAAGATCGGCGACGCTGCCGACATCGGCCGCCGGAATGTAATCCGGCACCGCCCAGAACAGTCTGGCGTCTTCGTATAGCGCGACCACTTTCACCGTGCTGTCCTTATACTCTTCCCAGTAGCGGGCGTGCGCATTCGGCAGCCAGGCGGCTACGAACAGGTCCACTTCTCCGTTTCCGAGCAGGGGATAGATCTGGGCATGACTGCCTTTTTTGACGCTCACGTTGCAGCCCATGCGTTCGAGAACCTGTTGCACCAGGCTGGCGGTGACCTCATAGAACGAAAGGTCGACATGGCCCATGGCGACGTAGCCGGCGGCGCCGGCCTGCGTCGATCCCAGCATGAGGAGAGCGGCGAGTGCACTGCGCAGGCGTTGTTTGATCGGATTCATGGTTGTAAGTATTTGTGAGCGCGTGCGCGCATGCATATGCTGGAGGGACAGCATTCTAACCAATCCGTTCGCAAAGCTGGGCGCCGATCCTCGCGACGCAATGCGTGCGGCGGATTTTCCAACCGACGCGCGGACAAAAGGCCGGCTGAAAATCAAAACGGGGCTGCGCGCCCCGTCCGGAAGACAAAACCGCCTTGCCACTCAGCTCAGCGGCTGCATGACGACCTTTCTGTAGGCAGGCCGCGTTCCCAGCAATTCGAACCAGCGCTGCACGTTCGCCAGTTCCGGCCGTTCGACCGGGAGGCTCACCCAGCGCCAGATCGCGCACCCGAGCGGAATGTCGCCCATGGTCAGCGCCTCGCCAGCGATATAGCTGCGATTGCGCAGGTGGGCATCGAGATAGCCGAGGATCTCCACCGTCTTCAACCTTGATTCTTCCATTGCCGGCGCATCGCGCTGGTCGCCCGGCGTGCGCACCAGATTCCAGAACAGCGGCCTGAATGCCGGCCAGAACGTGTTGTTCTGCCAGTCCATCCACCGGTCCGCCTCGGCACGGACCTTCAGGTCCTCGGGCCAGAGCTTCCCGGCGCTGTGCTTGGCTGCGAGGTAGCGGACGATCGCATTCGATTCCCAGAGCACGAAGCCGTCATCCTCGATCGTCGGCACCAGCCCGTTCGGATTGAGATTCCGGTATTGCTGCGTGTTGACGACGCCGAAGCTGCCGCCGGCATCGACGCGTTCATAGGGCACTTCCATTTCCTCGCAGCACCACAAGGCTTTCTGCACGTTGACCGAGTTGTCGCGTCCCCAGATCCTCAACATCGCCCCTCCCCCGGGTTGCTGTTGTTGTTCAAGCCGAAGCGCCGAGTTCCTGCAGCGCCGCGTCGATCAGACGGCGCGAAATGCTGATCTTGCCCGGCAGGGCCTGCGGCAGCCGGCCCGCGGTGAACCAGCCGGCGGCCTCGATCTCCGTCGGGTCGGGCGTGATCTCGCCGCCGGCGTAGTCGGCAAAAAAAGCGATCATCAGCGAGTGCGGAAACGGCCAGGGCTGGCTGGCGAAATAGCGCGGGTTCGCGACGTCGATGCCGACTTCTTCCTTCACTTCCCGGACCAGGGTTTGTTCCAGGGTTTCGCCCGGCTCGACGAATCCCGCCAGCGCGCTATACATGCCCGGAGGAAAATGCGGCGAGCGGGCCAACAGAAGTTCGTCTCCCCGCCTCACCAGCGCCATGACGGCGGGCGCGATGCGCGGGTAGTGCACCTGTCCGCAGCTCGGGCATTCTCGCGCCCGTTCCGTGGGGCGATGGCGGGTCGGTGTCCCGCAGCGGCCGCAGAACTGGTGCGAGCGATCCCAGTCGACGATCTGGAAAGCGCGGCCGGCCAGCGCAAACAGGGAGTCGTCGATGGCGCCGAACAGGGCACGCAGTCCTGACAACTGCATGCCGGAAGGAGGAGCGGAATCTTCGCGCAGTTCGCAGGCGAAGCAGTGCTGCTCGCCGAGGAGGCCCAAGTACTGGCTGCGCGTGGCCACCAGACCCAGTTCCCCCGGGTTCGCGGCGCTCGGCAGGCGGGCGCCGGCGTCGTCGCGCATTACCAGGATCTGGGCGCCCTGAAAGGCAAACCAGATCGCGGGTCCGTTCCGATCGGCCGGCGGATTGACGCAGGCTGTGAACCGATCGGGTGTGGACAGGACCATCATTATTTTTTAGGCATGTACAGGTCGGTGATGGTGCCCTCGGCGATCTCGGCAGCGAACATCGTGGTCTCCGAAAGGGTCGGGTGCGCATGGATGGTAAGCGCGATGTCTTCGGCGTCGGCGCCCATCTCCAGCGCCAGAACGGTTTCGGCGATAAGTTCGCCGGCGTTCGGTCCCACCATTCCCGCACCGAGCAGCCGGCGCGAGGTTTTGTCGAGGATCAGTTTGGTCATGCCTTCGTCCCGCGCCATGGCGCGGGCGCGGCCGCTCGCCGCCCAGGGGAAGGACGCCTTCTCGATTTCCAGGCCCCGGGCCTTGGCCTGAGTTTCGGTCATTCCCATCCAGGCGATCTCGGGATCGGTATAGGCTACCGACGGGATGGTGCGAGCGTCGAAGGCTGCCTTGTGCCCGGCAATGACTTCGGCTGCGATCTTGCCTTCGTAGCTGGCCTTGTGCGCGAGCATCGGTTCGCCGACGATGTCGCCGATGGCGTGGATGTGCGGCACGTTGGTCCGCTGCTGCTTGTCGACCGGGATGAAGCCGCGCTCGTTGACGCTGACGCCGGCGGCCTCGGCGCCGATCGCCTTGCCGTTCGGGCGGCGCCCCACAGCCAGCAGGACGCGATCGTAAACCTGCGGCGGCGGCGCGTTCTCGCCTTCGAACACGGCCTTGAGCCCGTCCTTCTGCGCTTCCAGCTTTGTCACCTTGGTCTTCAGGTAGATGCCCTCATAGCGTTTTTCGATGCGCTTCTGCAGTGGCCGTATGAGGTCGCGGTCGGCGCCGGGGATCAGTCCGTCGAGGAGCTCCACCACCGTGACTTTGGAGCCCAGGCCGTCATAGACGCAGGCCATTTCGAGGCCGATGATGCCGCCGCCGATGACCAGCAGGCGCCTGGGGATGTCCTTCAGGTCCAGCGCCGAGGTGGAATCCATCAGGCGCGGGTCTTCGTAAGGCAGCCCCGGAATTTTTGCCGACTGCGACCCGGCGGCAATGATGGCGTGGTCGAATGACACTTTCTTGACGCCCTCGGGCGTCTTCACTTCGAGCATGTGCGGCGAGGTGAAGGTGCCCGTGCCTTGCACCACGGTGACCTTGCGCTGCTTGGCCAACCCGGAAAGTCCGCGAATCGATTTCTCCACCACGCTGCCTTTCCAGTCGCGCAGCTTGTCGAGCTCGATCTTCGGCTTGCCGAACACCAAGCCGAAATGACTCATCTCGTCGGCTTCGGCGATCACGCGCGCGGCATGCAGCAGGGCCTTGGACGGAATGCAGCCGACATTCAGGCACACCCCGCCCAGCGCCGGATAGCGCTCGATCAGCACGGTCTGCTTGCCGAGATCGGCGGCGCGGAACGCCGCCGTGTAACCGCCGGGACCCGAGCCGAGCACCACGACTTCGGCGTGGATGTCGCCCTTGACGA
Source organism: Burkholderiales bacterium (assembly GCA_036384015.1). Taxonomy (GTDB): domain Bacteria; phylum Pseudomonadota; class Gammaproteobacteria; order Burkholderiales; family JACQAP01; genus JACQAP01. The sequence continues at coordinate 6,351 of DASVNF010000059.1, forward strand.
CGGGACCGGCCGATGTGACAGCGGGAGCTGCCGGGGTTTTCGCGGCAGCGGCGGCAGGGGCATGTTTCGGGGCCTCGGCTTTCTGGACGGGAGCCGGTTGCGCGGGTGCCTCGGCTTTTGCCGCCGCCGCGCCGTCAAGCAACAGGATCAGGCTGCCTTGGGAGACCTTGTCGCCAACCTTGATCTTCAGCTCCTTGACCGTTCCGGCGACCGGTGCCGGGACTTCCATCGTCGCCTTGTCGGATTCCAGCGTGACCAGCGAATCTTCCTTGTTGACCGCGTCGCCGGGCTTGACCAGGACTTCGATCACCGGAATGCCCTTGAAATCGCCGATATCGGGGACTTTCACCTCGATCAGGTTGCTCATGAAGCTCCTCGTTGTTTTTCTTGCTGCCGCGGAGGTTGCGGAAGCCTATTCGCGGATCTGCCCGTCGCCGAGCACGATGAATTTGAGGGACGTGAGGCCTTCCAGTCCGACGGGACCGCGTGCGTGCAGTTTGTCGGTGGAGATGCCGATTTCGGCGCCCAGGCCGAATTCGAAGCCGTCGGCGAAGCGCGTGGACGCGTTGACCATGACCGACGCGGAATCGACTTCGCGCAGGAAGCGGCGCGCGCGCGTGACGTCTTCCGTGACGATTGCGTCGGTGTGCTGCGAACCGTAGACGGCGATGTGGTCGATGGCCTGGTCCAGGCCGTCCACGATGCGCACGGCGAGGATGGGACCCAGGTACTCGGTGTACCAGTCCTCCTCGGTGGCGGCTTTCATCCGCGGAACGATGGCCCGCGCGGCAGCGTCGCCGCGCAGTTCGACATTTTTGCCGGAATAGATTTTCTCCAGCGGCGGCAGCACGTGCGCAGCGATATCCTTGTGCACGAGCAGCGTTTCCATGGTGTTGCAGGTGCCGTAGCGCTGGGTCTTGGCGTTGTCGGCGATGCGGATCGCCTTGTCCATGTCGGCGCGATCGTCGATGTAGACATGGCAGACGCCATCCAGGTGCTTGAGCACCGGGATGCGCGAATCGCTGGAGACGCGCTCGATCAGGCTCTTGCCGCCGCGCGGCACGATGATGTCCACATAGTCCTTCATGGTGAGGAGTTCGCCGACCGCCGCGCGATCGGTGGTTTCGATCACCTGCACCGCCGCCTCCGGCAGGCCGGCGCTGCGCAGGCCTTCGTGCACGCAGGCGGCGATTGCCTGGTTCGAATGGATGGCTTCGGATCCGCCGCGCAGGATAGCCGCGTTGCCGGATTTCAGGCACAGACCGGCCGCGTCCGCGGTAACGTTCGGGCGTGATTCATAAATGATGCCGACGACGCCGAGGGGGACGCGCATCCGGCCCACCTGGATGCCGGATGGGCGATAGCTCATGGCGGTGATCTCGCCAACCGGATCGGCCAGCGCCGCGATTTCGCGCAGGCCTTGCGCGATGGCCGCCACGCTCTTGGGCGACAGCGTCAGGCGATCGACCATGGCGGCCTCAAGGCCTTTGGCCCTGGCGGCCTCGACATCCTTGCGGTTGGCATCGAGCAGGCGCGCGATATCGCGCTCGATGGCATCGGCCATCGCGAGCAGTGCGCGGTTCTTCGCGGCGGTTTCGGCTTTGGCCATGTCGCGGGATGCTGCGCGGGCGGCACGCCCCACCGAATGCATGTAAGACTGGATGTCCACCTTTTATCCTCTGATGCCTGCGCCGATTTTACCCCTATTCGGCGGCTGCCGGCCCTGCTGGGGCGCCATCAGCTCGAGCCCGAGTTGCATCAGCGCGTCCCAGACGTCTCCGCTCGCGAGGCCCTTGATCATCCGGTCGGCGGTCCCGGCATGGCTCAGTACCGCGAGCAGTTGCGCCGACGTCAGGCGTCGGAGCGCGCCAGGCATGAGATCCTGGCGCGGCCCCCATACGCGCGCGTCGCGCATCGCCTGCGCGAGCGGTTGCCCGGCATCGAGCGCGGCACGCACTTTGGCCATGGCGCGCGCTTCTTCGGCGATCGCCCACAGGACCAATGGCGCGGCCACGCCTTCGCCCTGCAGGCCGTCCATCATCCGGACGAAGTGGACGCGCTCTCCCTTGAGCAGCGCCGGGCCGATTTCGAACACGTCGTAGCGCGCGACGTCCAGCACCGCATTCTTGACGTCTTCAAACGGCAGCGGTCCGGCGGGGAACAGCAGCGCGAGCTTCTGCACCTCCTGGAAGGCCGCCATCAGATTGCCTTCGACGCGGCTCACCAGGAACTCCAGTGTCTGCGCATCCGCCGTCTGCTTTTGCCCCGCGAGACGCTCGGTCAGCCAGACCGCCAGCTTTTCCGTTCTCACGGCGGCGGCGTGAACCGTAACGCCCGCGCCATCCAGCGCCGTGAACCACTTCGACGCCTGCGTCTGCCGGTCCAGGCCCGGGAGCGAAATCATGACGATGGTGTCTTCGGGGGGCCGTGCCGCGAGTTTCTGCAGTGCTTCGCTGCCTTCCTTGCCGGGTTTGCCCGAGGGGATGCGCAAGTCGAGAATCCGCTTCGGCGCGAACAGCGACAGGCTGTTGCCCAGCATCGCCAGTTCGCCCCAATCGAAGCCGGACTCCGCGATCAGGACCCGGCGTTCATCGAACCCCTGCGCCTTTGCCGCGGCGCGCAACTTGTCCGCCGCCTCGAGCGCCAACAGCATTTCGTCGCCGACTATGGTGTAAAGCGGCTTGAGTCCGCGCGCGAGATGCTGCGGGAGTTGCCCGGAATCAATCCGCATGCGTCGGACCGATCATGGAACGGTGTCCGGCGCGGTCAATTCGAGCCCCGCTTCGCGAATCTTGCGGCGGATGAATTCGCGGACGCTTGCGTCGACTCCGCCGGACCGCGAATCGAATTCGGCGGCAATTTCCCCGGCAACGAAGCGGCCGTCGGTCACCATGATCGGCGACATGTTCTTCACCGGCGTGTGCTCGCCGTCGTCGATGCGGCGATGCAGGAAGCCGACGCGCTCGCTCCACGCCAGCACGCGCTCGCTGGCTGAACGGTCGTAGCAAAGCTGGAATGCGATGACTTCCCCGCCCTGTCCCCGCCAGACGAACAGGTCGAAGTATTCGTCCTGGAACCAGGTTCGCTCCTTCGACTCGTCGTCCTGCCGCACCCCGCGGATTTTCTGCAGCATCGGCCGGCCTTCAGCGGTTCATCCTGGCAAGAAGCTGTTCCAGTTTCTCGGGATCATCGCTTTTCAGCATCTTCTGGGTTAGCACCATGACCTCGCTCAGGTCGGACTTGAGCACCTGCTGCTTGACCGAAAGCAGATGCGCCGGATGCATGGAAAACTGGCGCAGGCCGAAACCCAGCAGCACGCGGGTAAGGCGCACTTCCCCCGCCATTTCGCCGCACACCGCGACCGGAACGTTGACGCGGTTGGCGCTGCGGATGATGTGCGCGACCAGATTGAGGACCGCCGGGTGCAGCGGATCGTACAGGTGGGACACGGTGTCGTCGGAGCGGTCGATCGCCAGGGTGTACTGGATCAGGTCGTTGGTGCCGATCGAGAGAAAATCCAGTTTGCGCGTGAACGTGGACAGCGACAGCGCCGCCGCCGGGATTTCGATCATGCCGCCGACCGGGATCTTGCCGTCGTAGGCGATGCCGTCTTCGTCGAGGCTGCGCCTCGCTTCGTCAATCAGGTGCAGCGTCTGGTTGATCTCGTGCGCCGACGACAGCATCGGCACCAGGATGCGGACCTTGCCGAAATGCGATGCGCGCAGGATCGCCCGCAGCTGGCGATGAAACATCTGCGGCTGGGCCAGGCAGAGGCGAATCGCGCGCAGGCCGAGCGCCGGATTGGGCGCCACGCGTTCGGCCGCATCGATCTGCTTGTCGGCGCCCAGGTCGAAGGTGCGGATGGTGACCGGCCGGCCGTCCATCTCCTGGACCACGCGGCGATAGGCCTCGAATTGCTCGTCCTCGTCCGGCAGGTCGCCACGGTTCAGGTAGAGGAACTCCGTGCGAAACAAGCCGACGCCGTCCGCGCCGTTTTCCCTGGCGTCGGCGACGTCGTCGGGAAGCTCGATGTTGGCGTGCAGTTCGATGCCGGTGCCGTCGAGCGTCGTCGTTCTGGTTTTCTTCAGCCGCTTGAGCTTGGTGCGTTCCAGTTCCAGCTGTTCCCCGCGCAGCTTGTACTCGGCGAGCACGGTCTTGTCCGGATTGATGATGACCACGCCGTTGTTGCCGTCCACGATCAGCACTTCGTTTTCGCGGATCAGCGTGCGCGCCTGGTGCAGCGCCACCACGGACGGGATGTTCAGGCTGCGCGCGACGATGGCGGTATGCGAGGTGGCGCCCCCCACGTCCGTGATGAAGCTGGCGAACTGATGTCCCTTGAACAGGATGACATCCGCGGGAGAAAGGTCGTGCGCGACCAGGATGCTGTTTTCCTCCGGCGTACTGCGGTCGAGCAACTGCCCGGGCCGGCCCATCAGGGCCTTCAGCACGCGTTCCACCGTCTGGATGATGTCGGACTTGCGGTCGCGCAGGTAGCCGTCCTCGATGCGCTCGAACTGCTCCATCAGCGCTTCCATCTGCAGCTTCAGCGCCCACTCGGCATTGCACTGCCGCGTTTCGATGAGCTGCTTCGGCGCTTCGGAAAGCGTCGGGTCATCGAGGATCATCAGGTGCAGGTTGAGGAAGGCCTCGAACTCGGCTGGAGCGCCAACGGGAATGTGCTGGGCAAGACTTGCCAGTTCGGCGCGGGCGCTGACGATCGCGGCATCGAAACGGGCCTTTTCCTCGGAGATGCGGGATTTCGGGATTTCGTAGTGCGCGACTTCCAGCTGAGCGTGCGACACCAGCTGGGCATGCCCGATGGCGATGCCGCCTGAAACGCCGATGCCGTGAATGGTGAAACTCATAAGAAACGAGGGCCGAGGGCCGGGGTACGAGGTGGGAGTGGAAGCGCGTCGTTCACTCGGACCTCGTCCCTCGCCCCTTGTCTATTCCCCTTCTCCGAACTTGTCGCTGATCAGTTGCACAAGCGCCAGCATTGCTTCGCCTTCGTCCGGGCCGTCCGTCTCGATGACGACGATGGCACCCTTGGCCGCGGCGAGCATCATCACGCCCATGATGCTCTTGGCGTTGACCTTGCGGCCTTCGCGCGACACCCAGACCTCGGCGGTGTATTTGCCGGCCGTCTGGGTGAGCTTTGCCGAGGCACGCGCGTGCAGCCCCAGCTTGTTGATGATTTCAATTTCCTGTTGCTGCATTTTTCATCTGTGCCATGGGCATTTGCATGACGCCTTCGATTCCCCCGGATATGGCCTTGGCGATGACCGTGCGCAAGGGCTCCCTGCGGTAAGTCAGCGCACGCACCAGCATCGGCAGGTTGACGCCAGCCACGCCTTCGACCTTGCCCGGAATCAACAGCCTGCCGGTAATGTTGCTCGGCGTCGCGCCATATACGTCGGTCAGGATCAGCACGCCGCTGCCCTGGTCGAGGCCGCGGACCAGCTTGATCGCCTGCGGCAGCACCAGTTGCGGATCGTCCTGGATGCTGACGCCGATCTGTGTCAGGTGCGGCGGCCGGCTGCCCATGACATGGCTGGCGCAATGAATCAGGCTTTCACCCAGCGTGCCGTGGGCAATGATCAGAATTCCTACCATGAATCCCTGTCGCTGACCGGTAACATTCGGGATTCTACCTATGTGGACGGAGCGCGGGAGGGGGATGGCGTCAGGGAGGATGCTTCCGTTGCCTTAACCCGCGCCCTTCACGGTGCGTTCGAGCGCATCGATCATCAACGCAGCGGAGTTGAAACCGGTCTGATCGGCTATCTCGCGCATGCAGGTCGGACTGGTGACGTTCACCTCGGTCAACCAGTCGCCGATCACGTCCAGTCCGACCAGCAGCAGCCCCTGGGCTTTCAGTTCCGGCCCCAGCGCCTCGGCGATCTCGCGGTCGCGGTCGGACAACGGCTGCGCAACCCCGGTGCCGCCGGCGGCCAGGTTGCCGCGGGTTTCTCCCTGTTTCGGGATGCGCGCCAGGGAATACGGGACCGGCTTGCCGTCTATGACCAGCACGCGCTTGTCGCCTTTGACGATCTCCGGGATGAACCTTTGCGCCATCACCGTGCGCCGGCCGTGCTGCGTCAGCGTTTCGATGACGACGCTGATGTTGAAGTCCTTGCGGCCGAGGCGGAATATCGAAGCGCCGCCCATGCCGTCGAGTGGCTTGAGAATGATGTCGTCGTGTTCGGCGAGGAATTCTCGCAGCAGCGCATCCTCGCGCGTCACCAGGGACGGCACGGTGAATCGGGGAAACCTGGCGATCGCCAGCTTCTCGTTGTTGTCGCGGACAGCACGCGGGCTGTTGATCACGCGCGCGCCCTCCCTTTCCGCCAGTTCCAGCAGGTAGGTGCTGTAGATGTACTCCATGTCGAACGGCGGATCCTTGCGCATCATCACCGCGTCGAATTCTTCCAGCGGCACCGCCTTGCGCTCGCCGGCGCGATACCAGTCCTTTTCCTCTCCGGTCAGCGTCAGGTCCCGGGCATAGCCGATCACCTTCCCCTCACGCCAGACCAGGTTTTCCTGCTGCATCTCCGATAGCGTGTGACCGCGCGAGACCGCTTCGCGCATCATTGCGTAAGAGGAGTCCTTGTAGGTCTTGATCTCATCCAGCGGATCGAGGATGAAGGCGATCTTCAATCGGGCATCCCCATTGCGCCGGCGCGCCGCTTCAGCTGGGTTGTGCGGGCGTTTGTCTGCAGGAATGCCCTCTCCCAGATCAGACTGCGGTCGCGCCGCTTGAGGCATGCCTGGAAATTCATGTGCGTCAAAGAGTTGAGGACGCCGGGATTGTAACAGACGGGTCTTTCCGGCCGGCTCGCCAGAGGCGTGCCTTTTGTTTCCTGCAGATTAACAAAGATTCCCTTGGGTGTTGACTTCGCGAGTCAAAAAATTCACCATGGCTGCACCCTCTGGAAACAACCCACCCGTTCCGCCGCCATGCCGTTTCGTTTACTGCGCTTTGCCGGCGCCCGTTATCCCGAAGCTCGCATGTTCCGTGCGCACGAAACACTGCGGCCAACCTATGACGCGGTGGTAATCGGCGCCGGAGGACATGGGTTAGCGGCTGCTTACTATCTCTCCAGGGACCACGGAATAAAGAACGTTGCGGTGCTGGAGAAAGGCTATATCGGCGGCGGCAACACCGGTCGCAATACTACGATCATACGGTCCAATTACCTCACGCCGGAGGGCGTTGCCTTCTACGACGAGTCGGTCAGGCTGTGGCAGGACCTCGCCTCGGACTTCGATCTGAACCTGTTCTATTCGACCCGCGGCCATTTCACGCTCGCCCATACCGATTCCGCAGTTCGAACCATGCGCTGGCGGGCCGAGGTCAACAAGCATCTCGGGGTGAACAGCGAGCTGGTCGGACCGGAGGATGTGCAGAAGGCCTGCCCTCAGATCGACCTTTCCTGCGGCGGCCACGCACCGATTCTCGGCGCCCTCTATCACGCGCCCGGCGCCATCGCGCGGCATGACGCGGTGGCCTGGGGGTACGGACGCGGCGCCGACCGGCGCGGTGTGGAAATCCATCAGCAGACCGAAGTCCTCGGCATCGATGTGCGCCATGGCCGCGTTGCGGGCGTACGCACGAGCCGCGGCAACATCTCGACGCCGAAAGTGTTGTGCGCCGTGGCCGGGTCCACGCCACGGATCACCAATATGGTGGATATCCGGACGCCGATCTACATCCATCCGCTCCAGGCCATGGTAACGGAACCCATGAAACCCTGGTTGGACCCGATCCTGGTCTCGGGCAGCCTGCACATCTACGTCAGCCAGTCCGCACGCGGCGAACTGGTGATGGGCGCCTCCCTCGATCCCTATGAACTGCATTCGACGCGCTCGACCCTTGATTTTGTCGAAGGGCTCGCGGCCCACATGCTCGACATGTTTCCGTTCCTGTCGCACGCAAAGATCAACCGGCAATGGGCCGGCATGGCGGACATGACGCCGGATTTCGCTCCCATCATGGGCAAGACGCCGGTGCAAGGTTTCTACCTGGATTCCGGCTGGGGAACGTGGGGATTCAAAGCGACACCGGTGTCGGGCAAGACCATGGCTTTTACCCTGGCGAATGACCGCAATCATCCGCTGATCGAGGGATTCCGCCTCTCGCGTTTCGCCGAGTATGAGCTGACCGGTGAAAAAGGAGCCGCATCAGTTGGACATTAAGGCGCGACTTTTCAGTGGAGGCCAATGCATGCGCAGCCTGCCTTGTGCCGTAACTACAAGGCGCAGCTCCCGTATCCGGACTCAAATTTGGATTCTCCGTGAATGGTTTTTCTGCGTGCTCTCCGTGGTGATAATTTCTTGAAGGTTTGGATGACGTGAAACTGATGCGCTGCCCGATCAACGGCCTTAGGCCGGTAGCCGAATTCCAGTATGCAGGCGAGATCCGGCCGATGCCGGATCCCGACACATGCTCCGATGCGGAATGGTCGGACTACGTGTTCAACCGCAACGGCGCGCCCGGCATCAAGAAGGAATGGTGGCTGCATGTCGCGAGCGGCATCTGGTTTGTTGCCGAGCGCGACACGGTAGCCGACAAGGTGCTCAACACCTATTTATACGGGGAACCGCCGCAATCATGAACAACCGGCTGGCTCCCGTAACGGGCGAATGGGTAGACCGCGCAGTCCGCATCGATTTCCAGTTCGAGGCCGAACCGCTGCATGGTCTGGCCGGCGATACCATCACCAGCGCCCTGGCGGCCTCGGGGGTGAAGGTGATCGGCCGCAGCTTCAAGTATCACCGCCGGCGCGGCGTGCTTTCCCTCGCCAACCATGACGTGAATGCCCTGCTGCAGGACGGGCCGGAACTGAACGTTCGCGGCGATGTGGCGCCTTTGCGCAAGGGCATGCGCCTGGCTTCCGTCAATACCTTCGGCGGCCTCAAATATGATCGGGCGCGCATCCTCGACAAATTCGCAAAGCTGTTGCCCGTCGGGTTTTACTACAAGGCCTTTCATACGCCGCGGTCGCTGTTTCCGTTGTGGGAGCGGGTGTTCCGCCGCCTGACCGGGTTGGGCGAACTCGATTTCTCG
>DASVNF010000060.1:0-10768 GCA_036384015.1 Burkholderiales bacterium
CACACACTCGAAGTCCTGCGCCTGCTGGAAGACGGGAAGTTCCATTCCGGCGAAGCGATCGGGCGTTCGCTGGATATCACCCGCAGTTCGGTATCGAATGCGCTAGCCGACGTCGACGATCTGGGTCTTAGCGTGCTCAAGGTTCATGGCCGGGGCTATCGCCTGTTGACGCCCGTGCAGTGGCTTTCGCGCGAGGCGATCAAGCGTCATCTCGGGTCGAAAGCGCGGCGCTTCGCCCTGGAAGTTGTGGACGAAACCGCTTCGACCAATACCGATCTGATCGAGTCCGCCGCCCGCGGCGCCCCCTCGGCGAGCGTCAGGGTGGCGGAGTTCCAGACCCGCGGGCGGGGCCGGCGTGGGCGGGACTGGCATTCCGGCCTCGGCGGGGCACTGACATTTTCCGTGCTCTGGCGCTTCGAACAGGGCGCCGGTTTTTTGTCGGGCTTGAGCCTCGCGGTGGGGGTCGCCCTGGCGCGGGTGGTGCGTCGTCACGGTGCCGCCGACGTGATGCTTAAATGGCCGAATGACCTGCTCTGGCGGCACCTCAAGCTCGCGGGCATCCTGATCGAGCTGGGCGGCGATGTCATGGGGCCGACCGCGGCGGTGATCGGCATCGGCCTCAACCTGCGGCTTCCCGAATCGGTGAAGGCGCGCATCGACCAGCCGGTGGTGGACCTGGCGAAAATGGGCATCGAGATGGACCGCAACCAGCTGTTCGCGGAAATCCTGTCGGAGTTGGAAACCGTGCTGGAGTTGTTCTCGGCGGAGGGATTTGCGCCTTTCCGCGAGGAATGGAATGGCGCGCATGCCTATCAAGATAAAATGGTGCGCCTGAAGATGCCGGACAGGGCCGAATTCGAGGGTCGGGTCGAAGGCGCCGCCGAAGACGGCGCACTGACGATCCTGACACAGTCGGGGCCGCGCAAGTTCTATGGTGGCGAGTTGAGTCTCAGGCCCGCCGGTTGAGGATTCCAATACAGTGCTGAACGCGATCGAAGATCCGACGTGATACTTGCAGTGGATGCCGGCAACAGCCGGGTCAAATGGGCGCTGCACGATGGCCGGGCTTTCGCCAGGGAAGCATGGGTTGCGCTCGCCGATGTTCGCGAGCTTGGGCAGGCCTGGACGCCGTTGCCGCAGCCATCCCGCATCGTGGTCGCGAATGTAGCGGGCGACGGGATGCGCGATGTCTTGAGCGAGTTGTTCGGCAAGTGGAACGCCGAAGTCATCTGGGCTGCGGGCCGGCGCAGCCAGTGCGGCGTTACCAGCCTGTACGAAAATCCCGCGCAACTCGGACCCGACCGCTGGGCTGCGCTGATCGGAGCCAGGCACCTCGAAGAAAGCGCCTGCCTGATCGTCAATTCAGGCACGGCGATGACGGTGGATGCGCTGACGGCCGCGGGCGAATTCCTGGGCGGCTTGATCGTTCCCGGATTCGATCTCATGCACCAAATCCTCGCCCGCAGTACCGCTCTGTTGTCCGCCGAGCCGGGCCGCTATGCCGCTTTTCCCCGCAACAGCGCCGACGCCGTCACCAGCGGCGCGATCCACGCCCTCTGCGGCGCCGTCGAACGCATGAAAAATGAAATGGCCGCCGCGGGGCACGGCGAACCTGCGGTCCTTATCAGCGGCGGTGCGGGCGGCGTTCTCGCGGAACATCTGCGAACGCGCGCGCGATACGTCGAAAGACTGGTGCTCGAAGGCCTGGTTCGCATCGCGGGTGGGGCGGCATGAGCAGGAAGCAGGGTCTGCCGGAGCGCGGAAGAGGGGCCCCATGCGTATATGGGGATCTGACCGCGAAGGCAGACATGGGCGGCAGGCAGACCCATGCGTCCGTCTCGGGTCGCATCCCCATCAAAAGCGATGGGGCCCCTGCTCCACCTCATCGGCCGCCCCAGTTATTTATGGGGATGCGACCGGCCGCGATTGGCGCCGGACACCGACGGCTCGCTGATCGCGCGCCGATGGCGGCCATGGAGGTGGCGGCATGAGCAGGAAGCAGGGTCTGCCGGAGCGCGGAAGAGGGGCCCCATGCGTATATGGGGATCTGACCGCGAAGGCAGACATGGGCGGCCGGCAGACCCGTGCGTCCGTCTCGGGTCGCATCGCCATCAAAAGCGATGGGGCCCCTGCTCCATCTCATCGGCCGCCCCGGTTATTCATGGGTGAGGCAGCCCAATGAAATGGCTGTTTTTCCTGCTGCTGGCGGCCAACCTGATATTCGGCGGGTACGCCTATTTGCGGGAACACGCCCCGAACCCGGACGCGCAGCTTACCCGCATGCAACTGAATGCCGACCAGTTGAGAATCGTGCCGCCGAGAGAGAAGCCCGTTGCGCCTCCGCCCGCTCCCCTGGCCACCGCCGCGCCATCCGCCTGCATGGAATGGGGAAGTTTCGGTTCAGGTGAGCTCCCGCGAGCGCAGGTTGCCGTCGACCGCCTTGCGCTGGGAAACCGTATTCGCCGGACCGATGTTTCCGTGACCGCAGGCTATTGGGTGTATATCCCGCCCCTGAAATCGAAAGCCGACATGGATCGCAAGGCGGGAGAACTCAAGGATCTGGGCGTCCTCGACTATTACCCGGTGCTGGAAACAGGGCGCTGGCGCTACGCGATTTCGCTGGGCATTTTCCGCAGCGAGGAAGGGGCGAGAAGATACCTTGCATCGCTGCGCGAGAAAGGCGTGCGCTCGGCGACAGTAGGCAAGCGCGAGCAGCGCGTCAACCAGACGGCTTTTCTGGTCAGGGATCCGACGGAAGAAGATTCTGCGAACCTCGCCGTTCTCAGGTCGGAGTTTCCGGGCACCGAACTGCGCGCCACGGAGTGCCCGGTTTCCTGAAGCCGTCCTATCTCTAGGCTGCGCTCAGCGTCCTGGTTCCGCTGCCGTTGTCCCTCAGTTCCAGCCGGCGCGAATGGTGTTCAGCCAGGGCGGAACGATGCCCGACGCTGACGATGGTGGTGCGCGGCAGGCGTTCCTCCAGCAATCTGAACAATCTCTCCTCGTTGGCCTCGTCCAGTGCGGAAGTGGCCTCGTCCATGAACAGCCAGTCGGGCTTTTGCAACAATGCGCGCGCAAAGGCAATTCGCTGCTGTTCTCCAGGCGAGAGCTGCAGCGCCCAGTTCTGCTGCTCGTCCAGCCGGGCGGTGAGCAGCGGCAGCCCAACCGCATTCAATGCATCGACGAGCTGTTCGTTCGTATAGGCCGCATCGCGCGCCGGGTAGCTGACGACGTCCCTCAAGGCGCCCAGAGGCAGATAGGGTTTTTGCGGAAGGAACAGCCTTGCAAGTCCCCTGGGCACATGGACTCGTCCCGAACCGAACGGCCAGATGCCTGCGATAGCGCGGAACAGCGTGCTCTTGCCGGAGCCCGATGGTCCCTGGATCAGCACGCTCTCCTGTGGAGCGATGCTGATCCCGGAGGCATCGAGCAGCGGCGATCCGTCCGGCAGATTGAGCCTCACATCCTCAAGCGAAAGTCCCTGGCTCGCGTCCTCCACCACTTTGATGCCCGCCCCGCGAGCCTGCTGCTCGCGCGCTTGAACGATGGCGTCATGGAAGCCGAGCAGACGATCCGAGGTCGCCTTCCAGGATGCAAAGCTCGCATAAGCGCCGATGAACCACGAGAGCGAGCTCTGGACCTGGCCGAACGCATTGGAAATCTGCATCAGGCCGCCAAGCTGGATGGTGCCGGCGAAATAGCGATTGCCTGCCACGAGGAACGGAAAGATGATCGCGGCCTGGTTGTAGCCAATGGTGAAGGAATTGAGGATCTTCTGGCGCTTCATGATCCGCCACCAGTTGTCGACCACATTGGCGAAGCGCTGGCGGAAATTTCCCATTTCTGCATTCTCGCCGCCATAGAGGGCGACGCCTTCCGCGTTTTCGCGGAACCTGATCAGGCCGAAGCGGAAATCGGCTTCGAAGCGCTGCTGATTGAAGCTCAAGCCGATCAGCGCCTTGCCGATCTTGTGGGTGATCCAGGTGCCGACAATCGCATAGAGCAGGGCGGCCCACACCATATAACCCGGAATCGTGACTTCGCCGCCGTTGAAGGGAATCGACAATGGACCGGACAACCCCCAGAGAATGCCGATGAAGGAGCCCAGCGTGACGACCGCGTTCAGGAAACCGAGCGACAAGGTCAGCGATTCATCCACGAACAGCTTGAAGTCCTCCGCGATCCGCTGGTCGGGGTTGTCGGCGGGATTTCCGGCCAGTTGCAGGCGGTAGTAGGCCCTGTCGGCAAGCCATTGCTTCAGATATTCGTCTGTAAGCCAGCGGCGCCAGCGTATCTGCAGCATCTGGTTGAGATAGAACGCATAGACAGCCATGGCGATGTAGATCGTGGCCAGGATGGCAAAACGTCCCATCAGTTTCCAGAATGCGGCCTTGTCCTTTTCCTGCAACGCGTTGTAGAAATCGTTGTACCAGCTGTTGAACTGCACGTTCATGTACACCATGGCCAGCGTGAGTCCGATCACCGCGGCGAGCAGGAGCCACGCGGTGAAGCGTTCCTCGGAGGTCCAGTACGGCTTGATCAGGCGCCAGACATCGCGCAAAAAGGATTTACGAGCAGCCATCGAGGCTTCCTTCGGTTGAGAGTTTGGTATTCAGGATTTGCGGATGCGGGCCAGCAGGGCGGTCGTCGAGCGCTCGAACTGGAACGGGATCGAATGAACCTGGCCGCCCCAGCCCAGCACTTCCCGCGCACCGACGATCTTGTCGACCGGCCAGTCGCCGCCCTTGATCAGGACTTCGGGCCGGCAGGCCAGGATGAGTTCCAGCGGCGTATCCGCCTCGAACCAGGTCACCATGCTGACGCTCTCCAGCGCGGCGACGACGGCAAGGCGGTCGTCCAGGGGATTGACGGGCCGGTCGGATCCCTTGTCGAGCCGTTTGACCGAAGCATCGGAATTTAGAGCGACGATCAGGCCGGAGCCGAACGCCCGCGACTCCGCCAGATAGGTAACATGGCCCCGATGCAGGACATCGAAGACCCCGTTGGTGAAAACGAGTGGACGCGAAGCCGTGCGCAATCGCGCGGGCAGATCCGCGGGGGGGCAAATCTTGTTTTCGAACGCAGCAGGTCGGGTCAAGGCGCCGTCTCCGGTTGGCGCCATCATACATGCCGGAAACACGTTGGGTGCGCCGGCGGTTGACGCACGGGGACGAAACTGCGCCAGCCATACCGGCCCATTGCATTTCCAAGTATGCTCTGGAGGAATTCGGCGGATCGGCAATCGAGGCCAGAGTGAAGCGATATCAAACTGCAATTGCATGGTTTCGCCGTGACCTTCGCAACGCAGATCATGCGGCGCTGTATCACGCCCTTCGCGAAGCCTGCCAGGTCCATTGCGTCTTCGTTTTCGACAGCGGGATACTGGACTCGCTCCACAATCGCGAAGACCGCAGGGTGGAGTTCATCTGGTACGCAGTACGTGAGCTCGCGCTGGCGTTGGAGCAGTGGGGCGGCACCCTGCGTGTGCTCGCCGGGCCCGCCACGGAACTGGTGCCGGCGCTGGCGCGAAAGCTGAAGGCGGATGCCGTCTATGCCAATCACGACTACGAACCGCAGGCAGTCGAACGCGACGCGGCGGTTGCGCGCAGCTTGCAGGAACACGGCGCCAGGCTACATACCTTCAAGGATCACGTCATTTTCGAGAGAGACGAGATCCTGACGCAGGCAAACACGCCTTTCACTGTTTTCACGCCGTACAAACGGGCCTGGCTCGCCCGGCTTGACCCGTTCTACTGCAAAGCTTATCCCTTGGAAAAATACCGCGATGCCCTGGCGCGCGGCGAGCCGGCGCCGATTCCGCCGCTGGAGAGCGTGGGTTTCAAGCCCACCAATCTTAAGCGGATGAAATTGCCGACCGGCATGTCGGGCGCGCACCGCATGTTTCAGGATTTCCTCGGGCGCATCGATGGTTATCACGAGCGGCGCGACTATCCGGCGGTGCGTGGCGTCTCGTATCTCTCGGTGCATCTGCGTTTCGGCACCATTTCGATCCGCGAACTGGTTCGGGCGGCCGCGTCGATTCAGGGACCGGGCGCGCAGACCTGGCTGTCCGAACTGGTGTGGCGGGATTTCTATTTTGCGATCCTGCATCATTTCCCCTATGTGACGGAGCATGCCTTCAAACGCGGCTACGATGCATTGCGTTTTCCCAACTCGAAGGTGCATTTCACGGCCTGGTGTGAAGGACGCACCGGTTACCCCCTGGTCGACGCAGCCATGCGCCAGCTGAACCAGACCGGATACATGCACAACCGCCTGCGAATGGTGGCGGCGTCGTTCCTGGTAAAGGACTTGCACGTCGACTGGCGCTGGGGAGAGCGCTACTTCGCGGAGCGGCTCAACGATTTCGACCTGGCCGCCAACAATGGCGGATGGCAGTGGTCGGCCTCGACCGGCTGCGATGCCCAGCCATGGTTCCGCGTCTTCAATCCGGTCACGCAGTCCCGGAATTTCGATCCGGACGGACGCTTTATCCGCATGTATGTCCCGGAGCTGGAGAAAGTCGATTCGAGGTCCATCCACGAACCGTGGACCCTGACGGCGATGGAACAACAGGCGGCTGGAATTACGATCGGAAAGGAATATCCGCTGCCGATCGTGGATCACGCTGCAGCGCGAAAGCGCACGCTGGAAATCTACAAGGCCGCGGGCGAGCCCTGATCCGCCGACCGGGGACATAATGGAAAAGGCCCCTTGCGGGGCCTTTTTGTCGGGCAACCGAGGCGGACTTCAGTCGGTATATTCGAACACCTTCACGACGCGCTGGACGCCCGACGTGGTTGCCGCGGTCTGCGACGCCGCTTCCGCTTCCTTGCGGGTGACAAGGCCCATCAGAAATACCGTGCCGTTTTCCGTGATGACCTTGACGTTGTTGGCGCCCACTTCCTTGTTCTGCGTCAATCGTCCTTTCACGCTGCTGGTGATGATGGTGTCGCTGCTGCGCGAGGTGAAGGACGAGTTGCCGGCAACGACGACCTCGTTCTGGACGTTGCGCACGTTCTCGACCTCGAGAACGATGGTGGTCAGGTCCTGCTTGATCTCCTCGGTCGGTGCCTGCCCCGTGATGAGTACATAACGGTTGAAGCTGGTAACCGAGGCGTGAATCGTGTCCTTGTATTTTTCCTCGAAGCGGTTCCTGGCCTTGACCTCGATCGTCTGGTCTTCAAGTATGGTCGCATTGGAGCGGCGATCCTCGGCCATCATGACACCGGCGCCGACCCCGGCGCCGACAATCAACGGTACGCA
Source organism: Burkholderiales bacterium (assembly GCA_036384015.1). Classification (GTDB taxonomy): domain Bacteria; phylum Pseudomonadota; class Gammaproteobacteria; order Burkholderiales; family JACQAP01; genus JACQAP01. The sequence goes on from DASVNF010000060.1 coordinate 7,264, forward strand.
GGCCTGCAGGAAAGGGGATACCGCAATCAGAACGGCAACAAGCCGGATCAGGGATTTCATTTACTCAACTCCCAACAATTGACAATCGATGGCATCGCACATGCAATGCAGACACAGCAGATGGACTTCCTGTATTCGCGCGGTCCGGTCGGCGGGAACGCAGATATGGACATCGGTGGGTTTCAACAGCGCGGCCATTTTTCCGCCCTCCTTGCCGGTCAGCGCCACCACGCCCATCTGCCTGTCGTGGGCGGCATGGATCGCCTCGATCACGTTCGGTGAGTTGCCGCTGGTGGATATCGCGAGCAGCAGATCTCCGGGGTGGCCTAGGGCGCGCACCTGTTTCGAGAAGACCTCGTCATAGCTGTAATCGTTGGCGATTGACGTGAGCGTCGAGGTGTCGGTGGAGAGGGCCATTGCTGACAGGGGCGGGCGTTCCATCTCGAACCGGTTCAGCAGTTCGGCCGCGAAATGCTGCGCGTCGGCGGCAGAGCCGCCGTTGCCGCATGACAAAATCTTTCCCTCGTTCATCAGGCATTGGACCATGCGCTCGGAGGCGCGCGCCAGCGGTTCCGCGAGCACTTCGACGGCACGTAGCTTCAGGTTCGCGCTGTCGACGAAATGCTGGTTGATTCTGCCGAGAAGGTCCATTTTGAGGGGATCAGTGGTCCATGCAAGTGCGGATTATTGCACAAAGGACTTGCGCGAAGCTCGCCCGGGACGGTCATTCGCCGAATGCGTTCGGCAACCATTCGATGTCGGGTGTGTCGCCGTTCAACAACACCGCGTCGAAACGGCAGGCAGGAAACTGGCCGTGCGCAGCCATGTAGTGGCGGGCGGTCCGCAGCAGCTTCTCGCGCTTGGAGGAGGTTATGCTTTCGGCCGCGTCGCCGAAAGTCCGGCTGCCGCGATAGCGCACCTCCACGAATACCAGGGTTCGGCCGTCACGGAACACGAGGTCGATTTCACCGAAGCGGCAGCGGTAGTTGCGTTGCAGAAGTTCCAGGCCGCGGCCGGCGAGAAAGGCTGCGGCAGCGTCCTCGGCGGCCAAGCCCTTGCCGCTCACCGGACCGCGCCGCCCGTCGGCCGGGCGCTGCCCTGCGAAAACTGTGCAGGAATCAGGGTGCGATGAAACTGTTGCTCGTCTCCCAGCGTGATCGTTCCCGTCACCCCGTCGAGAGGCTCGGCATTGCGGTGCGGATGCAGCAGCTCCAGGATGATGCGATAGGCATCGATGCCCAGCGCGTAAAAGCGCTCCTGATCGAGCGAGGTCGCCTGGGGCTCGGCGCGCAGATAGCTGAGGACCGCAGGATGGTCGGGCTGCAGCAGCCAGGGCATGTCGAGGAAGCGCACACCGTCGAGATCGTAATTGGCCAACGTGTCCGTGTTCGTCGCGAGCACCTGCGAAGTTGCGTAGATGGGCAGGTTGCCGCCAAGGTAGGAGCGGATGAATCGCACCCGGGCGCCGCCCATGGTGAGGAAAACCAGATCGGCTTTTGCCGCGGCGAGCTGATCGCGCAGCTTGGACAGGCCGGCGGGTTCGGTCGTGTAAATGAACTGGCCCGCGACCTCGCCTTTCAGGGTGGCCCATTCCCCGAGAAAAGACTGGGCGATGCGATTCTCCAGGGCGCTCTCGCCCGTGATGAGGAACACGCGGCGGCCCCGCTGCTGGAACGCCAGCTGCGCGACCTGGCGCGCTTCGGCTTCCAGCTGCAAACCGAAAACGTAGAGGCCCCGCGGCAGCAGGATCTCGCCTTCCGGCACATTCAGCGCCAGCGTGGGCACGCTCACCATGCCGCTGTGGGCGAGCGCCGTAACGCCGTTGCGCGTGAGCGGCCCGACGACTGCCCGTGCGCCCGTGGCTACCGCGCGGCGATAGGCATCGAGGATCTGCTGCGGATCCTCGGTGGTTGCATAGACATGAATTTTCCTTCCGGATGCCTGATCCGCGCCTGCCGCGGCGAGAATGCCGAGGCGCACGGAATCGGCATGCCTGCCGAACGAAGCCGACTGCAGCGGGAGAATGACCGCGATATGCGGTTCGACCTGTGCGGCTTCCCGGGCCAGCGAAACCCCGGTGGATATCACGGAGAGCGCCCAGTATAGTAACGGCAGGACTACGAGCGAAAAGGCCGGACGAAGTTGCATGGCGACCGCTGGATTGACCGGACGTGGGAGATTGGCCGAGCCGACATTATATGTGGTGGCCACGCCTATCGGAAATCTCGGCGACATCACATTGCGCGCGCTCGAGGTGCTCAAGGCGGTGGATACGGTGGCGGCCGAAGACACGAGGGTCACGCAGAAACTGCTCAGCCATCACGGTATCCGCACGCAACTTCTCGCCCTTCACGAGCACAACGAAAAAAAGGCGGCGGACCAGCTGATCGCCTTGCTGGCCAAGGGCCACTCCGTAGCGCTGGTGTCCGATGCCGGCACACCGTCCATCAGCGATCCGGGCGACATCGCGGTCGCCCGCGTCAGGGAGGCCGGTTACCGGGTCGTTCCCATTCCCGGCGCCAGTGCCGTCCTGGCGGCCATCGCAGCTTCCGGGATTCGGGCCCTCCCGCTCAGTTTCCACGGGTTTCTGCCGAGCAGGAAAACGGAACGCGTGAAGTTGCTGCAGGAACTGAGGTCGAGGCCCGGGTTGCAGGCCTTCTATGAGGCCCCGCATCGCATCGTCGAATCGGTGGAAAGCATTGCTTCGGTGCTGGGAGATGGGCGGCGCATCGTGATTGCCCGGGAACTCACCAAGATGTTCGAGCAGATACGCGTTTGCAACCTGTCCGAGGCGGCGGCCTGGCTGCGCGAGGACGACGACCACCGGCGCGGAGAGTTCGTCCTGCTCGTCGAAGGACAGCAGGAAGAGCCCGACGGCGGCACGCAGGACGATTCGGTTCGGGTCCTGGAAATCCTGCTTGAGGAACTGCCGTTGAAGCAGGCGGTCAAGCTGGCGGCCGCAATAACCGGCGCCAGGAAAAACGCGCTCTACGACAAGGCGCTGGAATTGAAAACGGACTGAATCACCGGTCGCAACTTCGAATCGACGCGTACATGCAACCATGCGCATAACTTTGACCAAGCCGGACGACTGGCACCTTCATCTGCGGGACGGCGATGCCTTGAAGGCCGTTTTGCCCGATACCGCGAAGCGATTCGCCCGCGCTGTCGTGATGCCGAACCTGAAGCCGCCGGTGACCACCGTGGCGGCGGCGGCGGCTTACCGGCAGCGCATCCTTGCCGCCCTGCCGCCAGGCAGCGGTTTTCAGCCACTGATGACCTTGTACCTGACGGATAACTCGCGTCCGGCGGAGATCGAGGCCGCCAGGGCAAGTGGCATTGTTCATGCGGTCAAGTACTATCCCGCGGGCGCCACCACCAATTCGGATGCCGGCGTTTCCGACATTCGCAGGTGTTTCGACACCCTGGCCGCCATGGCGGAACTGGGAATGCCCCTGCTGATCCATGGCGAAGTCACGGACGCGCAGGTGGATGTATTCGACCG
>DASVNF010000061.1:0-12839 GCA_036384015.1 Burkholderiales bacterium
GGTGACGGCAAAGGGTGGATTCCTTGTGGGACCTAACGTCCTGCGTAACCGGGAGCCGACGAACGAAGTGAGGAGGGTACCCAACAGCGGGCTCGCTGTTGGGCGCTCCGGTTGACGCAGAGGTTAGACCCGCTCACTTCGGAACTAGGCGCCAAGCCGCCTTGTTACCTTTTAGCTCGGGGATCATCTCGATTAAACCCGCTTCTTTGAGCTTATAGAACTCCGATTTGACCGCGTTCTCGCTCTTGATTCCGGTGATATCGCGAGCCTGCCGATTCGTTACTGTCCCGTGTTTGCTCAAGAACTCCATGATCGCCTCCTGTGGCGTTGCCAAAGGAGCGTGTGGAATGATCACCCGCACGTAGTTGCCTTCGTCAAGGACCTCGGGGTTGCGCAAGCGCCACTCCTTCATCTTCTGAAACGCCGTGTTAAGACCTTCTCCGATATCTTTGTTGGGAGGAGACTTGTATCTTGATAGCATGCCCACAATCCGAGGATTTCGAGCATAGCGTACGTCCAGGATGTTCTCTTTAGTGACGAACGCTGGCAAGCGTCCAGGACTCAGAACTTCGATGCGATTGTCAAAGATGAAGACCTGGAAATCATCAGACATCGAGTAGTCACGATGAATGAGGGCGTTTACAACGATCTCCCAAATCGTTTCTGGGGGGTACGCCATCGCCTTGGGCCCGTCCGTCGTCCAGACGTTGATAGACGACATGATCTCCGTGACTCGTTTAACGGTGGCGTGGATCAGTTGATAAAGTGACCCTTCGACAGATTCAATCGGACCGAGATGATCGCGTTCAGGGTCATCCTCCTTGGTTTCGTACCTAATGATACGAACTGAACATTTCTTCGGCATCAGACTCGCCGGTTCGGTCGCAAACAAGAGAAGCCCTGCCACTTTCGGCTTAAACGACTTGCGATCGATGAGGTTCTTATTCAGTGCGAGATCCAGGGGATCGGTGTTGGGCGAATAGTCAGCCAAGAATTCCTTGAGGCGCGGGGAGTCAACTATGTCCTCGGCTACGGCTCCCTCCACTGAAAAATCCTCGTATGATTGCGCGCCCTTCGCAAAAGAAAGTGCGGTGATGCGTCCTGGATCAGTTACTGGCAGAGACTGAGCGCCCCTCCGCTCGTACACGCTTCCATCAGCAGTCTTGTGGACCGATTGGCTCTTCTCGATCTGAATCCGCAGCACATAGGAGCTCTTGGACTCCGCTTTGAGGAAGGATAGCTCCATCGGGAGCGCGGGCTGAACCTCAGCTAGCGCTTGGATGTGCTGGTTGTAGTCTTCAATATTGGCGGCTCCATTCCAGCGCTTCGCCGGATCTGGCTCATCCTTTTCATCGGCGATACCAACGAAGACCTCCCCACCGTCGGCGTTTGCAAGGGCAACGGTGATCTTCTGTAGCTTGGCGCCTTTGATTGCAGCAGCCTTACGGTCGAAGAAGTGATCCTCCTGCTTTGTCGCGAGGGCAAGCGCGTCAGCGTCTGAAATTTGCTTGCTTTGCACGAGGCTATCTCCTTGCGGGTCTAACGTGAATTCGACTTCCGAATCGCCGCGTATCTCGATTTCCACACGGCCGCGTGCCTCAAAGAATCTTGATTTCTCATGTTTTCTCGATCCTTGAAGTCGCCCTATTTATCGCCATCAATGGAAACAGGCTGCGTGGAGATCGGGAAATGCTAACGGAATGAGGGAATTCGTCAAGCAGTTCCAAGGAGCCCCGTCTCCTGGATAGGCTGCGCGGTGCGATACGGCGCCTGCATTACAGCCGCCGCACGGAGGAAGCCTATATCCACTGGAAATTTAGGGTTGGTCCGACCGAAATTTAGTAGCTCGTTCAGGATCTCCAGGATCGCGCCGGCGTGATGCTCGTACGTGCAGGAGACGAGGTCAAAGGCAGACATGCGGCGATTCTAGCCGCAGGCTTCGCCAGCGTCATGGTTCGGCCATCACCCGCGCCGTAACCGCGCCCGGGAATCGCTCGGTCCTAGCCCCGCAGCGGTAGTGCCGCCCCGATCGCGATGAAAATGCCGCCGCACGCCTGGTTGAATCGCCGGCCCACCCGCCTCAGCCAGGGACTGATGCGATGCGCCATGCTGGCGATGAACAGCTCGGTGGCGATCTCGATAAGCGCGAACGTACCGGCCATGACCGCAAACTGTACCAGCAGGCTGCGCGCCGGATCGATGAACTGAGGAAGGAAAGCCGCGAAGAACAGGATGCCTTTGGGATTGGTCAACGCCGATAGTGCGCCCTGCCGGAACAGCGACCCTCGAGGCGCTGGTTGCGCCGTCCCTGCCATCTCGAGGCCGATCGGCGGCGAGCGCCAGACCTGGATGCCCAGCCAGACCAGGTATGCGCCGCCGACCCATTTCATGACCGTTAACCAGGCCAGGGACGATTTGAGCAAAGCGCCGATGCCGAACATCGACAAGGCGATGATGGTCACGAAACCCAGCGCCCCGCCGAAGATCGTGTAAAGCGCCTTGCGTCGTCCGTGCAGGGCGCCATGGGTCAGCGCGAGGAGGCTATTGGGGCCAGGCGACAGCGAGAGCCCGGCCGCTGCAAAAAGGTACACAAGCCAGGTCTGGAGGCTCATCGTGTCCCACCCTCACGCTTTTCTCATTCTTCCAGGCCCGCCAAGAATTCTGGCGGCGCCCGAACCGGACAGGTCCTTCAAGCCGTGGCATGGAGGCGTATCCGGCAATCAACCTATGCCTTGTTCCGATTCGGCGGAACGCACCAGATAACCGCCGGATTTTTCGTCGTGCTCGAGCTTGAGCAGGCCGCGGATGGCCGCTTCCTCGAGCAGGGAATTGAAGCTGCGGAAGCCGTGGTAGGTCTCGTTGAAGCCGGGGTTGCGGCGCTTGAGCGCCTGCTTGATCATCGAACCCCAGATCTTTTCCTCCCCGCCCCGTTCCGCGTTCAGGGCATCGAAGGTATTCACCACGAGGTCCAGCGCCTTCTGCGACTTGTCGTCGGAGGCTGCTTCGTCGCCATCGACGGGATCCGGAGCCTGGGTCCTGGCGGATGCCGCCGGTTTTGCGGCGGCAGGCTTGCGGCTGCGCGGCTGGCGCTTTGCCGGCGGCGCCTTGCGCACCAGGTCGTCGTAGAAAATGAATTCGTCGCAATTGGCGATCAGCAGATCCGAGGTGGAATGCTTGACCCCCACCCCGATCACTTCCTTGTTGTTCTCGCGCAGCTTGGACACCAGCGGGGAAAAATCCGAATCGCCGCTGACGATCACGAAAGTGTCGACATGCTCCTTCGTATAGCAGAGATCGAGCGCATCCACGACCATGCGGATGTCGGCGGAATTCTTGCCGGACTGGCGCACGTGCGGAATCTCGATCAACTCGAACGCCGCTTCGTGCATCGGCGCCTTGAATTCCTTGTAGCGCTCCCAGTCGCAGTAGGCTTTTTTCACCACGATGCTGCCCTTGACCAGCAGCCGCTCGAGGACCTTCTTGATGTCGAACCGGTCGTATTTCATTTCGCGCACGCCGAGGGCGACGTTCTCGAAGTCGCAGAACACGGCCATGTTGCGGGTATCGTTTTGGTTGATCATTAAATTCAGTGGGTAGTGGCTGGTGGCTGGTGACTCATAAAATCAGGGCCGAGGCCCTTTCTTTTTCACGCCGCTTTCGCCGCGGCGGTGAAGAACTCCTTGACGGCACCAACGAAGCGATCCACGTCCTGCCGGTCGATGTCGAGGTGCGTGACCAGGCGGATGCTGCCCTGCCCGCTGATCAGGATGCCGCGCTCTTTCATGAATTCGCGCATGCGCGCGGATCGCTGGGTCTCCACGGTCATGTACACCATGTTGGTCTGGGCAGGCGCGACCTTGACACCGTCGATGCCGGACAGGCCGGCCGCCAGGGCCTTCGCGTTTTCATGGTCCTTTGCCAGGCGCTCGACGTTGCGCTCCAGGGCGTAGATCCCGGCCGCGGCGAGCAATCCCGCCTGGCGCATGCCGCCGCCCACGACTTTCCGCCAGCGGCGGGCACGGCCGATCAGTTCCCTGGAACCGCATAGCACCGATCCCACCGGGGCGCCGAGACCCTTGGACAGGCAGACCGATACCGAATCGAAATGCCTGCTGATCTCGGTCACGGGCACGCCCAGATGCACGGAAGCATTGAATACCCGGGCGCCGTCGAGGTGAAGGCCCAGGTTGTGGCTGCGGGTGAACTCCCGGGCCCGCTTTAGATACTCGAGCGGCAGGGCCTTGCCGGCCTGGGTATTCTCCAGGCAAAGCAGTTTTGATCTGGCGAAATGGGGGTCGTCCGGCTTGATGGCGCCTTCGACCTTTGCCAGGTCGAGCGAACCGTCCGCTTCGTAGTCCAGCGGCTGCGGCTGGATGCTGCCCAGCACTGCCGCTCCGCCGCCTTCGTATTTGTAGGTGTGGCCCTGCTGGCCGACGATGTACTCGTCGCCGCGCTCGCAGTGCGATAGCAGCGCCAGCAGGTTGCTCTGGGTGCCGCTGCAGACATAGATGGCCGCCTCCTTGCCGAGCTTTTCGGCGGCCAGCGCTTCGAGGCGGTTGACTGTCGGGTCTTCCCCGTACACGTCGTCGCCCACCTCGGCGGCCGCCAGGGCCGCTCGCATTTCCGGCGAGGGCTTGGTCACGGTGTCGCTGCGCAGATCGATCACTTTCATGGGTCAACTCCAGGACGTGGGAAGCGTGCCGCATGACCATGCAGCCCGCCGCATTACCGGATGTTACACCAGCCCTCTTCCCGCGGGTGTTTGCCCCGGCGCTGCGGGAAGGGTTATGCTTCAGGCTTCGTGGCGAAGCATCGCCGCGACCCCCCGGGAATCGAAATGCTCGCAAGGTTGTTGCCCGTCCTGGCCGGTTGCCTGTGTATCGGCTTCGCGGAGTTCGCCGCGGCCGCCCAAGGCACGGTGATCTGGAAGAATCAGGACTGCGCCTATTTCATGCTCCAGACCTCGAAGGGTTACGCCCTGTTCGAATGGGTGGCCGGCGGGGCGCTGCGGGACGGGGACGTGATCGAGGGCGACGTCAACAACCGGGGAACACTGGAGCTGTACAACCGCACTGCCGACCTGCCGGTAACGGCCTTCTCTGCGGCCCGGTCGCCGAAACGAAGCGAAGTCGAAAAAGACATCCCGTCGCGATGCCGCTGAACGGCGGCCCGAAGAACGCGGATGCATACGAGGAGTCATTGATGCTTGCACGCAGTATCCGCGCGGCCGCGCTTGCGGCCAGTCTTCATGCCGCCGCACTTGCCCCCGCCGCCGCAGCCGACGAACAGCCCGTCCAACAGGGAAAATTGCTATGGCGGGATGACACCTGTTTCTTCTTCGTCCTGAAAATGGATAACAGCTTCGGCCTCTACGAATTCCTCGGCGGACCCAGCCCCATGGTCGGGCATACGTTCGAAGGCAACCTGCAGGTCTTCGGCACGCGCAAGATCATGAACGCGACCGAAAACAAGCCGACCATGGTCTACTCGGAAACCTTCACCGATACCAAATCGCAGATGGAAAAGAAAATCCCGCGCCAGTGCAGGAAGAAGAAGGAGTTCGAGGCTTTGGTCGTCGAGTAGCCTGGCTATCCTGAAAAACTTTCGCCACGGAGTCCCGGAGAGGTTTTAAGCAATTCATTGCCCTGGCAAGCGTTCGAGCAAGGGCGGGATTGCAGCTGCGCGCAGGCTGTCCGGATACGCCGTGAGGAATTCCTCGCCAAGCGCCCGCGCCTTCAGCGCGAATGCCTGCCGCTGTTTCGGCTGCGCCGCGGCGCGCGCCGACTGGATATAGTGAACGACGAGAATGAAGGTCGCCTCCTCCCGTCCGGCATGCCCCGGATATTTCTGACGGAACGTCTCCCCCAGCCTCACCTGCTCCGCGAGTTGCGCCGGCGTCTGCGCCGCCGGTTCCAGCGGATCGACGGTGAAGCTGTCGTAGAACCAGCCTTGCAGGAGCCTGAAAGTGGCTTCACCCGCGATGGCGGGTGCATTCGACAGCTTCAGCGCCTCGCGGTAGTACTTCAGGTTGGCGTCGAAGTGACCGCGATCCGCCGACCAGGCCAGCGGCGAGCCGCGCGCACGGAGTTCGGCCATCAGGAAATTGGAAGCCAGGCCCTGGACCCTGCCGTGCGCTTCCAGGTCGCGGTTCAGGAGATCGCGGATCTCGTCGAGCATGCTGCCCAGGTTCAGCCAGGCGGCGGCACGTTCGGACAACGGGTCGGATGAGGCGATGACCGCATGAAATGCCGCCTGTCGGGCCAGGTAGCCCTGCGCCGTTTCCGCGGTGATCGAATCGTGGGCAAACGCCGGAAGCGCGGACAGCACGCACCACAGCAGCAACGCACGCGTCATTGCGGCGCTTCGATTTCCTCGCCGCGCGAGTAAGCCGCCGCACCCGGATGAACCGGTATCGCATCCTCCGCTGCGGCTATGCGGATCCCCAGATCCGCGGCATGGTCCATCAGCGCACCGGCTATCATGTATCCGTGATGCAGCGGCACATCCTCGCGGCAGATCAGCCGGTGCGTATCCGTCTGCACGATCGCCTGCAATGGGAACGGTCCGTAATCGGCAAACGGGGCGTCACCGCGAACCAGGGCCCGGGCAGACGCATCGTCCAGGATCGCGATGTTTGCCTGGTCCGTCGTGATCAGGCTGGCGATGCGTTCGAGATTGATGGCGCGGCTGACCATCGCCCTGCTCTGCGGCAGTTCGGCCAGTAGCACCTCGGCGAAGCGGTCGCCCAGGGCATCGCCGGCGGGATCGGTGCGCGATGTCGTGATCAGCAGGTAGCGCTGGCGAAATACCTTCCATTGCCGGTAGGGCGTATGCGCCAGCGCAGGCAAAGGCAGGCCGGCGAACATCGCCGCGACAAAGCGCCGCCGGTTCATGGAAAAAAATCAGGGCGGGAGGGCCCGCCCTGATTTCGCTGCCCGCCCCTCACTACTTCTTCGAGAAAATTTCCAGGGGGCATATGGTCGAGACCGCATAGTTGGGCATGTCGACCACGTTGCCGATGCGCAGGTCGCAGGCCACGCTGGTGATCACGTACGCCTGGTCGCGCGAATAGCCTTTGGTCTTCACCAGCCAGTCGATCATCTGGACCAGCGAGTGCCGGGCCGCCAGGGTCAGGTCCTCGGAGAGATTGGACAGCGGCGCGATCTTGCTGCTGTCGAGATAGGTTGTGTAGGGCGGCACCTCGCCCGCGCCCTTGAGCGGGTAGCCCACGGTTGCATAGAACGCGTCCGGCTCCAGCGCCTTCAGTTGCGATCCCCCCTCGAAGTGCGGCGTCTTCACCAGGGATGCCTGGCCTTTGCGGATCTCGGTGCGCACGGTGACCTTCGCACCCATTTCGATCGCGGTGCCGGCCACTTCGCCGTCGCCCTGCGCGTAGTGGACGTCGCCCACGAAGAAACCGCAGCCATCGATGAAGCATGGCAGCAGCAAGGTGGTGCCGACCACCATCTGCTTCACATCCATGTTGCCGCCGTTCTCGCGCGGCGGAATGGTGCGGAGGCACTTGTCCTTCTGGCTGCCGCTCGGGCCGCAGATGTCAGCCGGCCGGGCACCGGTCGGCTGCGGCGGAAGCGCAACGCCACCCGCCTCGCCGAGCTGGGTCTCGCGCTTCAGCCACGCATCGACTTCCGGAGCGCCTGGCAGCACGCCCACCGATCCCATGAAACCGTTGAAGGGGATACGCACCCCGGGGACCTGGTCGGAAACCGCTTCCATGCGGTTGAGCTTCCAGTTGGCGATGAAGGGGTTCGGATAGAGGTCGCGCAGGAAACCGAATCCCGGCACGACGGTGGTGTAGCCGTATTCGTCCGGTTCGACGTCGACCAGCGTAACCGCCAGTACATCGCCGCGCTTGGCGCCCTCGATGTAGACCGGACCGGTCATCGGATGCACCAGGTTCAGGTCTACCGCGCTCAGGTCCTTGGGTTCGGACTGGAGGTTGAGGTTCGAATCCAGTGCATCGCGGGTTTCGATGCGGATCAATTGCCCCGTTTTGGCGCGGGCCACGGGCTTGATCGCCGGATGGTAGCGGTTGAAACAGTTGGGATCGTCCGAACAGTGGGCGCCCTGCTTCTTCACTTCCACGTAGGACTGGCTTTTTACATCGGTGGTATCGGCGTAAGCCGCGGAAAACGCTGCGGCCATCACCAGAACGGACGACAACCTGAGTGACATTTTCATTTCACCTCCCCTGAAGAGATGGAAACAAAAAAGCAAGAAAGATTCCAGCGTCATCACTATCTGCCGCAGACCTATGAGTGTCAACGCGACAAACGTTTCAAGTTGTTACCGTATGATGTTCAGCGTTCCAAGTATGAAGGCGTAAGTAAACGCGAGTTCCTTGAGGAAATCGTAACGTCCGGACGCACCGCCGTGCCCGGCATCCATGTTGATGCGCAGCAGCAGCGGATTGGCGTCGGTCTTGAGCGTGCGCAGCTTTGCCACATACTTCGCGGGTTCCCAGTACATCACCTGGCTGTCGTTGAGCGAAGTCTCCACCAGCATTGCCGGATAGCTCGCCGCCTTCAGATTGTCGTAAGGCGAATACGACAGCATGTAATCGTAGTAGTCGCGGTTGTTCGGGTTGCCCCACTCCTCGTATTCGCCGGTCGTCAGCGGCAGGGTGTCGTCCAGCATGGTATTCACCACGTCCAGAAACGGCACTTGGGATACCACTGCGCGAAACAGGTCCGGCCGCAGGTTCGCCACCGCACCCATCAGCAGGCCGCCGGCACTGCCGCCTTCGATCACCAGCCGGTCCGGCGCCGTGTAGTGCTTGCGGATCAGGTACTCGGCGCTGGCGACGAAATCCGTGAAGCTGTTCTTCTTCTCGAGCATGCGCCCCTGGTCATGCCAGCGTTTGCCCATCTCGCCGCCGCCCCGCACATGCGCCGTGGCGAATATCACGCCGCGGTCCAGCAGGGAAAGCCTCGCGGAACTGAAATTCACATCGAGCGACAGGCCGTAGGCCCCGTAGCCGTACAGCAGCATCGGCTGGGGTCCGTTGTCGCGCCGATCCTTGCGGTAAACCAGCGAAACCGGAATTCGCGTTCCATCCTTCGCCTCCGCGTACACCAGCTCCGACCGATACTTCGACGGGTCGTAGCCGCGCACTTCGCGCTGCTTGAGCAACTTCCGCGCGCGCGTATCGAGGTGATAGTCGAATTCGGCATCCGGGGTGACATAGGAATCGTAGTGAAACCGGTAGGTATCGGTATCGAACTCCGCGTTGGCGCCGCCGCCCACCGAGTACACCGGTTCCGGCATCGCGATCTCGTGCGTCTGCCCGTCGGACAGGCGGATCACCCGCAGCCGGGGAAATCCGCCGGCGCGTTCATGGACCACGAGATGCCGGGCGAAGACTTCCACCCCCTCGAGCATCACGCTGTCGCTGTGCGCAATGCGTTCCTCCCAGTGCTCGACGCCGGGACTTGCCACCGGAGCGGTCACCAGGCGGAAATTGCGGCCGCGGTCATTGGTGACGATATAGAACTGTCCCTGCCCATGATCCATGTAGTACTCGTGATCCTGGCGCCGCGGCAGCAGAAGTTTGGGGGGCGCCTGCGGCTCACGGGCCGGGAAGTAACGCACCTCCGAGGTGGTGGCGCTGTGCGAAGTCAGGAACAGCCATTCGAGGCTGCGCGACAGCGAGACCGAAATGGAAAAGCGCGTGTCCTCCTCTTCATACACCAGTTCGTCGTTGGTCTCGCCGAGCCGGTGCCGGTACAAGCGGTAGGCGCGCTTGGCGCTGTCCTCGCGGACGTAAAACAGCGTGCGATTGTCGACAGCCCAAGCCGCGGAGCGGATCTTTTCGATGCGTTCGGGCAGCATGCTGCCGTCCGCCAGATTCTTTACCTGCAGCGTGTATTCGCGAAAGCCGGTGACGTCCGAGGAAAACGCCAGCAGGTTGCCGTCCGGGCTGACATCCAGCAAACCGAGGGAGAAGAACTTGTGCCCTTTCGCCAGCGCGTTGGCGTCCAGGATCACCGTCTCGGGCGCGTCGATGCTGCCCGCCCTGCGGCAGAAAATCCGGTACTGCTTGCCCTTTTGCGTGCGTGAATAGTAGAAATAGCCGCCTTCCCGGTAGGGCACGTCGACGTCGGTTTCCTTGATGCGCTTCAGCATTTCCGCGTACAGCGACTTCTGCAGCGGCAGGGACGGCTTCATCATCGCCGCTGTATAGGCGTTCTCCGACCTCAGATGGGAGAGTACCGCCGGGCTTTGCTTGTCGCGCAGCCAGTGGTAGTCGTCCGCCCGCACCTGCCCATGGACTGTGGTCTGGTGCGGAATGCGGCGGGCTAGCGGCGGGACGGGCCTGGCGGGCAAGGGATCACTCCTGGAGAAAACTCAGAATCCGGCACGCCGGTGTTACACAACTGGCCATTGGCCGCGGGTAGAATCGTGGCTGGCGCAATCACCGGGCATGTCCATCATGAAGGCCTACGAATCCGAGGTCACCAAGTTTATGCGCGATTTCCTGGAGCGGCATCCGGAAGTCGTCGAAAAACAGAAAAAGGCGCGGGCCACGTGGTGGGATCGCCCGCAAACCCTTGCCGAAAACAAGGCCCGCGAAGAGGCAAAGCTGCCCAAGAAGTCCTACGAGTATTACGACCTCGAACAGGACAAGGACGCCTGACCGGGACGCAAGCCCCTGCGCCCGGCTCACCAGGTGTACCCCAGCGTGAACTGCACGGACGTGTCCGTCGGCACCCGGCCGGGTGTCGGATTCTTTTCCCAGTCCACGTTGTACTGCAGGGTGCCCGTCACCTGGTAAACCAGGGGAAAGCGCAGGCCGGTCTGGGAGCGCACGAACGCGTTGTCGCTGTTGTCGATGGCGGCATAGGCTTCGTGGAGATGAAAGAACTGCGAGCGCGACCTGAACAGGAAATGATCGAATTTCAGCGCCCAGCGCACGGCGGGATAGCGTTCGTCGGCGGCAACAATGAAATCGGTGTCCACATAAGTCAGACCGCCTTCCAGGGCGAGGTTGGTCTGGTCGGACTCGAAAAACTGGTAGCCGGTACCGCCGCCGAGCGTGCTCCGCAGCTGGATGTCCTTGAACTGGTCGTTCTCGAAGTTGGTGTTGGCATAGGTGTACCACTTCCTGGTCAGGAAGTGGTCCCACTTCAGCCCGGCCAGCCAGTTCGATTCCGATTCGGCCTCATGGTCCGTGGAGCGCCTGGTCTTCCCGGCCGCGGTATAGCGGTTGTTCCGGGTGCGCGCGATCGCCTCGATGTCCCCATAGAGCGTCTCGATCTCGGAATTCCCCGTCGACAACGAGTAACCGAGGTTGACGCGCCCGAGGTATCTCACGCCTTCGCCGGATACGTCCGGCGAGGGATTGATGAATACCACCTGCCTCAATCGCACCGGTGCACCAGGCGGATCGACGCCCGTATGGATTACGGCAGTGCCATCCGTCACTGTTTCCAGTTTTCCCCGCACCAGGGTTCCGTCATTGAGAAACAGCTTGACGTCTTTCTCGCTGAAGATCCGCGTGACTTCGGACCACTTGATTTTCATCTCTCCCAGGTGCGGGGTCTGGAAAATGAGGAACTCCGATTCCTTGGACACGATGGTCCCCGTCAAGCGGTCGCCATTGACCAGCGTCACCTGGTCGGCAAGCGAAACGGCCGACCCCAGCAGCAGGCCGACGGCCAGCTGGCGGGCCGCGGTGTTCGCCTTCAATCAGGGTCTCCGGAAAATTGCCCGTCGGGCGGGAGCGCCGTGAGGTGCGGGAAAACGGTCACGGCTTGGGCGGGCTTGTCATTGGCATTGAATTAAAGATGTCGGCCGCTGTCCAGAGTTCCCCGGATCGGCGCCTGCAGGTCAAAATCCATAAAGAAAAAGCGCTTTTTTTCTCAAAAGTCCGTGTATCGAGCCTTTCTGGCAGAATGTCGCGCTTCATCGCCGCTCTGCGACCGCCACCCCGGAGGAGAACAGGAATGACCGTCCAACGCCTGATCCCGATGCTGCTTGCCTGCCTGTCGGCAACGGCACTCGCCCAGACCGAACCGGTAAATCTGGAAGAGGAACCGCGTCATCGGCTCAAGTTCGAAAACGAACACGTGAGATTCTTCGATGTGCAGCTTGAACCGGGTTATCAGGCGCTCAACCACTGGCATCGCAACGACGGCGTGTTCATCAACATGTACGTCGCCCCCACCATCGCGCAGGACGTGGGCAAGGAGCCGGTGCGGCGCGGCGGCCGCGCGATCGGCGAAGTGTATTTCATCAACTACGCCGCCAATCCCAAGGCGCACCGGGTCTCGAATCCCGGCACGACGGAATACCGGGTAACCGACACCGAGATCCTCGCCGGCTGCGGCGCGCCAGGACCGCTGGCGGAAGCCCCCGATCAAACGCTGATTGTCGACAACGAACGTGTCTTCGTCACGCGGATCATCCTGCATCCGGGGGAATCGTCCGAGCTGCTCGCCCCGTGCGGCATGCTGGTCTCGGTATCCGGCGGCAACGTGACCGTCGAAGCACTGCAGGGATCGGAGAGCTTCGCGATGCAGGTCGCGGGTTTCAAGTGGCGCAAGTCCGGGGAAACCATCCGCCTGACGAATGCCGGCAAAACGGTGTTCCATGCCGTCGACATCCGCCTGAAATAAAACCCGATGCAGAGCAACCGGCGCAATGTTCTTGCGCTGGCCGCGTGCCAGGCGCTCCTGGTCACCAACAACGCGATGATGATTTCAATCGGCACGCTGGCGGCCGATTCGCTCGCGCAGAACAAGCTTCTGGTCACCGTGCCCGCCACGGCGTACATCATCGGCGGCGGACTGGCGACGATGCCGGTCTCGCTGTTCATGAAG
>DASVNF010000062.1:0-3789 GCA_036384015.1 Burkholderiales bacterium
TCGCTGTAAACCGCAGACAATTCGAGTACTGCCCGACCACATATTGATTCCCGGCCTTGTCAACTTCCATACGCATGCGGCAATGACGCTGATGCGCGGCCTGGCCGACGACCTGCGGCTGATGGACTGGCTGTCCAACCACATCTGGCCGGTGGAAACCCGACACGCGTCGGCCCAGTTCGTCCATGACGGCACCCTGCTCGCCTGCGCGGAGATGTTGCGCGGCGGCGTCACGTGCTTCAACGACATGTACTTTTTCCCTGAGATGGTCGGCCGTGCCGCCGTCGAATCGGGGATGAGGGCTGCATTGGGCATCGTCCTGGTCGAGTTCCCGACCGCGTATGCGGCCGATGCCCAGGATTACCTGCGCAAGGGCCTGGCGATGCGCGATGAACTCAAGCACGAGCCCCTGCTGTCGTTCTGCATGGCGCCCCACGCGCCCTACACCGTCAGCGACAAGAGTTTCGAACAGATCCTCACGCTGTCCGAACAGCTCCAGATACCCATCAATACCCACCTGCACGAGACGCTCGAGGAAATACGGGAAAGCGAGGCCAAATACGGCATGCGCCCGTTGATGCGGCTCGAAAAACTTGGCCTGCTCGGACCGGATTTCATTGCGGTGCACGCGGTACATCTGGAACAGACCGAGCTTGCCCTGCTTGCCCGCCACGGCTGCTCGGTCGCACACTGTCCGACATCGAACCTCAAACTTGCCAGCGGTATCGCCCCGGTTGCCAGGATGCTGGCAGCGGGCATCAACGTCGGCCTGGGCACCGATGGCGCCGCAAGCAACAACCGGCTCGATCTCATGGCGGAAATGCGTCTTGCCGCCTTGCTGGCCAAGGCCTGGGCCGCGGATGCCGAAGCCGTGCCCGCCCATACGGCGTTGCGCATGGCGACGTTGAACGCGGCGGAGGCGCTCGGCCTGGGAAAGCTCATCGGTTCGATCGAGGCCGGCAAATCGGCCGACCTTTGTGCGGTGAACCTGGATTCGATCGAGATGTCTCCCTGTTATGACCCGGTCTCGCACCTTGTTCACGTTGCGGGCCGCGAACATGTCAGCCACGTCTGGGTGCGCGGCGAGCCGCTGGTGGAAGAAGGCGGCTTGCTGCGGATCGATCGGCAAATGCTGTTGAGAAAGGCGGAAGAATGGCGCTCGCGCATATCGGCCTGAAGAATCCTGGCGTCGCTGCAGGCAAATGAGCAACGTCGATCCGCTGGAACTCGAGAAGTTCAGCCAGCTGGCGCATCGCTGGTGGGACCCCAACAGCGAGTTCAAGCCGCTGCATGACATCAATCCCCTGCGCCTCGACTACATAGACAAGCTGGCAGGTCTCGATGGCAAGAGCGTGCTGGACGTAGGTTGCGGCGGCGGCATTCTTTCGGAAGCCATGGCCGCTCGTGGCGCAAGAGTGACCGGCATCGACCTGGGCGACAGGCCGTTGAAGGTCGCGCAGCTGCATTTGCTGGAAAGCGGGCTGGCGGTGGAATATCGCAAGGTTGCCGTCGAGGAACTCGCGGTCGAACAGCCGCAGCGCTACGACATCGTCACTTGCATGGAGATGCTGGAGCACGTCCCGGATCCCGCCAGCATCGTCGGCGCGTGCGCGCGCCTGCTGAAACCCGGAGGCTGGTGTTTTTTTTCCACCATCAACCGCAACCCCAAGGCTTACCTCTACGCCGTCATCGGCGCCGAATACGTCCTTGGATTGCTGCCCAGGGGGACGCACGACTATGCCAGATTCCTCAAGCCCGCCGAACTGGCGGCCTACTGCCGCAAAGCGGGCCTTACGCCCGGCGGCATTACGGGAATGACCTACAATCCGCTGACACGCGTCTATGCGCTCGGCGAAGACGCGTCGGTGAACTACATCCTCAGCACGCGGTCATCCTGACTATCCGGCCGCCTCCCGCAACCGTCATTCCGAATCCGAAGGAGATCCCGATGAGAGCAAAGCTTTGGTTGTTCGCCGCCCTGCTTGCGATGCTTGCATTGCAAGCATGTTCGCTCAAGCCGCAGTACCTGCGGATCGATCCACAGCAGATCAGGATCCAGGAATCGCAGGCCGGGGCCGGCACCACCGTGGCCCTCCAGGTCTCCGACGCGCGCCCGATCAAGAAGCTCGGCGAAGTCGGCGACCCCGACAACAAGATGGTGGACGTGTCGGTGGAGGAAGATCCCAGTCCGAGGATCTATGAGCGGGTGAAGGAAGCCCTGACGCGGATGGGCTTCGCAGTGGTTCCATACAGCGAAGGCGCCGATCCCTCGCTGAAACTTGAAATCCGCAAGCTCGAACTGCAGTCGGTCAAGACCGCATTCACGTTTGAGACCGAACTGCGGGCCGAGGTTGCCGCGCATGCAGCCAGGGGCACCAGCTACTACGACCGCCAGTTCAATGTCAGGACCCGCAAGGATGGCGCGGCGCCCCCCTTCGAGAAAGACAGCACGGCACTGGTCAATACCGCGATTTCCCAGGCGCTCGAGGACCTGCTCGCCGACGAACAGCTGCTCACCACGCTCGGCCGCTGAGCCACGCATGAACGGTCCGGCAGTATTGTTCGACCTCGACGGGACCCTCGCGGATACCGCCCCCGATCTCGGCTACGCTCTCAATCAGCAGCGGCTGGCGCGTACCATGCCGGAACTGCCGATTGAATCCGTGCGCTCGCACGCCTCGTCCGGCGCCAGGGGCCTGTTGAAAATCGGGTTCAATATCGGCCCGGAAGACACCGCCTACGAAGCCATGCGCGACGAGTTTCTGGAGATTTACGAGAAGAACCTCGCCCGCAGCAGCGATCTTTTTCCCGGGGTTCCTTCGCTGCTGACCCAGATCGAACAGCACGGCATGCCCTGGGGCATCGTGACCAACAAGGCGGAACGATTCACCTTTCCCCTGCTCCGCGCCCTCGGCCTGCTCGAGCGGGCCGCGGTGGTCATCTGCGGCGATACCACGCCGCATCCGAAGCCGCATCCCGCGCCGCTGCTCGCGGCGGCAGGCAAGCTCGGATTGCCGCCTGCGCGCTGCCTGTATGTCGGCGACGACGAGCGTGACGTGCAGGCCGGACAGGCAGCCGGCATGCCGGTCATCGTCGCGCGCTACGGCTACCTCGGCAATGGGAAGCCGCCCGAAGCGTGGGGAGCGGACGGGTACATCGACAGCGCGATGGAACTGCTCGATTTCCTGTTCGACGGGGCCAAGCGGGCAATCTGATAAAATTCCTGTCGCCAGCCATTGAAATTCCCGGGGCAGGCGGCATTTACGGTTCCATGGGGGCGACCTGGTTTCGACGTGGGTTGCGAAGCAGCGCAGGGCATGCCAAGGTCCAGTCACCTTGTTAAACAGCTGGAAATTCTATACACGCCAACGACGAGCGTTACGCTCTCGCCGCCTAATACCGGCGAGACGCTGCACTAGCCTGCTGATGGACTAGGCCGGGAAACCGGTTGCAGCGTCATTTACATCAGCTCTTACGCGTGGCCTGGTCGCTTGGCTGCGCGTCAACGTCGAAGCGACTGGCCGAACACCAGCCTGCCGGTTGGCGGGTGCAAGGCGAGACTCAAATAACCAGGCTAAGCATGTAGTCCTGACTGTAGAGGGCTTACGGATGCGGGTTCGATTCCCGCCGCCTCCACCAAATAAAAAGGCCACCCTTGCGGTGGCTTTTTTATTTGGTGGAGGCGGCGGGTGAGAATCTGCTGGTTCGACCACCGGATGTCCAGTGAACATCCGGTAGGACGCCGATCACCTTAAGGGGATCGGCGGTCCTGAGCCGCATGCGGCGAAG
>DASVNF010000063.1:0-5116 GCA_036384015.1 Burkholderiales bacterium
CTAAATCTGGTGCGTCTACCAATTCCGCCACTTTCGCGCTGCACGCATTCTAATATAATCCCCCCCGCCGCCGCCACCCGAACGGCCCCTCGTCCACCCTCATCCGTACCGGATAACTCCCTGTCACGAAACGTCAAAAGCGATGGCGGTCGACCATTACGAGAACTTTCCCGTCGCTTCGGTACTGCTGCCCCGGGAGCTGCGCCGTCCGGTCGAATTGATCTACGCATTCGCGCGCCGCGCGGATGATTTCGCCGACGAAGGCGACTGGCCTGGGAGCGAAAGGCTGGCCCGCCTGGACGGTTTCAGCCGCGAGCTGGATCGTCTCGAGCGGGGCGAACCGCCCGGAGAAGCGCTTTTTGCGGAGCTCGCTCCCGTCGTTGCGGCCTACCGCCTGCCAATCGAGCTGTTCCGGGACTTGCTTTCCGCCTTCTCCCAGGACGTGGTCAAGTCCCGCTATGCCGACTTCGGCGAGGTGATGGACTATTGCCGCCGCTCGGCCAATCCCGTCGGCCGACTGCTGCTGCACCTTTACGGGGCTGCTGAACCGGGCAATCTTGCCTGCTCGGACGCCATCTGTTCCAGCCTGCAGCTGATCAATTTCTGGCAGGACGTGGAGATCGACTTTCGCAAGAATCGTGTCTATCTGCCGCAGGACGAAATGGCAGAATACGGCGTTTCCGAGTCTCAGATCGCAAACCGGGAAGCCGACGAGGCATGGCGGGCGCTGATGCTGTTCCAGATCGAACGAACCCAGGCAATGATGGACACCGGCGCGCCCCTGGGGCGCCGCCTGCCCGGCCGCATCGGACTGGAGTTGCGCATGATCGTCGCGGGGGGTTCGAGGATCCTGCACAAGCTCCGCGACAGCGAGGGGGATGTCTTCCGCCATCGACCGCTGCTCGGTCCCATGGACTGGGCACTCATGTTCTGCCGCTCTCTCGCCGTCCGATGACTCCCGACCAATACTGCCAGGAGAGGGCCGCCAAGAGCGGTTCGAGCTTCTACTACAGTTTCCTGTTCCTGCCGCCGCAACGCCGGCGCGCGATCATCGCCCTCTATGCGTTCTGCCGCGAGGTGGACGATGTCGTCGACGAATGCAGCGACGCCGACCTGGCACGCACCAAGCTGGCATGGTGGCGCAAGGAAATCGCCGGCGTTTTCGAGGGGGTCGCGCAACACCCCGTTGCCCAGGCCCTGATCCCGGTGGTCAAGGAGTTCAAACTCCCGCGACGGCACTTCGACGAAATCATCGACGGCATGGAAATGGACCTGAGCTACAACCGTTATCCCGATTTCGCGACCCTGCAATCCTATTGCTACCGGGTCGCCGGCGCCGTCGGCCTGATGGCTGCGGCGATATTCGGTTACCGCGATCCCGCCACGCTCACTTACGCGGAGAACCTCGGCACGGCTTTCCAGCTCACAAACATAATTCGCGACGTCGGCGAAGACGCCCGCCGCAACCGCGTCTACCTGCCGCTCGATGAACTGTCGCGATTCGGCATTTCCGCGACCGACGTGGCCCAGCTGCGGGAAACGGAAGGATTCCGCAAACTGATCGAATTCCAGATCGAGCGCGCCCAGGAGTTTTATAACCGCGCCTTCGCTTCGCTGCCTGCGGGCGACCGCAAATCACAGCGTCCCGGACTGGTGATGGCTGCAATCTATCGCACGCTGCTGCAGGAAATCCGCGCCAACGGCAACCATGTCCTCAATCAACGGACTTCCCTTACCCCCCTGCGCAAGCTCTGGATCGCCTGGCGGACCTGGTTGACAGCGTAAGGCCGCGACAGGTGACTCGTGACGAGACAACTTCCAAAGCTGCGTTTGTGATGCAACCGGGTTCGACGCCAGTCTCGCGTCATTCATCAGCGGGTGATGGGCACCTGCGCATAGCCATTGTCGGCGGCGGTTACGCAGGCATGGCGGCGGCGGCAGAACTGGCACGCAGCGGCATCGCCGTAACCGTGTTCGAAGCAGGCAAGGTGCTCGGCGGACGCGCGCGCCGCGTCGAGATCGACGGCATCACGCTGGACAATGGCCTGCATGTCCTCATCGGCGCCTACTCGGAAACTTTGCGGCTCATCGACCTGACGACCGCACCCGGCGAATCCCGCGGCCTGATTCGCCTGCCGCTCGAACTGACGCTGTACCCGGACTTCGCCATGCGGGTACCGAAGCTGCCCGCCCCGCTCCATCTTGCCGCCGCGTTGCTCGCCGCACGGGGACTGACTCTCGGCGACAAGCTGCGCGCAGCCCGTTTCATGCTGGCGATGCGAAGGCAGCGTTTTCGCCTGCCCGCGGACATGACCGTCTCGGAGCTGCTCACGGCATGCCGGCAATCGGAACGCGTTTCCC
The DNA here is from genome assembly GCA_036384015.1 of Burkholderiales bacterium. Lineage (GTDB taxonomy): Bacteria > Pseudomonadota > Gammaproteobacteria > Burkholderiales > JACQAP01 > JACQAP01. Next base: position 2,362 of record DASVNF010000063.1, read on the forward strand.
GGTTGCTGTGGGGCCCGCTTTGCGTTTCCGCGCTCAACACCCGGCCCGAACAGGCTTCGGCCCGGGTTTTTCTCGCTGTCTTGCGCGACAGCCTGAGCGGCAAACCCGCCGACAGCGATCTGCTGCTTCCCGCCCTGGATTTTTCCGCACTGTTTCCGGAGCGCGCCGCACGCTATGTAGACGCCCGCAGCGGCGAAGTCCGCCTCGGCTCGACGGTGGAAGCGGTGCGGAGAACCCCGCAAAATTTTGAAATTGAGCCGGATGGCGGGCAGTTCGACCGGGTAATTCTGGCCGTATCCCCGCACCGGATCGGCATGCTGATCGCCCCGCACGCGCAACTGGCGCCCCTGCGAAACATGATCGAGTCATTTTCGTACCAGCCGATCTATTCGGTTTATCTCCAGTATCCGGCCGGAACGCGCCTGCCCTTCAGAATGGGGGGAATCGATGCGGCCTACTCGCAATGGGTTTTCGACCGCGGCCAGCTTTGCGGACAGGATGGACTGATCGGCGTGGTGATTTCCGCATCCGGCGCACACCAGGAATTGCCGCAAAGCGAACTGGCGCGGAAAGTCCATGCGGAACTGGCCGCGGTAGTCCCGGGATTGCAGGCGCCGCAATGGCAGCGCGTGATCGCGGAGAAGCGTGCGACTTTCGCCTGCACACCGGGGCTGGTGCGGCCGGATAACGGCACGGCCCTTCCCGGCCTTTTCCTGGCGGGCGACTATACGGTTTCCGACTATCCCGCAACCCTGGAAGCCGCGGTGCGCAGCGGCGTGCGGGCAGCGCATCTGGCGATGAAAAAATGATCGACCCTCGGATTTATCCGGCGAAGCGGGACCTTCTGCAGGACCGCGTGATACTGGTAACGGGCGCCACGCGTGGCATTGGACGCGTCGCCGCACTGGCGTTCGCCCGGCATGGCGCCACGGTTGTCCTGCACGGGCGCGATCCGGCCGCGCTCGAAGCGGTGTATGACGAAATCGAAGCGAATGGCCATCCCCAGCCGGCGGCCATACCGCTGGACCTCCTCGGGGCGACCGTCCGGGACTACGACGCCCTCGCCTACGCAATCGAAACACGCCTTGGCCGGCTGGACGGCATCCTGCACAACGCGTCGCATCTCGAGAAGCTGTCCGTGCTCGAGCATCAGACCATCGACGAATGGACGAAAACGCTGCGCGTCAACCTGGTTGCCCCCGCGGCGCTGAACCAGGCCTGCGCCAGACTCTTGCGGGCGGCAGGCGACGCGTCGGTGATTTTCACGTCGGAAACGCACGGCCATGTCCCCGCCGCCTTCTGGGGCGCGTATGCGGCGTCGAAAGCGGGCGCGGAAGCGCTGATGAAAATCCAGGCGGCGGAATGGTCGGATGCGCCGAACCTGCGGGTGAACGCCGTGATTCCCGGCCCGGTGGCCTCGCCTTCGCGCGCCAAAACCCATCCGGGCGAACTCGCGGCCTCCATGCGCGAGGCCGAAGCACTGATGCCGGTTTATCTGTATTTGATGGGATCCGACAGCCGGGGAGTAACCGGACAGTTGATCGAGTGCTGAAAGGCCCCTGCTTTACTTGTGGAGGGAGCGGGGAGTGAGATGTTCTCTCATCCAGTCCGGAAGCGGTCGCGACTTGCCTTCGGAAATATCGATCCAGACCATGATGGCCTCCGCTTGCGCGAACAGGACGGTCGGGTCGCCGGCCAGGTACATTTCATGGAACATGCCGAAACTGCTGCGTCCCGCGTTGCCTACGTAAGTCGTGACTTCGATGTCGGCGGGATAGACCGCGGGCTTGACGTAGCGGCAGCTCAGGGTACCGAGGATCGGCCCTTCGGTTCCCGGCCGGTAGTCGATCTTCAGACCGTCGAACCAGGATATGCGCGCCTGCTCGAAGTAACGGAAGTAGGACACATTGTTCATGTGGCCGAGCGCGTCCATCTCACCCCAGCGCATCGGCACGCGATCGGTGCGCACCAGCCTGCCTTCGTCTTTTTTCATCTTTGAGCGCCTTCAGTCCCGATTCTGCGGGGCGGCGAAAGCGTTTATCATTTATGGCGATGACCGATTTTAACAGACGCTTCCAGGCGGTCTGGCATCCGGGAGAGTAATTTGGCAGAACGTGAATCGATGCAATACGACGTCGTCGTCGTCGGCGCCGGACCGGCGGGACTCGCCGCCGCCATCCGGCTCAAGCAGCTTTCGGCCGAACGCGGAAACGACGTTTCCGTCTGCGTCATCGAAAAAGGATCCGAGGTCGGCGCACATATCCTTTCGGGCGCGGTAATGGATCCGCGCGCAATATCGGAACTGTTTCCGAACTGGCAGGAACTGGACGCGCCGTTGAATACGCCCGTAAGCGAGGACCGTTTCCTGTTCCTCACCGAGGGTAACGCCTTCAAGGTGCCGAATTTCATGCTGCCGGGCTGCTTCCAGAACCACGGCAACTACGTGGTGAGCCTCGGCAATGTCTGTCGATGGCTGGGCACGCAGGCGGAAGCCGCGGGCGTGGAAATTTTTCCCGGATTCGCCGCGGCAGAAGTCCTGTATCGGGACGACGGCAGCGTGAGGGGCGTAGCGACCGGCGACATGGGTGTATCCCGCGGTGGGGAGAAAACGGATGCCTTCCAGCCCGGCATCGAACTGCACGCGAAGTACACGTTCTTCGCGGAAGGTTGTCGCGGCCATCTCGGCAGGCAGCTGGAAACCAGGTTCGGGCTGCGCAACGGCGTCGGCCCGCAGGTCTACGGCATCGGCCTCAAG